>DATAWD010000056.1:0-11394 GCA_036267395.1 Acidobacteriaceae bacterium | reverse complement strand
TGCGGCTCAGAAGTTCCGTACCGTAGCGTACCGTGGAGTGGAATTTGTCATTTGCGGGAACGCCGTAAACCTCAGATTTCCTTTGGTTTATGGCGGGGACGACGGGGCTCGAACCCGCGACCTCTGCCGTGACAGGGCAGCATTCTAACCAACTGAACTACGTCCCCTTATATTGCAGAACCGGAAGCGTTGCGCTGCCGGTTTTTGGTTCGATTCGCGCAGCAGAGGAGCGGCGAGTCCGCGGGACTGTCACCATCCCGCTCTTCGGATTGTAGCAACAACAGCGTTCAGCGTACAGCGTCCAGGGTGCAGCGGAATGACGGGCCGCCAGCGAACCGGCTGGCCGGTCCGATCAGCCCGCGGTGGGCGGTTTGGCCACTGCGGAGAGGCGGCGGACGACGCGGTCCTGGCCGAGCAGGAGCATGACGGCGAAGAGGCTGGGAGCGACGGCCTGGCCGGTCAGCGCGACACGGGAGCCGTTGATCAGAGCGCCGGCTTTCACCCCTTTTTCAGCGGCGAAGGTGCGCAGCATCTCCTCCGTCGAGGCCTCGGTGAACTGCGGCGCAGCCGCATAGCGGTGGGCCAGTTCTTCGAGGAGGCCGGGCAGAGCCGGATCGTCGAGGAACTTCGCCACCGCAGCGGGGTCGTATTCGAAGCGGTCGGTGAAGTAGGCGCGGAAGGTGGTGGTGAAATCCTTCAGTTTGCGCGCGCGCGGCTTAAGGAGGTCGATGGCCGCGAGGATTTCGGCGTGCGAGCGATCGGGCTGGAGGTCGGCTGCCTTCCATTCCTCTTCAATCAGGGGAAGCAGTTTCGCAGAGTCGCAGGCGCGAATGTACTCCGTATTGAACCAGGCGAGCTTGTCGTTATCGAAGACGGCATTCGATCTGGAGATGCCGTCGAGCGAGAAGAGCCGGATGAGATCGTCGGAGGCGAAGATCTCGCGGTCTTTGGGCTGCGCAGTTGGCTTCGAACCGGGCGACCAGCCGAGCAGGGCGAGGAAGTTGCGGAAGGCTTCCGGAAGGATGCCCAGGTCCTTATAGGCGATGACCGAGGTGGCGCCGTGGCGCTTGGAGAGGCGAGTCTTGTCGGGGCCAAGGATGAGCGGAAGGTGGGCGAAGGTGGGCAATTCGGCGCCCAGAGCGCGGTATTGCAGGATCTGCTTGGGCGTATTGGAGATGTGGTCGGCGCCGCGGATGATGTGGGTGAGGCGCATATCGATGTCGTCGGCAACGACGGAAAGGTGGTAAGTCGGAATGGCGTCGGAACGGAGGAGGACGAAGTCCTCGAGCTCGGCGTTGGCGAACTCGACGCGGCCGAAGACGGCGTCGTCCCAGGAGGTTGAGCCCTCAGGAACGGCGAAGCGGACGGCGGCGGGCTGACCGGCGGCGCGGCGGTGGGCGATGTCGTCGAGCTCCAGATTCCGACAGCGGCGGTCGTACATGAGCGGCCGGTTGGCAGCGGCGTCTTCGGCACGGCGCTTTTCGAGCTCTTCTTTGGTGCAGAAGCAGTAATAGGCGTGACCGGAGGCGATCAGCTTCCCGGCGGTGGACTGGTAGAGAGGGAGGCGTTGCGACTGGAAGAAGGGTCCTTCGTCCCAGTCGAGGCCGATCCAGCGCATGCCTTCGAGGATGCCTTCGACCATGGCTTCGGAGGAACGCTCCAAGTCGGTGTCCTCAATGCGGAGGATGAAGGTGCCGCCAAAGTGGCGGGCAAAGAGCCAGTTAAAGAGAGCGGTGCGGGCTCCGCCGACGTGCAGGTAACCGGTGGGCGAAGGGGCGAAGCGGACGCGAGGAGGGCCGGAAGCGCTATCGATCATGGTCTAAAGGTCAGGGTACAGGGTGCGGGGAGCAGGGACCAGACCCAACCCGGCGCCCACCCCCCCGGGGGATAGGTTTTTGGGGAAGTGCCCTCCTTTCTATCAGGTGGCGTTTTGTTTTGAGGGCTCTGAACTGGAATTACCGGGAAACCGGGTAGATTGCAGAGGCTCCAAACAGGCGTTGGGGGGGATGCGATCGGGTCGGCTGAAGAAAAGACGGTATTTGTCAGAGCCTCCAAAGATCGGCCGTTCAGGCAGCCGGCATGGGATGGGTTGGGTGGCCGACCGTGGGAGTCGCGTGCAGCGCAGGGCTGGACCTTGCGGAAAAGGAAAGCGCAGTCAGAGGACATGGGAAGCTCCTGGAAAAAGGAAAAGGACCGCGGTTGGGCGGTCCTTTTCCTGAATTTCACTCTATAAGTTCAGAATACCAAACCGCGGCCGATTTAGTGCCAGGTTTTGGACCTGTCGCGGTTACGAATAGGGAATTGATTCGAGAGGGATTGCGAGGGAAAGGGTACTTTGGTCAGGCGGGGGAGGGCTTGACAGGATTTCCACAGAGGCAGGGAAAAGTCCATAATCCCTGTGCAACGGACGCTGCGTTGGTTCCGAAAACGAGAAATGCAGGTGCCCGTTCGACTCGCCCGCTTGCGCGGACTCGCTCAGGGCAGGCTATTCGACTCGCGCCTGCAATGGCTGTTGCGCAATAGCGCGCAACCAACCTGGAAAGTTGGTAGTGGGTCAGTTTGAATTCAGACGACTTCGCCCATGAACTTCAGCCTGGCCTGGAGGCGGTCCATCTTTGCGTTCAACGTAGCGGCGTCTCTGGCGGACAGTGCGGTTTTCTTTCGCCTCGCCAGGATTGAGTCGTAGACCTCCCGCGTGCTGTGCACGACCCGCGCCACGGCGTCCTCGTTATCCCCCGCGAAGAGCGCGGTAATGGATTGCAGCGCGAGGTCTGCGTCCGTCATGAGCATTTCTACGGCGATCTGGTGCCAGTCCCGGATTGGCTCTGGAGCAGCCATCATGTCTCCCAACGCGGTACAGCAGGGCGCCGCACCCCGGAAAGAGTAGCGGCCCCCACTGCTATTCAGTTGTCTGGCTATTCTGCCGGGAGCGCGGGGGCGGGGATGTGACGAATATCACCCGAGAAGGCCGACCCGTTCTTCGATGGACCCGACGTGATCGGCCAGCCCGGCTTCCATGGCTGGGGTCACGCGCAGCGTCTGACTCACCCGGCGAGAGTTGTAGTCCATGAAGCAGAGCGCAACTGCGTGACGGTGGTTGTCGATCTTCTTGCTGCAAGCGTTCGTCAGTCGAGCGAAGCGCCGCATCGACACGATTGCGCTTTGGCATACCTCAGCATCGGGGTTTTCTCCAAACCATTCAAGGGGGCGAAAACTCAAACGGACCCACTACCACCAACTAGGAAAGCTCGCAAAGGAACCGGGGCCGTGAATCTTTCCGCCCCCATAAGTCTCATCGAGACTCCACGATGCCGCCCAGCGGTTGCGGGTTCACTTCCTTGATCGCTTCCCTGTCGATATCCTTACTCGGTGCGCAGGGCGACCATGGGGTCGACTTTGGCGGCGCGACGCGCGGGGAGATAGCTGGCGGCCAGTCCGCAGAGCGCGAGGATGGCGGCCACGGCAAAGACGGTGAAGACGTCGTATCCCCGGAAGCCGTAGATGAAGGCGCGCAGGATGCTGCTGGCCAGGACGGCGAGGGAGATACCGGCTGCGATGCCGATGCCGAGGAGGATGAGGGCGCGGCGCAGGACCAGCCAGTGCACGCTGCTCTGGGGAGCGCCGAGGGCGAGCCTGACGCCGAATTCGCGCGTTCGCTGGGTGACCGTGTAGGAGAGCAGGCCGTAAATTCCGGCCACGGCGATCAGCAAGGCTGCGACGGCGAAGAGGGCCAGCAGGCGCGCGGCCAGGGTCTGGTTGCCCATGGAGTCATCGACGACCTGCTGCATGGGCTCCAGCTTGTCAATGCCGATTTCCGGCTGCAATTGATGGACGGCGGTCCGGATCGCGTTCTCCGCGTCGGATGTGGGCAGATGGGTGCGCACCGCGACGTTCATCAGGAACGAGGACAGAATCGGGTAGAGGTCGTCCTGGGGGGTGAGTTGCCCCAGGTCGATATCGACCTCCGGCTGCGGCGCCTCACCGGCGGAGCGCTGGCGGACATTGTCGGCCACGCCGACAATGGTGCCCCACTCGCGGGCGGGCGTTTTCTCGTCGCCGACCTCGACCTGGCGGCCCAGCGGACTCCCGCTGGGAAATACCTTCTTTGCGAACGCCTCATTCACCACGAGAGCGATGGGCGAATTTAAGGTATCCACGTCATGGTCAAAGAAGCGTCCCTGCAACAGGCGCACGCCAAAGGTTATGAAGTAACCCGCGGTAGCCGCGCGCACGACCGCTTCCGGCTGCGCGCTCTGATCGGGATAGGTCTCGCCCTTGATTTTGGTGTGGGCATTGAACGACCAGTTGGGTTGCAGGGGACGCACGGTGGTCAGGCCGGCGGAGAGGATTCCCGGGGTGTGCTGGAGGCGCTCGGCCAGCGGCTGCCAGAGGGTGGTGATGAGGTTGGCCTTGTGGGCATCCTGGTTGGCCCACCAAACTCCGTGGGTGGGCAGGTAGAGGTCGCCGGTGACGACGTGGCCGGCATCGAAGCCCAATTCGGCGTGGCGCAGCATGAGCAGGGTGCGCATCATGAGGCCGGCGGCGATGAGGAGAGCCAGAGTGAGGGTGAACTCCGTGACGACGAGGGCATCGCGCCAGAAGGCCTGTTTGCGGCTGACGCCGGTGGCGGCGGCACCCTCGCGCAAGCCCTCCTGCAGGGAGAGGCGGGAGGCGGCCCAGGCCGGAGCCAGGCCGAAGAGGACCGCTGAAACCAGGCTGGCGACGAAGAGGTAGATGCACACGCCGGCGTTGATATGAATATCGCTGCCGTAGAGGACGGCGTCGGCCAGGTAATGCCGGAGGACATGGAGGATGAGGGCGGCTAATCCAAGGCCGGCGGCGCCGCCGGCGAGGCCGAGGATGAGGCTCTCCGTAAGGAACTGACGGGCCACGGTGGCGCGCGGAGCGCCCAGCGCAGTGACAATCGCAATCTCGCGCCGGCGGGCATTGAAGCGCGTGAGCATAAGCCCGGCCACATTCGCACACGCGATGAGCCACACGGCGATGACGGCGAAGTTGAGGGCGTTGAGCGCGGGCCGCGCGTCGTCGGTCAGCGAGTCGCGATAACTTTCAACCCGGATGGGGTCTTTGCCTTCCTCTTTGGGGTAGTCGTGCCGGAGTTGCCGGCGAATGCTGTTCAGCTCGGCGCGCGCCTGAGACACCGGAACTCCGGGGAGGAGCAGCCCGAATGACATGAGGCCGGCATTGTCGCGGTCCTGCATACTTTTGTCGTCGGTGACGAGGGGGGAGTAGATGGCGTCTCCGACATTGCCGGGAAACTCGACGTTCGGCGGCAGGACGCCGATGACGGAGTAGGGATCGCCGTCAATGGTGACGGAGCTGCCCACGATGCCGCGATTGCCGTGGAAGCTCTGCTGCCAGACGGTGTAGCCAAGGACGAGGACATTGTTGTGGCCGGGCTTGCCGTCGTCGGGAACGAATCCGCGACCCAGCATGGGGCGGACGCCGATGAGGTCGAAGAGATTGGTGCTGGCCGTAATTTCAGGGGTAATTTTCGGCTCGCTGGAGGCGCCGCCGAGGGTGGGAATCTGAAATGTGAAGTAGCCGATGGCCTGGAGGGAATGGCTGCGAGCGGCCATGTCGCGCAGATCGGGCAGAGACATGGATCCGTAGTTCTGGGGATTCACGGGATCGACGGGCCCGAATTTCACCAGCCGGTCCGCATTTTTATAAGGCAACGGCCGGAGCAGCACCTGATCGATGACAGAAAACATGGCCGCGTTGACGCCGATGCCGAGGGCCAGAGTGAGCAGCGCAGCCAGCGTAAAGGCAGGGGTTTTCAGGAGCTGGCGCAACGCATAGCGCGCGTGCCAAAGCAGGGTCTGCATATCACCTCACGCCGCCATGATAACCGGAGCTACGGCCGGGCTTCGAGGGCGCGGAGGAACTGGCGTGGGTCCATGTGGTACTGGAAGGCCTTGCGGCCATCGATCAGGACGACGGGGACCTGGTCGTTGTACTGCTGGCGGAGCTGGGGGTCGGTATCGATGTCGATGGCGCGCCAGTGGAAGTCGGCGGAGGGCTGGAGCTGAGTGAGGGTGTCTTTGACGACGTCGCAGAGATGGCAGCCGCTGCGGGAATAGACGAGGACGTCGTGCATAGGGGAATTGTAGAACCGGGCTGGTGGAGGACAGAGTTCGCTGATTTACAGGAGCCAGGGGACGAGGGCGGCGGTGCGTTGGGCGTAGGTGGTGTAGGTGTCGCCGAACTGGGAGCGCATCCAGTTTTCTTCGAGGCGGAGCTTGTACCAGAGGGAGATGAAGAAGAGGGCGAAGGCGATGAGTCCACGGAATTGGGCGAGTGCGATAGCGGAGCCGAGGAGAGCCGTGAGCAGGCCGGTGTAGATGGGGTGACGTACGAGCGCGTAAGGGCCGCTGGTGACGAGCTCGTGGTTTTGCTTGATGGTGACGGAGCGGCTCCAGTTGGCGCCGATGGTGATGCGGGCCCAGACGGCGAAGAGGAGGCCGGCGACGGTGATGGCGGCTCCGATGTAGAAGGCAGGAAGGCCGGTGGGCAGGAAGTGCCAATAGAGCCAGGGAATGGGGATGTGCTGGAGGAAGAAGAGGGCGATGGCAACGAAAAAGACGACGGTGCGGGTGATGCGGGAAGCGGCGGATTCGAGGCGGGTGGTGGTTTTGGCGCCGAGGGCGGAGATCTGCCAGTAGAGGAGAAAGGCGATCCAGACGGCGGGAAAGAACCATTGGTAGAAAGCCTGCATGCCGGGAGTCCTCGAAGAGAGTTTACGCGGGCGGGGCGGGGTTGGTTCCCGAAGACAAACTGCGCCAGGAGGCGAGGGGGATGGCGGGGAGGAGTTCGAGGAGGGCGGCGTGCTCGTCGGCGCGGGAGGCGCGGAGGCGGGTACGGACCGCTTCGAGGTGGGAGTCCAGATGGCCGGGGTGGCAGACGAGCTCCCAGATGGGCGGCGGCGCGGAGGCGGGTGGAGGCGGGAGGGCGCTGATGAGAGCGCGAAGGGTGGAGCGGACGGCGTCGGGGCCGTGGGTGCCGGTGGCGAGGACGCCGATGGTGCCGGAGGGGGTGGCGAGTCCGGCGAGACGGACACGGCCGAGGAAGCCACGGTGCTCGGTGCGGAGAGCGACGACGGCGAGGCGGCGGAGGGAGGAGGCGCTGGGGGTGGCACGGAGGGCCCAGGCGGGCTCAAAGGGATTGCGGATGGCGGGGATTCCGCAGGCGCGGGCGGCCTTGAGGAGCGGGCGGAGGACACCGGAGAAGAGGTGGGTGTGCTTGTGCGTGTCGATGTGGGAGACGTGGAGGCCGGCGGCCTGGAGGCGGAGGATCTGCGCCATGGCTTCGGCGACGATTTCTTCGGCGCGAATGCGGAAGGTGAGGAGATCGCGGACGAAGTGGGTGAGGGTGGGCCGGAAGGTCTGGCCGTTGGGGCAGAGCGTGGGGATTTTGCGAGGAGGAAGTGCGGGGGCGCCGTCGACGAGGAGGATGTGGCAGCCGACTTCGAGGGTGGGGTGATCGTGGGCCAGGCGAACGGCGTCGTCAAAGAAAGGCCCGGTCGCCATGAGGGTGGCGGAGGAGAGAGCGCGGGCGGCGTGGAGTTCGACGATGGAGCGATTGACGCCGGGGGTCAGGCCGAAGTCGTCGGCGTTGGCGAGAAGCATGTGAAGACAGGGTACAGGGTACAGGGTGCAGGGTGCAGGGTACGGGTTACAGGTTGCGGTCGCGGCCGAAACGCAGATCCTTCCCACGCCGGCGGGGGCTCAGGATGACAAATCTCTTCCGTAGATGGAGGGGTTGAGGGAGGGGTCGTTGTACATCTTGAGCTGGCGGTAGATTTTGAAGCGGCGACGGCCCTGGAGGACGTCGGCCCAGAGCTGATCGAGGGAGCCGACGAGATCGTCGCGCTGCTCTATAAGGATGGCGAGGCGTGCACGGTTGCGGTCGGTATGGCCTGCCGGGGCGCGGGGACGGTCGATTTCTTCCTGGGTGTGAGCGATTTTGAGGGCGAGAATGCTGAGGCGATCGATGATGAGGCCGGGGGATTCTGAATGGAGGGGGGCGGTTGGGGCGAGGCCGCCGTGCGGGGCGAGGATTTCTGTGACGTGGTTCAGGAGGGTGGCATCGCATTGCTCGGCGAGGTCGTTGCGGCGCTGGTTGTAGCGGTCGATGGAGCGCTTGACTTCGGCGATGTCGTGGTCGGAGG
Source organism: Acidobacteriaceae bacterium (assembly GCA_036267395.1). Classification (GTDB taxonomy): domain Bacteria; phylum Acidobacteriota; class Terriglobia; order Terriglobales; family Acidobacteriaceae; genus Palsa-343. The sequence goes on along the minus strand of DATAWD010000056.1, from coordinate 3,203 downwards.
CGCGGGGGTCGCGGGCGCGGTCTTCGGTATGCCAGAGATCGAAGTTGGCGCGGTGCTGGTTGAGGACGGTATCGAGGAAATCGTGGGCGTGGATGTGGTGGGGGTCCTCGTTGCGGTGCCACAGGGCGGTGGCGCGGTCGTGAAGACGGGCGATTTCGAGGGCGGAGAAGTGGAAGGGGTCGGACATGGCATCCCCGCAGCTATGGTAGAACAGGGACGCGAAGCGTGTAGCGTATAGCGTAAAGAGCGTGGTGCGGGCAGCCCGGAAGCGGTCAGCAAAAAGCCGGTTGGCGGAAGGCCGGATCACCTGCAGCGCTGGGATGAACCTATGAGCGAGTCACCGAGGATTTTGTGTGTCAGCACGTATGAGAAGGGCCAGGCGTTTCTGGAGGAGTGTGCGGCGCAGGGGTGCCGGGTGATGCTGCTGACGCTGGACAAGCTGCGCCAGGCGGACTGGCCGCGGCGGATCCTCGAAGAGCTGGTGACCATGCCGGAGGGTCTGACGCTGGAGCAGGTCACGAACACGGTGACGTATCTGGGGCGGACGCGGCGTTTCGACCGGCTGGTGGCTCTGGACGAGTTCGACATGGAGACGGTGGCGGCGCTGCGGGAGCACATGCGGATTCCGGGCATGGGGCGGACGGCCACCTCGCACTACCGGGACAAGCTGGTGATGCGGGAAGAGGCGCAACGGGCGGGGTTTCTGGTTCCGGAGTTCACGAGGGTACTGGTGCATGAGGAGCTGCACCAGTGGATGCAGCGGGTGCCGGCGCCGTGGGTGCTGAAGCCACGGGCCGAGGCGTCGGCCATCGGGATCCGGAAGTGTCATGAGGCGGCGCAGGTTTGGAGGGCTCTGGAGGAGCTGGGGGATCGGCAGAGCTGCTCTCTGCTGGAGCGGTTTGTGCCCGGCGATATCTATCACGTCGACTCGATCGTGAGCGAGGGCAAGGTTGTCTTCGCGGCGGTGAGCGGTTACGGGAAGCCTCCCATGCAAACGATGCACGAGGGCGGCGTGTTCACGACGCGGGTGATCGATCGCGGGTCGGAAGAGACGCGGGAGCTGACGCGGATGAATGCCGAGCTGATGCCGGCGCTGGGATTGCGCAGCGGGGTCACGCACGCGGAATATATCCGCGCAAAAGATGGGCGGACGTATTTTCTGGAGGCGGCGGCGCGGGTGGGCGGCGCGTTCATTGCCAATGTGGTGGAAGCGGCGACGGGGGTGAATCTGTGGCGGGAGTGGGCGCGGATTGAGGTGGCCGATGTGCGCGGGCAGGCGTACCGGGCGCCGCAGCCGCTCGCGTTCTATGCGGGAAGCGTGCTATGTCTGGCGAAGACCGCGGAGCCGGACACGCGGAAGTTTTTTGCGCCGGAGATTGTGCTGCGGCTGAAGAAACATCATCACGCGGGGCTGATCGTGCGCAGTGAAGATGCGGAGCGGGTGCGGACGCTGCTGGAGGAGTTTGCGGAAGGATTTGCGCGGGAGTTTCTGGCGGTGGCGCCGGTGCCGGATAAGCCCACGGCGTGAGCGCCGTCGGCAGAGTTCAGGGATCAGAGTTTGGAGTTCAGGTCACCATGCACCGGCCACGGACCGCGGGCCACGGGTAACAGGTTCCAGGGAATAGGTTGCGGGTTACAGGTTACAGGAGGGGTGTCTGGCTGAGTCGTTGCAGTTTCCGCATCGCCGGTATAACCCGCTGCGGCGGGCGTGGGTGCTGGTGTCTCCGCACAGGACGGCGCGGCCGTGGCAGGGCGAGGTGAGCAGGTCGTCGGGGTTCTCGGAGGTGCACTACGACCCGGAGTGCTATCTGTGTCCGGGCAACACGCGGGCCGGCGGCAAGGTGACGCCGCAGTATCAGGGCACGTATGTCTTCGATAACGACTATGCGGCGTTGCTGCCGAACAGCGAGGATCCTGAGCGGACGGATGCACCGGAGCTGCTGCGCGCGGAGCGGGAGCGGGGGCGATGCCGGGTGGTGTGCTTTCATCCCGACCACAGTCTGACGCTGGCGCGGATGGCGGTCGCGGACATTCGGCGCGTGGTGGAGGTGTGGACGGAGGAGTACAGGACGCTGGGGGCGGAGCCGGAATTCCGCTACGTGCAGATCTTTGAGAATCGCGGGGCGATGATGGGGGCGAGCAATCCCCACCCGCACGGGCAGATCTGGGTGACGGAGCATGTTCCGGACGAGCCGCTGGCGGAGACCGAGGCGCTGGCGACCTATCGCGAGCGGCGCGGGCGGTGCCTGCTGTGCGATTATGCGGCTTTGGAGGCCAGGGAGCGGGTGCGGGTGGTCTGCGAGAACGAGGCCTTTCTGGCCGTGGTGCCGTGGTGGGCGGTATGGCCGTTTGAGGTGCTGGTGGTGGCGAAGCGGCACATGCGGTCGCTGCTGGATTTTAAGGACGCGGAGCGCGCCGGGCTGGCGGACATTCTGAAGCAGGTGACGACGCGCTACGACAATTTATTTGAGACCAGCTTTCCGTACACGATGGGGTTTCATCAGGCGCCGACCGATGACTGTGGGCACGATGAATGGCACTTCCACGGGCACTTTTTGCCGCCGCTGCTGCGCTCGGCGACGGTACGAAAGTATATGGTTGGTTTCGAACTGCTGGGCATGCCGCAGCGGGATATCACGCCGGAGGCGGCGGCGGCGCGGCTGCAGGGGGTGGGTGGGGTGCATTTTCTGGAGAAGCGGATAGCGGACAGCGTATAGCGTTCAGAAGGGCCCCGGGGCTGAAGCCCTTTTCTTTTCAGAAGAGGTTGTTCCACGGGCTAAAGCCCGTGGCTTTCTCCGCCGTGCCGCAGCGCGGCACCCGGTGGTGTGAGCGTTGCCCATGAATTGGGGATGGCTCTTCGAGGCGTGAGCCCTTTGGCTTGCTCGACTTTCGCCACTTCACCCTTCGCCCGGGGTAGCTTGCGGCGGCGCTCCGCTCGGGATGACATTTGAAATTGTGAGCCCGCTGGGACTCGAACCCAGGACCCACGCCGTAGCACCCCATCAAGCCAACGGCGGGCTTGCCGGGGGCCCCGCAAACTGCAATGTTCGTTATTCGGGATTTGTGGTGAGCCCGCTGGGACTCGAACCCAGGACCCACGCCTTAAAAGGGCGTTGCTCTACCAACTGAGCTACGAGCTCTCACCATGTGATCCCGGGCAAGCGGGTGTTGCCGGGAGCCGCTGCAGAGGCAGTGATCCTCGC
>DATAWD010000055.1:0-26958 GCA_036267395.1 Acidobacteriaceae bacterium | reverse complement strand
AGTCACGTGTTACTCACCCGTGCGCCGCTTTACTCATGGATTGCTCCACTTTCTCGCTCGACTTGCATGTGTTAGGCACGCCGCCAGCGTTGATTCTGAGCCAGGATCAAACTCTCGTTTGAAACCTGATGATTCCAACCGCAGGACGGAGGTCCGCGGAGGAATCGGCTTCATGGCGCTCGAAAAGGCCACGAAGCACTAACATTGTGAGAATGATCAAACCAGATCTTTCCGTATTCTCACGACTGGCATGTTCAACCTGATTGTCAAAGATCCTGACGGCACTCCGCCTGAGCGGACCGTTTTGGATCGAAGCTCGCAGTTACCCCGGAGGGCACGCTGCGCGTCCTCGAACTTGTTGCGCTTCAATTTTGCGCGAACTTTCCGAGATTATCTGAACTCGGCTGCATGTGTCAAGCAACGATGAATCTCGCTGATTAACAATGCGGTTCGCTGCAATGCGATTCGGCTCCCTGTGTCGGGACCAGACCGTGAAGCGCCAAACTTAGAAAGACCTTTCCGGGAGCAGAGCTCGCGGGGGTGGCTGACCACCCTGGGGATATTGGAGGCGAATAATGCCTGCAGCTCCCTGTCCTGCAATGGATTGTCTGTCGGGCTACGGTGCGCACTCAGCGCTGCGTCGGTCGAACAGAGCCGCTTCGCCTTCCAACACTACCCAGATTCTCCTGAACCCGGCCAGCGAAGCCTTTCCCACTGCTGCAATCGTTTCTTACTTTAGCATGTCCGCGTTGCCCTTGCAACCCGCTGCTGTTCAGAAGCGACTTATTGATCCTACGGGAGACAGCGGAAGAGCGCAACCGTGGAAAACCGATGAAAACCGTGGAAATCCCCTGGGGAGCCGGCACGCAGATCCGGAGCATTTCCTTCCTCCCCCTTGACGACTGATCGACGCCACCCATAAGCACGCCGTTGCCGGCCTCAGAAGACGGGCCTCATCCAGGAAGGGAAGGCCACCCGCACTCCTCTTTTCCACGGTAGCCTGTTCACCGTGACTGATATTCCTTTTCCCTCTCGTCGTCGTTTTCCGGAATTTGGCTCGGCGGCACTCGCTGCGGGCGCGCTCGGACGCGCAGCAGAGGCGCAGACAAAGGAGCAGGTAGAACAGGCGGAGCACGATCCCAGCTCGATCCTGCTGATGGGGCAGGATAATCCGGCGCTGCACGCTTAAAATCCGGACTCGGTGGCACCGCCGGCCACGGATCACGGGAACCTTGGCTCCTTCAAGTACCCCTTCTCGTTGGCGCATAAGCGTGTGCAGCCCGGCGGCTGGACGCGACAGGTGACGGCGGCGGACCTGCATGTCTCAAAGGAAATTGCCGGGGTGCAGATGCGGCTGGTGGCAGGCGGCATTCGCGAGCTGCACTGGCATAACGCGTCGGAGTGGGCCCTCATGCTGGCCGGCGGGGCGCGGATTACGTGCATCGATCCGGATGGGCGCAGCTTTGTGGACGATGTGAAGGAGGGCGATATCTGGAATTTCCCTTCGGGCTACCCGCACTCCATCCAGGGTCTGCCTCCCGACGGCTGCGAGTTCCTTCTGGTCTTTGACGACGGGGATTTCGACGAGTACGAGACCGTGCTGCTGACGGACTGGATGGTGCACACACCGCCCGAAGTGCTGGCCAAAAACTTTGGCGTGCCGGCCACGGCCTTTCCTCCCCCTGCCGTCAGAAGGCCGATACATCTTTCCGGGAACCATTCCGGGGCCGCTGGAGGCGGACCGCAAGGCGGCCTGCGGCAATCTGGGTCCATCCCGGCTGCCCCTTCGATTTCCGCCTGATGGAAATGCCCCCGACCCATGCCGCGAAAGGCGGGGAAGTCCGTATCGTGGACGGCAACAACTTTAAGGCCTCGTCGCAAATCGCCGCGGCCCATGTGATTTTGCATCCAGGCGGACTGCGGGAGATGCACTGGCATCCGAATGCCGACGAATGGCAATACTACGTCAAGGGCAGAGGGCGCATGACGGTCTTTGCCGCTGCCGAGCGTGCCCGCACGATGGACTTCCAGCAGGGCGACGTGGGATATGTTCAGCGGAACTTTCCCCACTACATCGAGAACACCGGGGACACCGATCTTGTGTTCCTGGAAATGTTCAAGGACAGCTACTACCAGGACGTCTCGCTCGCGAATTGGCTCACCCATTTGCCGCCGCAGCTGGTCGTCGATCACCTGAAGATCAGCCGCGCAACGCTGGATGCGTTTCCCCACGAAGAGAAAGTGGTTCGACCCTAGGGGAGGCGGCGCTCATCACCGCCGCGCGATCAACCCCAGGTCCGTCAGCCCGTTGACGAAGAACTGCATGGCCAGCGCCACCAGCAGCAGGCCCATGATGCGAACGAGGATGCGGATGCCCGTCTCGCCCAGGAAGACCCGGATGCGGCCCGCCGCGCTCAGCACCAGGTAGCTGAGGAACGCCGTCAGGGTGATGGAACCAAGGATGGCCAGCATTTGCCAGTGGTTGGGCGCCTGTCCCACCAGCACCATCACGCTCGAAATCGCACCGGGACCGGCCAGCATGGGAATGCCAAGAGGCACGATCCCCGCATCCTCCTTCGACGCCGCCTCCTGAGTCTCGTCCTGCGATTCCTGCGTAGGCGAGCGTTTCGCTTCCATCATGTCGATGCCGATGAGCAGCAGAATTAGGCCGCCGGCGATCTCAAAGGCGGGCAGCTTGATGCCGAAGAGGCTGAAGATGAACTGGCCCGCTAAAGCGAAAGAAGTCAGCACGATAAAGCAGGTGAGAGCGGCCTTCCACGCCATGCGCCGGCGCCGTATGGGGTCGACCCCCGCGGTGATGGCGATGAAAGAAGGGATGGCGGCGAAAGGGTCGACCAGAAAGAAGATGGAACTGAGCGCCAGCAGCGAGAACTTCACGTAGGTGGATCTCAGCGCCTCTTCGGCCGCAGACGCCGGCGAGACCAGGGCCGCGAGTTGAGCCAGATGAACCATTTTGTGTGACTGTAAACCACTCTTTCGATGTGCAGTTCCACAGGAGGATGCGCCGGACCGCGATCCCGGAGGCAAATCTTCCCTCGGCAGCGGGTAGAACTATCTCGTCGCCGATGGTTGCCTGGCGCAAATTGTCCCATAAGGCTTTTTGATTTAGTAGCCTGCGAGTTCTACTCCCCATTTGGCCGCCCCCTTGCATTTTCCCAGCAGACACGCGATGACGAGGGATTTTCCGGGCGGCTTCCCGGTTCCCTGCAATCGCGGACGGTCTCCGGACCGCTCCATTGGCTTTCGATCAGGCAGGAGAGTGCGCCTGAACCTGTGGAGACGAAGGTGCGGAGGCTCCACATCCAAAGCGGTTCATCACCAGGAGGAGAAATCAAGCCCACTATGATGACCTATGCGAAAGAGCGAAAAGGGCCATTAACCAACACTTCCATACTGCTGGCCAGCGATTCCGAACGGCACGGAAAGTCCATCCACCAGTTGCTGAAGGAGGATGGCTTTGTCATTGACTATGCGGGCGACTATTCGGGAATCGAAAACCATCTCGATGGAAAGGATTTCGATGTGGTGCTGCTGGAAGTCACCAGTGAACATGCCGTGGAATCGGCAGTCGATGCGGCACTGCGCGTGAAGCGCGCGAATGCGCGACAGTTTGTCGGGTACCTGGCCGACGCGGATCTGGAAACCAGCGGACTGGCCGGCGACGCCATTTTTCCGCGCAACACCGCGCGCCTGCGGCACGCTCTGCGGCAGTTCCTCAGCGACGGCCCCACCGATTAGGACATCCGGCCCGCAGGCGGCCCGGCGCCGCCCCCCTCCTTCAGCCAAAATTCAGCAAGGCAGAGTACTCTGGCTGCGTTGTTCTCGAGGAAGGAGTGTGCGTTTCAATGATGGTTCGGCGAAAGAAAGTTCTGCTCTGCATGATGACGTTGGGAGGTTTGCTCTTGGCCGTAATTGCGGGGGTTGGGCCGCTGCGCGCGCAGGAAACTAACGGTCCCTTCCACGTGCAGGCGGAGTGGAAGATCGGAGGCGACGGATTCTGGGATTATCTGGCCATTGATCCGTCCTCGAAGCTGCTCTATATCACGCACGGAGATCACGTGGCTGTGGTGGATACGCAGCAGGGCAAGCAGGTGGCGGATATCACCGGCCTGCATGGAACGCATGCTGTGGTGTTTTCGTCCGATGGCGTGCACGGTTATATCACCGACGGCGGCGCCAATCAGGTAGCGGAGTTCAACCGGAAGACGAACACAATCGAGAAAACGATTCCGGCGGGCACGGGTCCGGACGGAGCCGTCTTCGATCCCTCCACCAAGACGGTTTGGGCGTTCAACGGTCGCAGCCACAACGCTACTGTCATCGATACGGGCACGAATACCGTTGTGGCCACGGTGGCGTTGCCGGGCAAGCCGGAGTTTCCGGTGGCGGACGGCCGAGGATACGTCTGCGACAACATCGAAGACAAGAGCGAGATCGTAAAGATCAATGCCAGGACCCATACGGTGGAAGCGACCTGGTCGATTTTGCCGTGCGAGGGCCCCTCGGGACTCGCGATCGACCGGAAGCACCGGCGTCTGTTCGCGGTCTGCGACGGGAAAATGGCGGTGGTGGCTACCGAGAGTGGCAAAGTGGTGGCGACGCCGACGATCGGTGATGGACCGGATGCAGCCAGATTCTCGCCCCGGGATCAGTATGCTTTCAGCTCCAACGGGGCAGGCACACTGACGGTGGTGCACGAGGACAGTCCGGATCATTACACCGTGATCGAGAATCTGCCCACAAAACGCGGAGCTCGGACGATGGCGATCGATCCGGACGGGCAGCGGCTCTTCGTGGCGACGGCGGAGTTCGGTCCGCGGCCTGCGCCGACGGCGGATCACCCTCATCCTCGACCGACGATTGTGCCAGGCAGCTTTGAGGTGATCGCGATCGGGAAGTAGCCGAGACGATTCAGGTGACTGACGGAGCCTCGCAAATCGCGGGGCTCTCTTTTTTGTGCGCGGGCGAATCCGCGGCGGTTCCTGACGCCCAGGCGCGGTGGAGATCGTGCGGGGACGCTCGCATCTCCTACACTGGAACGACTGCCATGAGCGCCGCGATCGAATTCCGGGAAGTGAGCTTTACGCTGCCGCAGGGGCGACAGCTGCTGGCGCGAATCTCGCTCACTGTGGATGAGGGCACAACGACAGTGGTGCTGGGGCGAAGCGGGTCGGGCAAGACCACGCTGCTGCGTACCGTGAATCGCATGGTGGACGCCACCTGCGGGACGGTGCTGGTGGGCGGTGAAGATGTGCGCCGTGCGAACCTGATTCGGCTGCGGCGCCGCATCGGGTACGTGATTCAGGAGACGGGGCTGTTTCCGCATATGACAGCGGAGCGCGACGTGGGCCTGCTGCTGGAAGCGGAGGGGCGGCCGAAGGAGGAGCGGCTGCGGCGGAGCCATGAGTTGCTGGCGGCGGTAGGTCTCGACCCCGGACAGTTCGCGCGGCGGTATCCGCATCAGCTTTCCGGGGGACAGCGGCAGCGCGTGGGTCTGGCGCGCGCGCTTGCTGCGGATCCCGCTGTGCTGCTGATGGACGAGCCCTTCGGGGCGCTGGATCCACTGACGCGCGCGGAGATGCAGGACATGCTGCGCAGCCTGCTGCAGCGGCTTCGGATGACGGTGCTGCTGGTGACGCACGATCTGGATGAGGCTCTGCTGCTGGGCGACCGCATCGTACTGCTCGAAGAGGGACGAGTGGCGGCGCATCTGGAGCCGGATGCATTTCTGATGTCGCAGGAACCGGCGGTCACGGAATATGTGCGGGCGTTTCACAGGGGTGAGCACAAAGCGGCGGAGGAGCGGCGATGAGCGGATTCCTCGAGCAATACGGCGGCGAGATCGGCATCCTCACGCTGGAGCACCTGTGGCTGACGGGCGCGGCGATGCTGTGGGCGACGGCGATCGCGGTGCCGACGGGCGTGTGGCTGACGCGGCGACCGCGCTGGGCGAAGCCGGTGATTGGCGTGGCCAATGTGCTGCAGACGATTCCCTCTTTGGCGATGTTTGGATTTCTGCTGCCGCTGCCGTGGCTGGGTGAGCGGGCGGCGCGGGTGGCCATTGTGGCTCTGACGGCGTATGCGCTGCTGCCGATTCTGCGCAACACCTATGCGGGCATTCAGGGCATCGACCGGTCTCTGATCGAAGTAGCGCGAGCGCTGGGTTTGACCGGCGCGCAGCGATTCTTCAAGGTGGAACTGCCGCTGGCGGCGTCCTTCATTCTGGCCGGGCTGCGGACGGCGACCGTCACCTGCGTGGGCATCGCGACCATTGCGGCGGCCGTCGGCGCGGGCGGACTCGGGGAGCTGATTTTTCGCGGAGTAGCCTCGATCGATAACCGGCTGGTGCTGGCCGGGGCAATCCCCGCCGCGCTGCTGGCTCTCGGCGTGGACGGAGCCCTGGGCCTGCTGGAGCGGTGGTTTCGCGTGCCCACGGTGCAGGCAGCGCCATGAACCGGCGTGCATTTGTGACGGCGGCAGTGGCGTTTGGCGCTGGGCTGACGGGCTGTTCCCCGCCCCGGCCCAATCACCCGGTGATCGGCGCAAAAAACTTTACGGAGCAGGTGGTGCTGGGCGAACTGCTGGCCCAGGAGATCGAGGCTAAGGCCCATCTGCCGGTAGAGCGCCGCTTCTTTCTCGCTGGGAGCTACATCTGCAATCAGGCGCTGGTCGCGGGGCGGATCGACGCTTACGTGGAGTACACGGGAACGGCGCTGACCGCGATTCTGAAGCAGCCGCTCGATCGCGATCCCGCGCGGGTGCTGGCCACCGTGCGGCGGCTCTACCAGCAGAAGGATCAGGTAACGGTAGAAGCGCCCCTGGGCTTTCAGAACACCTTTGCCATGGTGATCCGCGGGGACGACGCCCGGCGCCTGCATTTGTCGACGCTCAGCCAGGCGGCAAAGGTCACGCCCCAGTGGCATCTGGGCGTTGGGTACGAGTTCGAACAGCGGCCCGACGGTTTGCCCGGCCTCGAGCAGGCCTACGGGCTGAAGTTTGCCGGGCCCCCGCGCACCATGGATCTGGGGCTCCTGTATCGAGCGTTGAACGATCGTCAGGTGGACATGATTGCGGCCAATTCAACGGACGGGCAGATTCCCGAGTTCAGTCTGACGGTGCTGGAGGATGACCGGCACTATTTTCCACCCTACCAGGCGGTGCCGCTGGTGCGGGATGCGGCGTTGCGCCGGTGGCCCGGCATCGCAGCAGCAACGGCGGCGCTGGCCGGCCAGGTGGACGCCGACGCGATGCGAGCGATGAATGAGGCTGTTGATGCGCAGCATCGCGACCCGGCGGATGTGGTGCGGGCCTTCCGAACAAGCCGGCACTTGTAAGCGGATGCGGGTGTCCCCGAGAAAACACCTCTCCAGCATCGGTTACCGGGGAGCGATGCCAAGGGCTGCGTCGAGCTCCGCTGGATAGTAGAGGTTGCCATCCTTGACGGTGAGCACAACGTTGCGAACGTTCGCCATATTCGCGACCGGGTCACCGGTGACAAGGTCAAGATCGGCGAGCTTACCGGGGACGATGGAACCGAGCTCGTAATCCATCGACATGATGCGGGCGGCGTTCAGCGTTGCGTCCTGCAGGACGCGATTAGGCGGCAGGCCGGCCTGCACATCAAGCTCCAGCTCGCGGTGCAGCGAGAAACCGGGCATTTCGTCGGTTCCGTCTTCGATCGGGATGCCGGCGCGGTACATCATGCCGATCATCGCGAGCATATTCCGGAAGGAACGGCGGTAGGTTTCCTGCATCCCCGGCGGAGCGGCCAAACCGCTGGAGAGCAGTTGGCGGCGGACCTGCGTCGGCAGGCGATCGGCGACCGGTTGAAAGGCAGGCGGGATCGCGCCCGGGCCCTGCATGTACATATCCTCGAAGACATCGAGAGTCGGATCGAGATCGATGTGGTGAGCGAGCAGCAGTTGCACAAACGACTGCATCGCAGGCGACTGGAGATCGAGTCCAGCTCCACGTTGCGCGACGGCGGTGAATCGGGAGCGCGTGTTGGTGTCGCGAACATCGCGCATGAAATTCAGCATGAGGAAGTTGGCATGCTGGATTTCGTTGTAGCCCAATTCAACGCACTGGTCCGCATACATATCCGCGGGGATGTGGCCGCTGACGCGCATGCCGAGGCGGTGCGCTTCCTGAATGATGGCCGGTACGACCGTGGGCGGGACCGAGCTATAGATTTTTATCTGGACGTAGCCGAGCCGCTTGTAATTGTCGACAGCGGCACGGCCCTCCGCGTCCGTCGAGACGAGGACTTTGGTGGGACCGTGATACGGGCCGGGGCCGTCGATCACGCCGGCCAGCACGATGCGGGTGCCCACTTCCTGCAGGTTCTCGATGCGGCGGCGGCGGGCGAGCAGCGTGTCAATGTCGTTGGCCAAATCGCGAACCGTCGTAACGCCGGCAGCCAGGTTGAGCAGGCCGTCGTTATCCGCGACGTGCGCGTGCATGTCCCACAGACCTGGGAGCAGAGTCCGGCTGCGGCCATCAATGAGCTCAGCGCCGCGCGGGATCGTAGCACTCGCCGCGGGACCGACGCTTTGGATGCGCTCGCCGCGCAGGATCACCGTCTGGTCGTGGACGATCGCGGCGGTTGCACTGTCGAACAGATCCACATGCGTGATGGCGACCGGACCGGAGGGACGATGGATGAGGGTGCGGGCCAGGTCGGCGGAACGCGCTTCGACGACCTGGTTCTGAGCGGTGCGGAGCGCCGGAAGCGAGGATTGCCAGGCGTCGGGCAGCACGGAGAGCCAGTCGCTGACGGACGCGAAGAACCCAGCGCGATCGTCAAGCCACACATATTCGGGCGAGTAGTCGAGGCCGGCGACGGCGTAAAGAGTGATGTGCTTTGATTCGCCCGAAGACTCGAGGGTGAGATCGCTGACGCGCGACGCGTGCGCCTCGCCTTCCGGCAGCAAGGCGAGTTGGCCGCCATGCTGGAGGGCAGCCGCAGCGAGGACGCCGGTCTCGATTGGCGAAGGATCCATGGCCACGTAGATCGCTGGCGCGGTCAGATGACGGGCTCCATGCTCGTATTCGTTCTGCCAGTGGGCCGATCCGGAGGCGAGCGCGTAATTCTCATCGACCGGTGCTTTGAGGTAGTTGTTGCCGGTCACGGATTCCGCGATAGGGACTCCGGATGCATCCAGACGGAGGACGCTGGTTGTGGCGGGACCCCGGCCACGGTCGCTGTACTGGAAGAAGATGTGCAGCGCGCCATCGGGGGTAGTCCAGCTGGCCTGCCGGCCGGCGACACTGCCAACGAGAAAAACCACATATTGCCGGGCCGTGGAGGGAATACCAGGGGGCAGATCGGGGGTGGTGCCTGGCTGCGAGGCCGCCGCGGTCAGGCTTGCAAAGATCAGCGCAAGCGCTGCCGTGGCACAGTCGAGGATGCGTGAAAATGGGGGTTGCACGAAACTAGCTCCTGGATCAGGCGGTTCTCCAGATATCGCCGAGGACGCGCTGGAAGTTCGCGCCGAGAACCTTCTCGATGACCGATGCAGGCTGGCCGCGGCGGGCCAGGCCTTCGGCGATCTCTTCCATGTGGGAAGGGCCGCTGAGATCGGGAACCCAGGGATAGCGGTCTTCGCCGGGCGCACCAATGTGCAGCTGCTTCCGCCGCGCAATGTCGGCGTCGAACGCCGCCTTCTGTTCGGGCGTGAGAGTGATGGCCTGGATGGAACCATCGCAGCCAACGCCGACGTGATCGGCGCCGCAGACGTCGATAGCATGGACCAGATGATTCAGTACGTGCTCATGGGTGGGAACGGTGGGCGATGCTACCAGATAGGGCATGAGGTAGACGCCGAAGTACCCGCCGCGATCGGCCAGCGCGCGGAGGATCGCATCCGGCTTGTTGCGCGGGTGCGCGTAGACGGCGGCGCAGCCGGAATGCGAAATCAGCACGGGTTTCGAAGAGACTTCAATGGCTTCGGAAGTGGTGCGATAGCCGCTGTGGCTCATATCGACGGCGACACCTATGGCGTTCATCGTCGCAACAGCGGAATGGCCGGCGTTCGACAGGCCGGCATTGCCGGACTCCAGACATCCGTCGCCGAAGATGCTGCGGTTGTTATAGGTGAGCTGCATGATGCGCACATCCAGATTGCGAAACATGCCGATGCGGCTGGGATCGTCCTCCAGAAAGCCTGTGTATTGAAAGCCCATCAAAATGCCCATGCGTCCGGATTGTTTTGCGAGGGCAATCTCAGGCTGGCGGCGAATGATGGTGAAGGCGTCAGGATAATGGTCGACAAGGGCCTGGACACCGGCGATGGTGCGGAGAGTCCCTTCGAAGTCGCGTTCCGAGACGGTCCAGTTGACGGCTGTGATGCCGGAGGCGAGAACAGCCTTCACCAGAGCCGGGCTGGGATCGCTTTCCGCGTCAGCGAACGGGCTGCACAGCGAGTCGATGACCGTGGCTCTGCGGTAGAGCGCGGAGATATCGGTTCGATCCGCTGCAGCGGCGAGGCGTGGACAAAGGAGCAGAGCAGCGGACGCCCTCAGGGCGGTCACCTGGAATTCCCGGCGAGTGAGCAGGCGTTTTTCCATGACGTTGGAGGAGAGAAACCGAGTCTACCACTGTGGCTCGGGAATGCATCGGCAATCGGCATACCCGGTTCAGGCAGTCTCTCCGGGGCGCGCTGGCAACCATTCGCTGCACCTTTCCCGGCTCTCATCGGGAGGCGCCGGACACTGCATCCTTATTGAGCTACAGTGCAGTCCAGTTCCGACGCGGATTCATGGTCGAGAACAATCGTGACATCCGGGTGCGTGCGGAGGATGGTGGCCGGGCAATTCACAGAGATGGGGTCGCGCAGGGTGCGCCGCACGCTGCCCGCTTTGCGCTTCCCCGGCACCGACGCCACCAGCCTGGGGACCTGGAGGATCGTGGGGATCGTCAGGGTGAGGGCCTGCTCCGGCACCTCGTCGAGGCTGGGGAACCAGCCTTCCGCAAGCTGCTGCTCGCGGCAGGCTCGATCGAGCGTAACCACCTTCATCGGCTCAGGGTCCTCGAAATCGGCTTCATGTGGATCATTGAAAGCGAGGTGTCCATTCTCGCCAATCCCCAGCAGACAGATCTGCGGGTCAGCCCCACGCAGCTTCTCCACATAATCCCGCCGAACCTTCTCAGGATCCGCCGCGCTTCCGTCGATTGCACGGAACGCCGCCATCGAGACGCGATTCGTCAGGTTCTCGCGCAGATAGCGGCGGAAGGAGGCCGGATGATTCTCGTCGAGGCCGATGTACTCATCCAGGTGATAACCATGAACCTTCTCCCAGGGCAGATCGGGGATGGAAGTGAGAGCGTGCAGCGTCTCAAGCTGCGAGGCGCCCGTGGCGAAAATGACGCCGATCCGATCTCGCTTCGCGCTGAGCTCTCGCAGCGTGGCCGCGACGGTTTCCGCTGCTGCGTGCCCCGCGGCTTTGGCCGTTGGGTAGACTCGCACCTTCACGATGCCGAAATCCAGATTCTTCATGGTCGATTGATCCTCAGGGGATATCGCGTTGCCGCAGTGATCTTCGGGGCCGCCCTCATGGAGCTACACCCCTGACGAGAAGGCTGACAATTGCAATATCGTCGTCGACTCCATTCCATCGGAATTGAACCACGTCGGCATCCGCGCCGACGCGCAACCGTCCACGGCCGCCGGCAAATCGCCCGGGATTCTCCGTCGCCATCAGAATCGCCTCTCGCAGCGAAAATCCTGGCAGCCGTGCCACGTTGGCAATGCCGGACTTGAGAGGCAACGCCGCGCCTGCCAGTGTTCGAGTGCCCGGGATACCGATTCTTCCCTCGACCGTCAACTCCACCGTTCCCCCCACGGATGTCTCATATTTTCCCGGCGGCAATCCTGCGAGGGCTACGGCGTCGGAAACCAGAATGCAGCGTTCGGTTCCCTTCGCGCGCAGCATGGCTTTCAAAGTATCCGCGGGAAGATGATGGCCGTCGGCAATAAACGAAGCCGTGAGGCGATCGTCGGCGAGCTGCGCCCAGAGCAGATTCGGATGGCGTGGCAACTCACCGGCCAGCCCATTACCCAGATGGGTGGACAACACCGCTCCCGCTTCGGCCGCTGCGTGGATCCGGGAGGATTCCGCATCCGTGTGGCCGATCGCCACCACACATCCGCGACTCCTGAGATGCGCGACGTACGGCAGCGCCTGATCCCAATGCGGCGAAAGCGTGACCATCCCGACCAACCCGGCGGCAGCCGCCTGCCAGCGCTCGAATTCCGCGATGTCCGGAGGCCGAACCTGGTGGCGCGGATGCGCTCCCCGCGGACCATCGGCAGGCGACAGGTGCGGACCCTCCACGTGAACAAAGGGAATCACATGCCGCGCGAGAGGCGAACCCTGGCGCGCGTCATGAATCGCGCGCAGAGCCGCGATGATCCGGTCTTCCGGAGCGGTGATCAGGGTGGGGATGAACGTGGTGACCCCGACAGCGAACATCTTGTGCATCAGAGCGATCACGTGCTCCGGGGTAATCGAATCCGCATTCAGATCGCAACCCGCATAGCCGTTGACCTGCAGGTCAATGAATCCGGGCGACAGCCACAGATCGTCACCGGAAACTCCGGCAGCGATCGACCGGATGACTCCCTCCTCGACGAGGATCTCAATCGACTGCCCGGTGAGCGGATCACGTCCGCGGATCGACTGCCGTTTCATTCTGCTTCCACCAGTATCCCTCGTGGCGGGGCGTCGACGTGCACTCCGCGGTTCCGCTATGCGCGACCACTCAAAAAATAAAGACCCTACCGGCCAGGACGCTTCCAGCCCGGCGGCTAGAATACGCTTGATGTCTGGAAGAGCAGACATTTCTCCGGCGCCATCAAATTCCGCCCAGGAGGTAGGATTCTGACCACCCATCATCGTAGTCGGCGAGACTTTCTCCGCGGGGCGGGCATTGCGGTGGCCGGAGCTGTCGCCGTTCCCTCATGGTGGGCCGATGCAGAGGCGGCGCAACCGGACGGCGAGCCTTCTCCCGCGCGCGGGATGTCTTCTCTGCTGGCCGCAGGAGTGCCGGCGCGTTCGATGCGCGGCCTCATGGTCGACGCAGGACGGGTTCCGGAAAAGCTCGACTACTACCGCCGCGTGATCGACTTCTGCACCGAGTGGGGATTCAATGCCCTACAGTTTCGCCTCACCGACGACCAGGGAAGCGCGCTCCGCTTTGCATCCGTCGCCGGTCTGATCAACCACAAAAATGCCTTTACGCCGGAGCAGCTCAGAGGTCTCGCCGAGTACGGCCAACGCCATGGCGTCGATGTATTTCCTGAGATTGAGTCCTTCGGGCACACCGGCTACATCACACGCTCCCCCGCTTTTGCCCATCTGCTGGATCGCGATTCCAACGGCTCGTCGGAGTTCTCCGGCGTGAGCCCGGTCGATCCCGCAACGCTCGAGCTGATGACCAAAATGTACGGCGAAGTCGCTTCGATCTTCCCCTCGGTCTATCTGCACGGCGGCTGCGATGAGGTGAACTGGGGCGGCTCCGCGCGCTCCCGCCAGGCCCTCGAGAGCCGCAGCCGCGCGCAGATATGGGCCGACTACCTGAACTCCCTGAACCGCGTTGCGGTGGAGCTGCATAAGGAGTTCATCGTCTGGGGTGACTACGTCCTGCACAAAGAACCGGAGATCCTGGATTTACTGGACAAACGCATCATCGTCATGGACTGGAACTACGCCGAGAACAACGCGGTCCCGCTGCACGACACGCTCAAGAAAGTCGCCGCGCACGGTGCTCGCGCCATTGGAGCCCCCGGGCTCTCCTGCTACCGCTGGGGCGCGCGTGTCGGCACCGAACAACTGCGCAATGTCGACGCCTATGCCGACGCGTACCTGGCGTCGAACGAACCGGCCTCGCTCGGAGTTGTGGTCACGAACTGGATTCCCAGCCGCTACGTCCAGAATTCCATCTGGGACAGCTTTGCCTACGCTGCTGTCGCTCTGAACCAGGGAACCGCGGCCGCGCAAACTTCGGGCTTCCGGCGTTTCGTCGAGAAACATTACCAGGCGGCCTGGAACGAACAGTGGAGGGATGTCTTCGAAAGCCTCTACAGCGCCGCGCCTTACTGGCCGGGAGACGCGACCGTCTCCTGGCAGGGGCTAGCGCTGCCCGTTCCCTGGAGCCGCGATGCGCAGCTCACCGCGGCGATCAAGGCCGGCGCCCCACCCAATCCCTTCACGCGCCTCTCCAGCCTGTTGGTCCTGCTGGAGCCGTCTGTTCTGACCAACCTCTCCGATTTTCAGGCCTTCGCTCTTTGCGTCCAGTACCTGGAGAGAATGTTCTGGCGTGAGACTGTGGTCGCAGAACAGGCATCGCAGCGGCCGCTGGATCGGGCGAGAGCTACGTTGCTGATTCAGGCCATCGCGGCCCGCGATCAGTCTCTCGCGGACGCTCTCACCCGGGACTGGGACGCGGGGCGCTTCGCTGATGCTCCCGCGGCATCGCAGCCAGTGTTCGATCTGCGTCCCAAAGATCAGCTGCTCTTCCAGTGGAAACAGGCGGCGCGCTACTCAGCCTCACTCGCGCAGAATCCCGACCGCTTCTGCGCGTTGCTGCAGGGATAAGCCCTGCCCTCAACCTCGCATTTCCGGCGCGATGTCGTACACGCTGCGAATCTGCAGCTTGCTGCGAAATTCGAACGGCGACATGGGCTTGTCCAGAACCACATCAATCTCAGTCGCACGCTCGCGCCGCAGATCGAAAAAATTGTCCGAGAATGAAGCGCTTGTATCCTGCAGATTCGCCCACACCCAGAGCGCCGAAACATCGGTTTCGATCAGAACCCGGTAGCGCGTCTCTCCGCCGCTCGTCGTCATCGTCAGGTGGGGTTGCTGCAGCTTCAGCCCCTTCGGGCGCCCGAACAGAAGAGTGTTCTGCGCCACTGTTTGTCCGTCAACCACGACTTCGGGCCAAACCAGCAAATTTCCGGCGCCGTGCGATTGCACCAGATCGGAAAGATCCAGTTCTTCCGCCCGCCAGCTCGTACGAGGCGGCACACGGATCTCCTTGGTCCCCTGCCGTAGCAGTTCCCCGGCAGCGCTCGTCACGCTCCAGAGCAGTTCACCGGTTGCATCCTTCGGAGCATCGCTGGTTACATAAATGTCGGTCTTCCCGCTTTGTGGATCCGGCAACCCGCTGACCAGAACCGGAGCAAAGAAGCGTCTCGACTGATAGAGGATCGCCTTCGGGCGCCGGAAGCAGTCCACCATGGACCATGTCGAGCCCGGCCAGCAGTCATTGTATTGCCAGATCGCGGCCGCCATGGATCGCGGCATATCGCGTCTCCAGTGCTCGACGGCATAACGCATCATCCACGCCTGGTTCACATCGGTGAGCCAAAGCGCGTCATCAAAGTCCTTCGCCGCCTGGCCGAAGTTCGCCTCCGTGTAATGCATGATGATCTCGATGCCATGCCCGCTGCCATCCAGCTCGTGATACTGCATCACCGGGGAATCAATCGCCTGCCGGCCCGCCGGATCGGTGAAGGCGCGCACGGTCATCGGAACCGGAGTTGACTGCATCCCGAACTCGGTCACAAACCCTTCTACCGCGAGATAGCTCTCCACCGGCTGGTTCCCATGCCAGACGCCCCACGAGTGGATGTCCCCGCTGCCATGAGCGCCGCTCCCGACTTCATAGAAGGCGCCGGGAACGAGCCGATTCACGATGCCGCCGATGAAGTCGTGAAAGAGCTGTTTGTAGCCCTCAAAGTATTCGATCTCGTTGTTCCCGCTCCAGATCACGATCGACGGATGGTTCCGGCACCGGAGCGTCTGCTGCTCGATCTCTTCGCGCAGATTATCCATCCACTCCTCGTCCTTAACGGGATAACTGGCGTTGGCAAACTTGAACTCGAACTGCAGCATCAGCCCTAACTCGTCGCAAAGGTCGAATAACTCGTCCTCTTCGTAATAGCCGCCTCCCCACAGCCGCAGGAAATTGAAGTTACACCCGGCGGCCTGCGACATATACCAGCGCAGGATCTCCGGCGTCACCCGCGTGGGCATATTATCCGCCGGGATCCAGTCAGCCCCTTTTGCGAAAACCGGCAGGCTATTCACACGCAGGTGCAGAGCAACATCCCCGCTGGGCGGAACGACCTCAATCGTTCGCAAGCCTACGCGCCGCACGGCATTGTCCACAGCTTTCCCATCGGCGTCCAGCAGCTGCACCCTTACCGTGTAAAGAGGCTGGTCGCCCACGCCATTCGGCCACCACAACTGCGGCTCGGGGACCGCCGCCTCCAGAACAGCCTCGCCATGGGGGGCCGCGCCCCTGGTTGTTGCCACGACACTGCCGGCCAACAAAACCTCGGCCTCGACATGAACATCGTCCTTCCGCCCTGCCACGCTGGTATGGATCTCCAGCCGGACTGCCCCGCCCGCGGCATGGTTCTGGAGGACGCTCACATCGGCGATGCGAACGTCGTACCCGCGAACCTCAATCTTCTTCCAGATACCCTGGGTCAGGACCGGACGGCACCAGTCCCATCCCCACATATACGGCCCCTTGCGAACCCAGGAGCGCTCATTGGCCAGATCGATCCCGTACTTCTTCCTATAGGCCGTACGTTGCTTCTCAACATAGGCGGTCAGCGGGTTAAACGTAATGCGTATCTGGTTTGCGCCGCGCCGCAGATGCGGTTTTATGTCGAACGTCCAGGTGCGGAACATATTATTGCAGTCGCCAAGCGGATGTCCGTTCAGCTCCACAGTGGCCAGCGTATCCAGTCCATGACAGACCAGCTCCACATATTCCTTCCCGTGAAAATCGGCCGCGGCCTCAAAGCTGCGCTCAAAGAACCAGCTCTTTTCCGCAACCCACTGCACCTCGCTGTTGTTCTCCCCGAAAAACGGATCGGGAATGGACCCAGCGGCCAGGAGGTTGGTGTACGTGCTGCCTGGAATCAGCGCCGGATAGTCGCGCGACGTGCCTGCCTCGCGCAGCGTCCAATGATCGCTGCCTAAGTTCAGCGTGACCGGACCCGTCCCGGTTGCGCCCAGGGCGAGGCCGGATCGGTCCAGCATCAGCACGACTCCCAGTCCTGCAGAACCCTGAAGTACCCTGCGTCGGGTCAGACGAGGCATGTTTTCCGGATGCGCGTTCTGCGACACGACTTTGCTCCCTTCGCAACCACGCCCATTGAACCACAATCGACAGCCCGCGGCGTCCCAGTCGACGTTCCGGGACTATTTCTATCGCGAACCGATTGTGGTTGACGCAGTCTGAGACTGCTTGACAAACGATAGTAATTAAGTATGCAATAGCGCGCAAGTAATTGGCGGAGGCCCCCCATGTCTCTATTTGTTCCCAGGTTTCGAACGGTCGGAGAACGGCTCGTACCCAGCAGGACACACAATCGTCTTCGCCCTGGAATGAAAGCGATTGCACGATGCTTTTTCCTCGCAGCTCTGGTCACATTGGCGACGTGTGGCCCGCTCCTTTATGGGCAGGCGACCAACGGCACCATCAACGGAACCGTCACGGATCAGAGCCGGGGCGCGGTCGCCGGCGCTGCGATAACACTCACCAATACCGGCACGTCCGCGACGCAGAAAGCGACGACGAACGGATCGGGCTTTTACGAGTTCACGAACCTGCCGCCCGGGTCCTACAGCGTGGAGGCACAAAAGACGGGGTATCAGCGCCTGATGCAGGGGCCGATTACTCTGCAGGTTGCGGGAACGCTCCTCATCGACATGACTCTGGTGGTAGGCCGTGAGACGCAGCAAGTGATAGTGACG
Source organism: Acidobacteriaceae bacterium (assembly GCA_036267395.1). Taxonomy (GTDB): domain Bacteria; phylum Acidobacteriota; class Terriglobia; order Terriglobales; family Acidobacteriaceae; genus Palsa-343. The sequence goes on along the minus strand of DATAWD010000055.1, from coordinate 9,159 downwards.
GCGAGGACGCCCCTGATCCAGGCGGAGAGCGACACGCTGGGCGCGGTCGTGGATCAGAGGGAAACCAACGAGATCCCGCTGAACGGTCGCAATCCGATGGCTCTGGTGGCGCTGGTTCCGTCCGTGGTGCCGCAGGGCCAGTCCGAGCAAACGCCGACCGGGACCAATCCCTTCGGATGGGGAAATTATCAGATCGGCGGTGGATTCGCGAACCAGAGCGTGACCTATCTGGATGGCGCGCCGGTCAACACGGAGTACATCAACCTCACCGCGCTGATTCCCACGCAGGATTCCCTGCAGGAATTCAAGGTCATGACGAACAATCTGCCGCCGGAGTATGGGCGACTCGCGGGCGGCGCGGTGCAGTTCAGAACGAAATCAGGTACGAACACCGTGCGCGGCTCGGCCTATGAGTATCTGCGCAACAAGGTGCTGAACGCCAACACGTTTTTCGGGAACCAGGCGCATCTGCCGAACCCGGCCTTCACGCAGAACCAGTTCGGAGCCAATCTGGGAGGTCCGGTTTATATTCCGCACCTGTACGACGGGCGGAACCGGACATTCTTTTTCGTGAGCTGGGAGGGTTTCGCGCTGCGGCAGGGTGTCACGTATAAGCAGACCGTGCCGACGGCCGCGGAGCTGACGGGAAACCTGTCGGATCTGAACACGCCCATCTACGATCCCACGACGACGTGCGGCGTGGCGGGAGGGCCGCCCTGCACTCCGGGCGAGCCGCAATATAACCGGACGGCGTTCAGCGGGGGAGTCATCCCGAGCGGGCGGCTGAACCCGACGGCGGTCGCTTATCTGAAGGAATTCTTTCCCGCGCCGAACGTGCCGGGCGCCACACCCGGAACGCCGAATTTTACGACGAACGGCAGCGCCGGCGGCAATAACTACGAAACGGTGGCGCACATCGACCAGACTGTGTCCAGCAAGCAGCACATCAGCGGGCGTTACACATGGTGGAAGAACAACAATCTTCCCACCGTCGCTTTCAACGGGATTTGCGAGGATCGGTGCGGTGAGTTGTTCACGACGAACAGCTTTGTGCTCTCCGATGACTATGCATTCAGCCCGAAAACGCTGCTCGATCTTCGTATCAGCTACATGCGATTCAAATACTCGCGGTCGCCGCTGCTCAACAGCTTCAATCTGACGTCGATTGGCCAGTCGGCGGCGCTGAACAGCCAGGTGGAGTATCCTGGACCGCCGGTCATGGTGATTACCGGCTTCGATCCTCAGGGAATCTTCAGCAGCCAGGGAGCAGACAGCACCATCAACAACGCGACCGATGACGACCGGATATCGGGATCGCTGACGAAATTCATCGGCAACCATACGCTGTCGTTCGGCGGGGAGTTCCTGCGGGCGACGTTCAACTACGTGCAGAACAATATTTCCTCCGGCGATTACAGTTTCAGCCCGGGGTTCACCGCGCAGAATCCGCTGACCGGCGTGGGCGGCCTGGGGCTGGCGACTTTTCTGCTGGGCTATCCCTCCAGCGGCAGCGCGGAGATCGCGACACCCCTGGCCTCCGAACAGTTGTATCCGGCGCTGTACGTCAATGACGACTGGCGCACGCGGCCGCGGCTCACGCTCCATCTGGGACTTCGCTGGGAGGATACCCAGCCGTTCACCGAACGTCACAACCGGCTCAGCTACTTCGATCCGAGCGCGACGAATTCGGTGCTGGCGGCGGCAGGGATTCCGGCCCCCGGTGCGATCGGGCTGGTGGCCTCCGGCACACGCAGTTCCCGGTTTGCCATCAACAACAGCCTCAAGCAGTTTTCGCCCCGCCTGGGTTTTGCCTATCAGATGTTTCCCAACACAGTGTTCAGTGGCGGATACGGCGTCTTCTGGCTGCCGAATGACGTGACCGATCTGCCCTACACCGATCCCATCGACGCGTCGACAACGGGGGTGGTGACCTCGATCAACGGAGGACTGACACCCAGCGCCACGATCGACAATCCCTACCCCCAGGGGCTGGTGCCGCCGGTGGGTCGAGGAGCGAGCCTGCAACAGACGCTGTTGGGAACGGGGGGCAGCTACAACCTGATGACGGATCCTTACGCCTACGCCCAGCAGTACAACTTTGGCGTGCAGCAGCAGGTGGGAAGCAGCTTCATGTTCAGCCTCGTCTATGGCGGCGCGAAGGGAACGCATCTGCCCTTCAGCGGTCTGGACGTCGATACGCTGCCGGATCAGGACCTGTCGATGGGAACAGCGCTGGTGAACCAGGTGCCGAACCCCTACTACGGGATCATCAGCACAAAATACAGCCTGGGTGCGGCGACGATTCCGGCCGGGCAGTTGCTGCTGCCTTTTCCCGAATACTCGGGACTGGGGATCCAGGCAGACAACGTCGCTAACTCGACCTATAACTCCATGCAGGTAACAGCCCAGCAGCGCTTCGCGCACGGCGCATCCATCAACTTAGCGTACACGTGGGCGAAGCTGATCAGCGACACGGACACGCTGACAACATGGCTGGAGCCGGGCGTGGCGGGCGTCCAGGATCCGAGAAACCTGAGTGCGGAGAAGTCGCTGTCTTCGGACGATGCGCGGCAGCGGCTGGTCGTTAGCTACGTCTACGATCTGCCCTTCGGGCGCGGCCGGCGTTTCGGATCGAGCGCTTCAGGAGTGGTGAATCAACTGGTGGGCGGATGGGGCTTTGGCGGAGTCACGACTCTGCAGACCGGCTTCCCGCTGGGTTTCACAACGGCTCAAAACCTGACCAACTCCTTTGGCGGAGGCTCGCGGCCGAATGTCGTGCCCGGGTGCGACAAGATCGTTTCCGGCGATCAGACGCAGCGGGCCAATCAGTGGTTCAACACGGCATGTTTTGTGCAGCCGGCTCCGTTCACCTTTGGCGACGAGTCGCGGAACGATCCGAATCTTCGCTCCTCGGGCGTAGCCAACTGGGATGCGTCGATGTACAAGACCTTTCCCTTCACCCATAACGAGAACGTGAACCTGCAGTTTCGGGCGGAGGCTTTTAACCTGTTTAACCGGGTTCAGTTTGGCTATCCCGGAACCCAGCAGGGTGCGTCGGATTTTGGAATTGTGAGCAGCCAGCTCAACAATCCACGCCTCCTCCAGATGTCGTTGAGGCTCAACTACTGAACCTGCGGGCGTGAGAACCCTGCCCGGGGCCGCGCAGGATCGCAGGTTGCGGCTCGAAGCGCGCCGCGTATCGGCAGGGACAGGGTCTGGAATGGTGAGCCGGTTGGCCCTCGTGCCGTTGCTCTCCGGAAACAAAAGAAGGCCGCTCTGAGCGGCCTTCTTTTGTCTGTCTGACGTTGTCCTTTGCCCGCGGTTTAGCTGCCGGCGGTGACGGGCACGGTCTCGACGGCGTGGTTGCCGTGCGGAACCGCGGTGACACAGGTAGCGTGGCCGAGCGACTTGTAGGGCGCATTCTGAATGGTGGCAAGAACCCCGCTATTGGGATTCAGTTGGCCTCCCTGAATGTAGTCACCGATGGTATCAGTCGTGTAGACGAAACGCCCAAAGGCAGGATCGACGACGACGCAGGTAGGTCCGGCATCCGCGGTGCTGTAGCTGGAGGTGGACAGGCCGGAGGGCTGCCCGGTGGCCTGGGAAATCGTGTACTCGCTGATGGTTGATGAGTTGTAGTTGCTGACGTAGAGATACAGATCGCGAGGATCGACCGTGACGCCTACCGGGAATGTGCCTGTGCTGAACGGGCCGTTGATGAGGGGCGAGAGTGCGCCGCCCTGGAGGATGTTGTAGACGATGAGCTGATTCTGCACGCTGTCGGTGGTGTAAACGAAACGGCTGGTCTGATCGACGGTGATGCCGGTCGGCGTGGTTCCAGCGGCGAAGGGGCTGCCGGCCACCGGAGCAAGAGAGCCCGACGAAGCGACGGAGAAGGCCGAGATCGTTCCCTGGGCGGGACAGGTAGCGGGCAGCGCGGGCGGGGTGCTGGTGGTGGGCGGCGAGGTGGTCACAATCACAGCGTTGGTGTTGGAAACGTAGGCGTAACTACCGTCGGGGGTGAGGGCCACGCCGCCGGGGAAACACTGCACGGTGCTGTAGGCGAGCCCGGCGCTGGCGACAGGAGTGCCGAGGGTACCGTCGGCATTGACGGGATAGACGACCAGCGCGCCGGGGCCAGGCGTGATGTCGCTGAAGCCGGGGGCGTAGTAGTCGAGGACAAAGAGCATCGTGCCCGTGGCATTCATCGCCAGCGAGACGGGCTCGGTACCGGGCGTAGTCCAGCTCTTGCCCTGGGCGAGCTGGCCGTCAGTGCCGATGGTGTACATCGCAATGTTGCTGCTGTCGTGATTGGCGACATACAGGTACTGCTGGTTCGGGGAGGCAACCAGCGCGACCGGGTTCGATCCCGAGTCGGGGAAAGGAGAGCCGGCTACGACGCTCAGGGCGCCGGATACAGAATCGACGTGGTAGGAGGAAACCTCGCCATTCGTGGTGCCGACGGCATTGGAAGTGACAAAGACGTAGTCAATGGTCTGGCTGGGGCTGCACGAGGTGATCCCCAGGCCTATTCCCAAACTCGCGGTGACGGCCAGCAAGCCCTGACCGATGGTTTTCCACTTCATGCTGTTCCTTCGTCCCTGATGGGAGCTGCCTTTGCGGGATTGCTCCCGGTCATTCTAAATTCCGGAGCCATCTCCGGAGAAACTCGCCGGCTCCGCCCTAGAGCCCGTGGGTGTTGCCGCCGGCGTGGGTGATGGCCGCGACACAGGTCGGCTGTCCCGATGTGCCATAGGGCGAGTCCTTATTCGTAATGAGTGTACCGTTGGCGGGATCCAGTTCCACTCCACCCACCGAGCCGCCCGTGTAGTTGGCGGTGTAGAGATAGCGCTGGGTATGCGGGTCCGCGAGGATGCACAGGGGTCCGGAAGCGCCGGAGTTCCCGGTAGCGATGAGGGACGGCAAACCCGAGGCGAGCGAGAAGACACTGACCGAGCCACCCGCGTAATTGGTGATGTAAAGATAGTTCGCGCCCGTTCCCGGAACGATGGTGCCCCCCATGGGCATGGCCCCGGTGGACGTGGTCGAGGCCAGAGTCAGCGCCCCGCCCGGCTGGATCGCGTAGGTATACAGCTGGCTGAGGGCGCTGTCGGTCACGAAGAGTGCGCCGTTGTCGGGGCCGGCGATCGCTCCGGTGGGGGCGGAGCCGGAGCCGGTCGAGAACGGGCTGCCGGCTACTTCAGTGATGCCGGTGACGCTGCTCGATGATCCGGCAATGGCGAAGCCGGAGACAGTGCCGGATGCGGGACAGACGGCGGGCCGCGTGGGCACCGTGCCGGTGACCGGCGGCGACGTGGTGACCACCACCGAGTTTGGATTGGTCACATAGACATACCCGTCATCCGGGGTGACGGCGACATTGCTGGGGAAACACTGCACAGGCCAGTAGTTGTCGGCGCCCGTAGTGAGGGGCGAGCCCAGATTGCCGGTGGTGGGATCGATGGGATAGACGATCAGCGCCCCTGGCCCGGGGTTCAGGTCGGTATACGAAGGCTGGCCAGCCGCAACCGGAGCGTAGTAATCGAGCACGAATAAGGCCGTCCCGGCTGCGTTGATGGCCAGAGAGACAGGCTCGGTTCCGGGGGTTGTGATGGTGTGCAGCGGGTAAAGCTTGCCGTCGGTGCCGATCGCGAACTGGACGACGGTATTGTCGTCGTGGTTGGCCACGTAGAGCGCTTTGCCGTTGGGCGAAGCCACTTCGTAGACGGGGTTGCGCCCGCCGGAGGGATAGGGGGAATCGGCGATCTGAAAGAGCTCGCCCGACTCGGAGTCAACTTCGTAGACGTTGATTTCACCCGGGTTGACTTTGTTGGATGTCACGTAGAGGAAGTCAATAGTGTTGCTGGCGCCGCAGGAGAGGATCCCGAGCGAGAGTCCCGCTACCGTCGCGGCGGCCAGCAAACGCCTTCCGAATTGCCTGAACTTCATGTGTTTCGTTCCTGCCGGCATCAGTCTGTGTTGGAGCTGTAGATGCACCAGGTTGGCGTTCCCACAGTTGCATAGCTCGAGCCTTTGCCCAGATTCGTCAGGGTGCCGCTGTTCGGGTCGAACTTGGCGCCGGTGATCATATTGCTGACGGCTCCCGCCGTGTAGACGTACTGGTGGGAGGGATCCTGGAAGATACATTGCGGGCTGGAGCCGGTGGGATAAGGATTGACGGCGATCGCTGAATTGGCGAAGACCTCGGGTACGCCGGTGCCGGGCACGATGTTGAAGATGGAGATGACGCTGCCGGGCTGGCCCAGCCCGGTCGACGTATTGTTCGTTACGTAGAGATATTTCTCGCTGCTGTCGGTCGTCAGAGCCGTCATGCCGGAGGCGCCGGCGATGTTGGGCTGCGCACCATCGGCGACGGCAGACAGCAGGCCGTTGCCGCCTGACGTGAAGGTGTAGATCATGTTGGTGCCGTTATCGAGAATGTAGATCCATTTGCCGTCCTGGCTACCCCCGATGACCGCCATGTTGCTGGTTCCCACCGGCTGCGCGCCGCCGGGAACCTGAATCAGCTGACCCGAGATCGCCGCGTTATAGGCGTAGACCACCTGGGTGTTGCCGGTGGCTGGATCGCTGGCTTCCGCCGTGTACAGGTAGTTGCTGCCCAGATGGAAATCGATGGGACCGCAGCCGACCGGGAAGTAGGAAAGCGGCGTCCCCAGGGCGTTCTGCTGCTGCTGGTTCTGCACCAGGAACAGGCGACCGGTGGACGGATCGATGGAGAAGACGGTGATGTCGCCAACCGGCCGGTAAACATGGTTGGTGCTGTCCAGGCACGGGGTCGCCGCGGTGGGGCTGGCGGTGGCCGGCGTCACGTTGGAGCTGGTACCCGGTGCATACTGGTCGAGAACGTAAAGATAGGTCCCGGTCGCACTGAGGGCGAGGCGAATGGACCCCATGCCCTGGCTGGGGTAGGACAGCTGAAACGACAGCGAGCCGTCGCCACCAATGCTGAACAGCGAGATGTTGCCATCGCTCCAGGTGATATTGCCCGCCGCATCCATCTTGGGCTGTCCCTCATTCAGGACATACACATAGCGGCCGCCGGACAGCAGGACCGAGCGAATGGGGTTGACTCCGCCGGACGACGTAGGGGTATGAGGCGCAAGGGTAAGCTGGCCGGTCTGGTTCTGTTCGCGGTAAGAGGCGACCTGGTTGTACTGCGACCCGGTCACGATGATGTAGGCCTCGGTGTAGTAGTAGCAGGATTGAGTGCCAAACCCGATGAAGAGGGATGCCGCCGTGGCCAGAGCTATCCGGCCGAGTTTCCTGAACTTCATGCGCTTCCTTCACGCCTGGCCGTCGGAGGAGACGGCCGGACAAGCTGTAGGGATGAACCTGGTTCATTGTAAATGGAACCGAGGCATTGCGGGGGAGCCCAGGGAGCCGGAACCGGCGGAGAAAACAAGATTCTGCTTTCCTGGTGCCTGGACGAGGAACCTCCGGACAGATCACCAGAGGCGTTTACCAAACCCTGCAGGCGTTTTCGGGCATCATGGGCTGGCCCGGGTGACAGCCAAAGGCCTTGCCGAATTCGTCGAAATTCTGCACGGTGCCGTTGGCCCGGAAGCGTCCGGGCGAGTGCGGATCGGTTTTGGCCGCCACGCGGGCATAGGCGTCGCTGCGGTTTTCGCACCACACCTGGGCGAAAGAGATAAAGTATCGCTGCGCTTCGGTGTAGCCCCCGATCTTGTCGTTAATGGTCTTCCCTTCCTGGGCGAGCGTGGTCAGCAAAGCCTGCCAGGCGATGCGAATGCCGCCGTTGTCCGCGGTGTTTTCACCCAGGGTGAGCTTGCCGTTCAGGTGCACGCCCTCGACGGGCTCGAAGCCGCCGTACTCCTTCACTTCGCAGTCGGTGCGCTGATCGAAGGCGGTACGGTCGGCGGGGGTCCACCAGTTGCGGACGTTGCCGTGGCCGTCGTATTTACTGCCCTTGTCGTCGAAGCCGTGGGTCATCTCGTGGCCGATCACGACCCCGATCCCGCCGAAGTTGACGGCCGGATCCTTGCTGAAGTCATAGAACGGGGGCTGCAGGATGCCGGCGGGGAAATTGATGTCGTTCAGGGGAGGATCGTAGTAGGCGTTGACGGTGGGTGGCGTCATGCCCCACTCTTTTTCGTCGACAGGCTTGCCGATTTTGTTCAGGTCGTAATCGGTCTCGAAGGCGGCGGAGCGATCGAGATCGGTGACGAAGTTGGTCCGCGTCACGTGGAGTTTGGAGTAGTCGCGCCACTTGTCGGGGTAGCCGATCTTCTGGCGGAACTCGTCGAGCTTGACTTCAGCCTGCTGTTTGGTTTGGCCGGTCATCCAGGGCAGGGACTGAATATCCTGGCCGAGAGCTTTTTTCAGGGCGGCGACCAGCTTCTGCATATTTTGTTTGGCCTGGGGCGGGAAATTCTGTTTGACCCAATCCTGGCCGACGGCTTCGCCCATGGCGCGGTCGGTAGCGGAGGTGCAGCGCTTCCAGCGGGCGGTCTGCTCGGCCTGTCCGCGGAGGGTGTGCTCAAAGAAGTCGAAGTTGGCGTCTTCAAACGGCTGGGAGAGCCAGGGCGCCGCGCCGTTGATGACGTGGAAGCGGAGGTAGGCTTTGAGCGCGTCGAGGCTCTGGCTGGCGATGAGGCGGTTTTCCGCTTTGAAGAAGTCGGGCTGGGCGACGTTCAGGTCGGCGACTTTGGGAGCGCGCATACCGGAAAAATAAGCAGGCCAGTCGAAATTCGAATCCTCGCCGGTGAGGGCGGAAACGGTTTCGATGTGGTAGCGCTTTGCCGGGTCGCGCAGCTCGACGCGGGGCAGCGCGGCCGTGGCAAGCGCGGTTTCGATGTCGAGCACTTCGCCGGCTTCAGTCTTCGCCTGATCCTCGGAATCGCCTGCAAGTTTGAAGACGGTGACGATGTAGCCGCGATACTGATCGCGAATCTTCTGCATGCGCGGCGAGTCTTCGAGGTAGTAGTCGCGATCGGGGAGCGAGAGGCCGCCCTGGGAGACGGCTTCAATCTGCTTTGCGGAATCCTTCTGATCCTGCTGCACGCCGAAGCGGAAGAAGCTGGAGGTGGTGGTATCGGCCTCAAGGTATGCGACGACGGCGGCCAGCTGCTTTTTGTCGTGGATGGCGGCGACGCGGGCCAGAGCCGGCTGGATGGGCTT
>DATAWD010000054.1:0-7689 GCA_036267395.1 Acidobacteriaceae bacterium | reverse complement strand
CAGGGCCGACGCATATAAATTGCTATATGCCTGGGGGATGTAGATAGGCGACAAGGGGATATGGAAAATCCCCTTAAGTATTTTGCCGAGTTGCGCGATCCGCGGGTTGAGCGGAACCGGGAACATTTGCTGGAAGAGATCCTTCTGATCCCGATCGCCGCAGTGCTGAGCGGAGCCGAGAGTTGGAATGACATAGCCGAGTACGGCGAAGACAAGCTGGAGTGGTTGAAGACGTTTTTGACGCTGCCATCGGGCATTCCATCGCATGATACGTTTAACCGGGTGTTTGCGGCGCTGGACCCGGAAGAGATGGAAAAGGGTTTCGTGGCCTGGGTTTCGTCGATCGCTAAGCTGACCGCGGGCGAAGTCGTAGCCATCGACGGCAAGGCCTTGTGCGGCACACGCGAGGGCGGTAGGAAGACCCTTGTTCACATGGTTTCGGCCTGGGCCGAGGGCAACGGGTTGGTGCTGGCGCAGCGTAAAGTCGACGAAAAATCCAACGAGATCACGGCCATTCCCAAGTTGCTCAACGCCTTGGAACTGAGCGGCACGGTGGTGACTATTGACGCCATGGGCTGCCAACGCGGGATCGCTCGCCAGATCATCGACAAGAAGGCTGACTATGTATTGGCGGTCAAGGAGAATCAGGGCCTGCTGGCCGAACAGGTAAGAGACTCTTTTCTACTTTTGGACTCCGACGCAGTGGCCGAGGAAATCGACTGTGGCCACGGACGGGTTGAGCGACGCAAGTGCTCAGTGATGGCCGACCCTGGCCTGATCGAAAAGGCATCCGAATGGGCCTCTTTACAGGCTTTGGTGCGCATCGAGTCGGAACGGTACCACAAGGCCACAGGAAAGACCGAGCGTGAGATTCGTTACTACATCACCAGCCTCAACCCCGATGCGGCGCGGCTGAACTCAGTGATCCGTCAGCACTGGGGAATCGAAAACAAACTGCACTGGGTGCTCGACGTCGCCTTCGGTGAAGACCTGGACCGTAAACGCGCCGGTCATGCCGCACAAAACTTCTCCATCCTCAACCGAATCGCCCTCAATCTTCTCAAACAGGACAAATCCTCCAAACGAGGAATCAAAGGAAAGCGACTCAAAGCCGCTTGGAACATCCCCTATCTGCTCAAACTACTTGGAATCTGATATGCGTCGGCCCTGCACCGAAACCGTCAACAATCCGGCAGAGTGCCCCGGGGCAACGTCCAGGGGGGCAACGCAGGGATGAAAGCCGTTCTAAAAACGACTCTTTCATCCCCTGGAGAGTTATTGAAAATAAAGCACTTGATCCGGGTAGGGGTGCAGGTATCGAGTTGGTAACGGGAACGCCGTGAAGAATCCGTCACGGCGGATCGTTCAAGGTTTTGGTGGCGGCGGGCAGGATCGAACTGCCGACCTTGGGGTTATGAATCCCACGCTCTAACCATCTGAGCTACGCCGCCAGGAGGGATGGACAGGTTTCATCATACGAATGGGTGCGGCAGGCGGTCAATGCTCCGCGGGACGGTGGCGCGGGTTCGGGTCTTTGCCAGTTATGCGTCGCCGCTCCGGGGCTCGCTCTCTCGGGGGCGCTTTGCCAGCGCCGAAGCGCTGGGCTAATCTGCACTGCGCCTAAGGCGCGCAGAGTCTGCTAACTCCGTCAGCGGGGCTTTGACGCGGATGCTCTGATCCGAGACCGACAGCAAAAACGATTGACTCGCGCTGCGGGAGACTGGAGCGCATTTGTCCGTCCGCGCTGGGCGGACGTAGACTGCCAACGGCGCATTCAAATCCATTTCCGCAAGGGAAGCCTCGCCATGACCCGTTCTTCTTCTCGATTTGTCCGCAGGCTCTGGGCCTGCTTCGGAGTCGTTTTCCTCGTCGCCAGCGCTTCGGCGCAGAAACAGGTGGTGCTGCAGCGGCGCAATGCGACGGTGACGCTGGAGTCGTACGCTCCGAACATCGTGCGGGTCACGATCAGCCTGAGCCATGAGGCTGTGCTGGCCGCGCCGGGGTATGGGATCACGGCTCGAGCGGCGGACTCGGGCTGGACGTACACGCACACCGCGAAGATGGACACCTATTCGTCGGGCGCGATGACGGTGAAGATGCCGGTGATCCAGTACGGCTCGGGCAAGCCGCCGGCGGGCTGCGACACCTGCAACTACTTCACGGGGAATGTACCGTGGATTCCGCTGTCGGTCGATGCGAAGACGGGGGAAAACCTGCTGCGCATGGAAGGCTGGTCGATGACGGTGCCGAACCACAAGGACGCAAATTACCAGGTTCTCTCCGAAACGAAGCCGGATGTCGCGTTCGACGAGTTCGGCCGACGGCCGGGAGATGCGATCTACGACCAGGTGCAGGCTACGTTCTTTTCGCCGGATGACGAGCACTATTACGGCCTGGGCGAGAACCAGCAGGGGTATCTGGATCATCGCGATCATCAGATCCAGTGCTGGAACGACTACACGGCAGCAGCGGGGCCCAGCTTCTGCGTGCCGCTGCTGGTGACGAACCGGCACTATGCGGTGTTGTGGGATAACCCCTCGAAGACGACGATCGACCCGGGATTCAACGAGCGGACCCAGTGGACGTCGCAGGTGGGCGACCGCGTGTCATTCTTCGTGATCTACGGGGAGACGACGGATCAGTTGTACGAGGGCTATCGGCTGCTGACGGGGGCGACGCCGATGCTGCCGAAGTCTGCTTACGGGTACATCCAGTGCAAGAACCGGTATTCGAGCCAGGCGGAGGTGATGGCCGTGGCGGATGGATACCAGGAGCGGCATCTGCCGGTGTCGATGATCGTGGTGGATTGGTTTTACTACACGAACATGGGGCAGATGGACTTCAACCCCAAATACTGGCCGGATCCCTCGGCGATGAACGCGAAGCTGCACCAGATGGGCATTTCCACGATGATCAGCGTGTGGCCGCGCTTCGTCCCCACCGACCGCTTCTACAAAGAGCTGCAGAACAACGGCTGGTTCGAGCATCTGGCGGATGGCACGCCGACGAATGGCCTGCCCTACGATCACGCAGGATCGGACATCGACACCACGAATCCGGCGGCGGCGAAGTGGTACTGGAACACGATCAAGGACAACATTCTGAGCAAGGGATTCAACTACATCTGGGCGGATGAGACGGAGCCGGATTTGCCGCCGGACGGCAGCTACTTCCATATCGGGCCGGGGGTTGAGTACTTCAACGTGTATCCGCTGTTTCACACGGCGGCGCTGTACGACGGATATCGGGGGAGCGGGGACACGCGGGGGCTGATCCTGTCGCGGGACGGCTACACGGGGATTCAGCGCAACAGCACCATCGTGTGGTCGTCGGATATCTATCCCACGTGGGACACGCTGCGGCGGCAGATTCCGACGGGCCTGGATGTGGCGGCGTCGGGGCTGAACTACTGGAGCAACGACACGGGCGGCTGGCAGCCGCTGCCGCCTGTGCACCACCCCGAACATCCGCCGCTGCTGAGCGATGCGGGTGCGGAGGCAAACGTCCGCGGAGACGTGGATTATCCGGAGCTTTATACCCGGTGGTTTGAGTACGCCACGTTCCTGCCGGTGTTCCGGACGCACGGGACGCGGAAGTACAACGAGGTGTGGTCGTACGGGACGGCGGCGGAGCCGATTCTGGAGAAGTACGTCCGGCTGCGGTACCAGCTGATGCCCTACATCTACTCGCTGGGGTGGAGCACGCATGAGACGGGCGCACCGTTCATGCGGGCGCTGTTCATGGACTTCCCGAACGATCCAAAGGCGGGTGAGATTGGCGACGAGTACATGTTTGGGCCCGCGTTCCTGGTGGCGCCGGTAACCACGCAGGGCATGACGACAAAGCAGGTGTATTTGCCTGCCAGGGCCGACTGGTACGACTACTGGACCCATAAGAGGTACACGGGCGGGCAGACCGTGACGGTGGCTGCGCCGATCGAGCAGCTACCGCTGTTCGTGCGGGCCGGATCGATTATTCCGATGGGCAGCGAGATCGAGAGCGCCACGCAGAAGCAGACGATCAGCAGGATTGAGGTGTGGCCGGGAGCCGACGCCAGCTTCGTGCTCTATCGCGACGATGGGACGACGTACGCCTACGAGAAGGGCGACTACCAACTGACGCATCTGCACTGGGATCAGGCGACCCAGCGGCTGACGCACACGGGCGCAGCTGCGTGGACGGCGCCCGACAGTCAGGTCATCGAAGTGCTCCACCCGGGGAACTGAGCGGAGTCAGTCGCCGCGGGCGAATTTGTTGATCAGGCTCACGGAAATGATGACGAGGAAAGCCGCCACAATGAGTCCGCCGATGGCCAGGGTAGTCAGGGTCATGGTTCTCTCCTATTCTCTTTTTCATCGGCTGGGCCCAACGGAAAATGAGGAGCGCGGCGCGAGGAATCTCTTACGATAGGGAGAGGGAAACAGAGGCACAGTGACGCAGATCACCTGGCGAACCGGACGATCCCGATTCGGCACTGTTGCCTATGCTGATGCCATCATGAAGCAGATGGAGATTCTCTGGCAATTCACTGAATATTAAGGGATTGATGGCCACCGATTCCGTCAATCGTAGAGAAAGGTGACCCTCAGCCGGATGCCGCGAGCCTTGACTCCTGGCGGGAAGGGCGGGTAGGGGCTTGCGGCTTTTACGGCTCCTTCGGCCGCCGTCACGAGGGCAGGGTTGCGGGCCTGGTTGCGGGCGGACCGCTCAACCCGCACATGGCGGACGAGGCCTTTGGGGCCGAGGCGGATGAGAAGAACGGCGCTGCCGGCCTCGACCATGGGACGACGGTCGGTGTCGGGAATGAGCGGACGCCAGCTCATGAGCAGCTTCTGGCGCACGGAGAGGAGCCAGGCCTGATTCAGGAGCTGCCGGTCGGCGGAGCCGATGTCCGAGAGGATGGCCGCTCGAACGCGCGCCCGCGGCAGTGGGTAGTGGGTCCCGCTTTTCGGCGGGGGGACCGGCGTGGAGGATGCCTGCGAGAAGGCAGGTCCAGCGGACAGAACGGACAGGAGGAAAACCTGAAGGATGCGACGGAGCATGGCGTTCTCCAGATGAATGAGATGCGGTTGGATGCCGCCCCCTGTTCGCTGGTGAAAGCCGGATGTTCGGCTCAGTTGCGGGTATCGGCCATGGCGGCCGCAACCTCGGCCCGTTGATCCGAAGTGAGGGACAGTAAAGGCAGGCGCGCAGAACCGCCGTAGTAGCCGTTCAGATCGCAGGCGTACTTGAGGCCGGGAATGCCGTATTTGTTCGCGACGACAAGAGACGGTTGAGCGAGCCGGCGCTGTTTCTCCGCGGCTACGACAGGATCGTTTTCCTTCCAGGCGGTGTAAATTTCCTGGCAGGCCTGGGGAGCCGGAGCGGCGAAGGCGAGGATGGCCCCGGAAACGCCGGCATCGAGGGCCGGGAGCAGGTTTCCGGCGGAGCCGGTGAGCACCTGGAAGCCGATCTCCTTTTTGCGCATGGCCAGCGCCGAGCGCATGGGGGCCAGCGCGACGGAGGTCATGGGTTCGGCGCCCAGAGCGTCGACGGGAATGAGGCTTGCGGCCAGAGCGGTTTCGGCTTCCGCCTCGGCCAGCATCATGCGACTGGTGACGGCGGCAAATACCGGCGTAACGACGACTGAGCGCTTTGGCGCGCTGCGCGTGGCGGCGACCAGAGAGGCGAGGCGATCCAGACTGCCGCTGGAGTCTTTGATGGCGATGATGTTCAGGTGCTGGGCGAGCTCGGCCACGACGTCGACGGGCAGCTCCAGATGGGTGAATTTTGGAATGCTGTAGAGAACGACGGGCAGGGGCGAATGATCGGCGAGGGTGCGGTAGTAAGTCAGCAGCTCGAGAGGCTGCATCTGCGGGCCGTAGAAATGGGGAGTACGGACGAGGACGGCGTCGAACTGCTGGTCGGCGGCAAATTCGGCGAGGCGCAGGGTCTCGCGGAGGCTCTCGCGGCCGACGCCCGCCAGCAACACCTTGTCCGGAGCGGCGCTTTGGGCGGCTGAGCGCAGAACCTCGCGGGTTTCGTCGTCGCTGAGCATGACGGCTTCGCCGGTGGATCCAAGCACGACCAGACCGGCCGCGACGGTGCGCGAATAGCGCTCCACATTGTGTTCCAGCTTGCGCAGATAGAGGCGGCCGTCGGGGTAGTACGGCGTGGTGATGGCCGGGAAGATGCCTTCGAGCAGCATAATGACATTCTATGTCCGGGCAGCGCGGCTCGGCGCAAAAACAGCAAAGGCTCGCGGAGTTCCGCGAGCCTTTCCGTTGGGTGCGTTTGAGGCTTATGCCGAACGGCGCAGCTTCTCGCGCTCCTTGACCTCGTCGATTTTTTCGTTGGTGCGTTCCTTCGCATGGTCAATTTTTTCGGAGACTTCCTCGCGCTTCTCGGCGTTGCGCCGATGCTGCTCGGCTTCGTGAGTCTGCGCGGACTGGTTGGCCGCGTCCTTGATGTTGCCCCACGTCTCCTGCGCGGCGCCTTTGGCCTGATCGGCCACGCCGCGATTCGCCATGTTTTCATTGCCGGTGGCCTCGCCGGTTGCCTGCTTGACCTTGCCGGCCGCTCCCGTCATCTTGCCCTTCACCTGGTCCGAATTCATTGGTATCCCCCTGGGTTAAGATGATTGGCTCAACTGCTCACGCCACCCTTCGTCCGCTGACGAGCTGGATGATCAGGACCACCAGCGCCAGTACAAGCAGAATGTGGATGTACCAGGCCAGAATGTGGAAGCCCACCAAACCGATCAGCCATGCGATCAAGAGAATTACGAACAACGTCCAAAGCATCCCGAGTCACTCCTTTCCGGAACTGCGTCTCTTCTGCCGTGCCCATGAGTAGGGTGCGGGTTGCACTCTTCCGGGTTGCCGTTGCGATACAAATGTAGAAGGGGGAGGCGCAAGTTGTTGATCGCCATCCAGGGCGAACCGGGATCGTTCAGCCACGAAGCGGCTCTTCTGGCCGATGCCGAGGCAACCCTTCTACCCTGTGCGCTTTCGGCAGACGTATTCGACGCCGTTGCTGGGGGCGCGGCGGAAGCGGCCGTGATTCCAATAGAGAATTCGCTGGCCGGATCGGTGGTCGAGCACTACGATCTGCTGCTGGCCCACGATGTGGGTGTAGAGAGCGAGTGGCTGCTGCGGATCCACCACAATCTGATCGCGATGCCGGGGACGGAACTGAATCGCATCCGGCGTGCGTATTCCCATCCGGTGGCTCTTGCGCAGTGCCGGAGATTCTTTGTGCAGCATCCCGACATCACGGCGAACCCCAGCTATGACACGGCCGGCAGCGTGAAGCAGCTAATGGAACTGCGGGACCGGTCGATGGGGGGGATTGCGAGCGCGCAGGCGGCCCGGCACTATGGCGGCGAAATCCTGGTGGCCGATATCGAGGACAATGCCGAGAATTACACGCGGTTTTTCCTGGTGCGCAGGCGGGGAGAGGTTCGGCCGCATGCGAATCCGAATAAGGTGAGCCTGGCGTTCACGGTGGAGAATCGGCCTGGCAGCCTGGTGGAGGCGCTGCAGGTATTTGCGGGCCTGGGCACGAATCTGACGCGGATTGAGTCGCGCCCGGTGCCGGGACGGCCGTGGGAGTATGTGTTTTACGCCGATTACCAGCTGGAGAGGCCCGAGGCGGCGGATCAGGCGCTGGAACGACTGCCGCGGCACTGCTCCATGGTGCGGGAACTGG
>DATAWD010000053.1:0-21366 GCA_036267395.1 Acidobacteriaceae bacterium | reverse complement strand
CAACCGATTCTGACGCGCGAAATGCTGGAACCTGAACCGTAACCACCCAAATTCCAAAAGGCCATGTCATTACCTCGGGTGACACAGCCCAGACATAAGGTGTTGATCTTCCTGTCACGGCCTAATCAGTATACCTTACGTCCGGGGATAATTGCCCCCCCCAGTTTTTGAGGGGATCTTCGAGGGTAACGTTACGCGGTCGGCTGCGGTGCTCCGCACCTGCGCCGACGGCCTGCGGCAGCAAGGAAGCGCCTGCGGCGCGGTCTTTATCGGCATGGCTGAAGCCATGCCCTGATACAAAAGCACCGGGGCTGAATATGGCGCTCGGATACGGGGGTGTGGCTGGGGTGGGTCGTCCTGGCCCCACTCAAGCCAACAGAAGGTTTGAATGGGCCACCCCCGGGGCCTACGGCAGCAAGGAAGCGCCCATTCGACTCGCCGGCTGCCGCCGACTCGCTCAGGGCAGGCTCTTCGGCGCGTTATTTTTTCCACGGGCTGAAGCCCGTGGCTTTCTCCGTCGTGCCGCGTTGCGGCACCTCCTATGCATTCACGGGGCGTATGTGCAATTCGCGCGAGCGGACGAGGAGAGGCAAACGGCTCTATCACGGAGTGTGCGGCGTGTTGGCGAGCGCCACAAGGGTGCGGACAAATTGATCCGGCGTCACGGGGCCGTGTCCAAAGCGGGCGTCGTAGGCAGCCGTGGGGTGGGCAGCGACGATCCGGGCTTCGGTTTTGTGGGCGCGGATCATGGCGGCGACCGAGTCGCGGACCGAGGTAAGCATGTCGCAGTACGCTTTGAGGTCGGAGGTGCTCATGAGAGGGCCGTGGACGGGGACGAAGTGCATCTTCGCATCGTCGGTCCATGAGCCGACGGTTTTGAGCAGGTTATCGACGCTACCGTGCGCGGGGTCGAGGGCGGGATATTCGTAGCCGGGATACTCCTCTCCAAAGTAGACGACGTTGCCGACGTGGAAGTGGGCGAGGACATCAGCGTCGCCGGAGCCGTTGGGCTGGTGGATGAAGTGGATGGCTTCGCCGTTGAGGTCGAAGGCGATCACATCGGAGAAGGAGACGCGCGGACGGTCGACGCCAAGATGGACGAGGCGCGGCGGCAGCGGGCGGGGCGGTCCCATGGCGTGTCCACCGAGGGCGCCGAGGGCGACTTCCTGCATGGCGACGAAGGCTCCGCGGCGGACCCATCCGGCGTCACCCTGGGAGTGGGCCACGGCTTCGGAGGCGATGACGACGTAGCGCTCAGGAGCGCGGGTGTGGGCGTCGAGGATGCGGGCGATCTCCGGCGTGCTGGCGACGGAGGGCGTTCCGGTGAGCAGAGCTCCGTCAGGGCCGACCGAGGCGACGACATTGCCGGTGCTGGTGGAGAAGAGGAGGAGGTGGGAATTAATCTCTGTGACGGTGACGTGTTCCTGGGCGCGGAGGGGCAGGGTGCAGGCGAGGAGGCAGAGGATGAGGGCGTACGGGGATTTCATGGTGGAGGGATTGTACGGGGGCGGGATTGCAGGGGGAAATCGTCAGCCAAAAAGGAACCCTGCCTGCTGGAAGGAGAAGGCAGGTAAGAAGCGCCTGGTTTTAGCGGGGAGAAATGCAGGTCCCCATTCGGCTCGCCCGCTCGGGCGGACTCGCTCAGGGCAGGCGATTCGACTTGCGGCCGATTCGTTGTTGCGCCCAAAGGCGGGGCGCCGGAACTTCAATGAGCCACGTTCATCGCCGCTCCTGTCGGTACGGCCTCCCCCCTGTCTCCTCGAACGGCAACGAGGAGACAAGGATGGGGCACCCAGATTCAGGCCCGTGACGGCCAGTCACCCTCTCGACGGTGACACTTTCAGAATCTCTCTGCCAATGGCATCGCAGTTTGATTGCGTTCGCGGCGTGGTCGAGTTTGGCGCATGCGGTGGTGATGGGGTATCAGGCGGAGCGCGGCATGGTGGAGCGGGGCGAGATGATCGGGGTGGCGGTTCTGGCGGTGATTGGGGTGGCGCTGATTGCGATGGCGCCGGGGAAGCGGGTGGCGGGGTAACGTTACCGACTTGGCTGCGGCGCTGCGCGCCTGCGCCAAGGGCCTGCGGCAGCAAGGAAGGCGCCTGCGGCGCGGGTCTTTTTTCCACGGGCTGAAGCCCATGGCTTTCTCCGTCGTGCCGCTTTGCGGCACCCTATGCGCATGTGGACCTGATTCACCGGGGTGCTGCGGCAAAGCAGAGTCCGAGGCGCTTATTCGCAACCTTTCTGCCGTGCGGCCAAACGGAAAGTTCCTTGACACAGAGAAACTGTTAGTTCACGGTCGGATGCATGAAGGTCGAATATCAACTAACCGTCAAAAACGGGCTTTCGATCATTACTGGGGTTTGTGTGGTGCTGCTGGCGGTGATCCCGTTGAAAGTGGCTCCGGATCGTTTGCTCTTGCTCCGGTGGGAAATCGCGATCATTGGGCTGGCAGCAGTTGCAGTTATAAGCCTCCTCTATCAAGGGCATTTGCAATCGCGGGACGATCACGAACAAACCAACCGAAACAAGAGAATAGACGAGTCGCTGGCGTTGCTGGCTCCATCTGGTAAGCAGAGGGAAATGGCCTCGTCGAATCCTTTGGTCAGAAACACACCTCACACTCCTGGAACCTTTGACTCTAAGGAGTTCTTCCGGACGGCCTTCTACAGTGCTCTGCAAGACGTGGCTGCGAATAGTTTTCGAGTAGAGGCGGAACGGGTTCGCCCAGGCGACACAGCCGCATTTTACCTGGATGTCTTGGCCGTCGGCTTCATGGCTGTGTTTTACGACAACATTTGGTGGCCACTGTATAGAAGCCAGCTACGCGCCCTGTTGGATCTCAGCGGCAGAAATGGCATTATCCCAGTCGTCGACTTCCGGAGGTTCTACGAAGACGCGGCAAGGGAATTCTCTTCCGAGTACAAAGAATTCAGCATTACCGCAGAGAATTGGACGAATTATATGGCCAATAATTCGTTGGTCATAATTCATCCGAGTCAAATGGTCGAGATTACGGTAATGGGAAAAGATTTCTTGAAATATCTGCTTCACCTAGGAAGATCGGAGAGCACCAAGCGGCTGTGAGAGACCTTGCATTCGGCGCCTCGGTGCGGTGACGCAATTCTTTCGCTCTCTTCGTTGCGTCTCGGATCAGCAGGATGACAGCTTGATGAAAATGAGGGGCGGTGGCTATCCCCTGGAGGGTGACACTTTCAGAATCTCTCTGCCAATGACCATCCTCTGGATTTCGCTGGTGCCTTCGCCGATGGTGCAGAGCTTCACGTCGCGGTAGAACTTCTCGACGGGGTAGTCCTTGATGAAGCCGTAACCGCCGTGGAGTTGGACGGCTTCGTTGCAGATTTTCACCGCGACTTCCGACGCATACAGCTTCGCCATGGCGGATTCCTGAGTGACGCGCTTGCCTGCGTCTTTCAGCACAGCCGCGCGCAGGGTGAGCAGGCGGGCGGCGTCCAGCTCCGTGGCCATGTCGGCGAGCTTCCACTGAATGCCCTGGAATTCGGCGATGGCTTTGCCGAACTGCCGGCGCTGTTTTACATATTTCACGCTGGCATCGAGGGCGCCCCTTGCAATTCCCAATGACAACGCCGCGATGGAGATGCGGCCACCGTCGAGCGTGCGCATGGCGTCGACGAAGCCTTCGCCTTCTTTGCCGAGGAGGGCGTCGGCGGGCAGGGAGCAGTCCTCGAAGATGAGCTCGGAGGTGTCGGAGGCGCGCAGGCCGAGCTTGTTTTCCTTTTTCCCGGGGCGGAAGCCGGGCGTGCCTTTTTCCACGACGAAGGCAGAGAGGCCGTGGGTGCCTTCGTCCTTATTGGTCACAGCAATGATCACCGATACGTCGGCATAGTGGCCGTTGGTGATGAAGGTCTTGTTGCCGTTGAGGACCCAGCCCGCGCTGGTGCGGGTGGCGGTGGTGCGGGCGGCGGCGGCGTCGCTGCCGGAGCCGGGTTCGGTGAGCGCCCAGGCGCCGAGGTGCTCGCCGGTGGTGAGTTGGGGGAGGTACTTCTTCTTCTGGGTTTCAGAGCCGGCGAGGAAGATGTGGTTGGTGCAGAGGGAATTGTGCGCGGCGACGATGATGCCGATGCTGCCATCGACGGCGGAGAGCTCTTCGATGGCCAGCATGTAATCGGTATAGCCGAGGCCGGCGCCGCCGTATTCGGGGGGGAAGATGACGCCGAGGAGACCCATCTGGCCGAGCTGCTTCACGACGTCGATGGGGAACTCGGAGGCCTCGTCCCAGCGGAGGACGTTGGGGGCGATTTCGCGGGCGGCAAAGTCGCGGATCTCGCGGCGGAGAGCTTCCTGGTCTTCGGTGAGGGTGAAGGGGAAGGTAGCGGATGGCTGGGCGGGGGCGGATTGGGAGGTCGTGGTCATAGGGGCTCGTTGGGGGAGATCGAGAAAACCCGGTAGGGTAGCAGGGGACTGGCGGTCCAGGCAAACGCGGGCAGCGCCGATCGAGGGCGGGGCGCGCTGGGAAGGGTGAGGCATGGGTAAGGGAATCGCGCATTTTGATGGGGGCGCCGCGACTGGGCGGCTGGGGGAGGAGGTGCAAGGAGGAGTTACTCTGGTAATTCCCCTTGGCGGAAATCTGAGGTTACTCGCTGATCTTTTTGGTTGACGTTCGATGAACAAGTGCTAATTTTTGAAGAAAAGCAGAATTGCGTGGACGCAGCGGGCCGATTTGGCCCCAAAGCTGTTTATGCGCGCGCAGTGTACGGAGAACGATGCCTCGATCGACTGTCCTTGTACAGGACGCGGCAAAAGAACGACCTGCCGGTATCGCATCGGCCATCCAGCGCATGGCGCCGGACTGTGTGACACCCCTGGCCTATCTGATCCTTCCCAATCTGCCCTTGCTTCTGATGCGGCACAAGCTGTCGCTGCTTTCGCACGGACTGATCAACGTGGAGTGCCTGCTGCTGGGCATCCTGAGTCTGTATCTGCCGCGGGTTGCGGTTTTCGTTCTGCTGGTTCTGGAAATTGCCGGGGCGTTTATCTATGAGATCTGCTACTCCTTTCAGTTCCCGCTGACGGACCTGGTGGCATCGGTGGGTTCGCTGAGCGCTCTTCCGGCGGTGCGGAAGGTGGAGTTCTGGCTTGCGCTGGCCGGGGTGACGGCAGTGAGCGCGGTGCTGGCGTTCGCGATTCCCCGGCCGCAGCGTCGCCGGCGGGCAGCTATCGCGCTTCTGGTGCTGACTTTGGCAGCTTCCGCGGTGGACTTTCTGGACGGGCAGAATCCGGTGATCCGGCCGCCGTATCTGCGTATGGATCTGGCTTTGGTGCAGGAGCGGCTGACGCTCAGTCCCTGGATCACGCTTGGGGTCCGGGGCGTTTCGTATTACAAACTGGCAGCGAAGACGAGGAACACGCATGATTTGCCGATGCAGTCGGCCTCCGCGGCCATGTTTGCGCAACTGAAAGATACAGCGGCGGGAGCGCAGCCGGACATCGTTCTGGTGGTGGTGGAGTCCTGGGGGAAGTTCACGGACGCCAGGAAGGCGGAGGCGCTGACGGACGCCTACGCCGACCCGCGGATCAGCGCTGCGTATAAGGTGAGCGGGGGAACGGCGCCGTTTGACGGAACGACGGTGCAGGGCGAGGTGAGAGAACTCTGCCATTCGCACCTTGGGTTCGGCGTGTTTCACGTTTCCGCCAGCGAGAGCGAGCATTGCCTGCCGGAGAAACTGGAGGCAAAGGGCTACAGCACGTATGGGATCCACGGCTACCTGGGCGACATGTTCCAGCGGAAATCCTGGTATAAGAAGCTGGGATTCGAGACGATTCTGTTCGGTCCGGACCTTGAGAAGCAGGGTCTGCCAGTCTGTCCCGGAGCCTTTACGGGGGTATGCGGGCCCTCGGTTCCGTCGTGGATCGGGGAGCACCTGCTGACGCAGGGCACGCGAGAGCCGCGGTTTGTTTACTGGATGACGCTGAACTCGCATGTGCCGTTGCCGCTGGATCCGCGGCTACCTCCGGATCATCTGTGCGAGAGCTTTCCGGAGCTGCAGAATTCGGCTGCGCTGTGTTCGTGGTTCCGGATCCTGCATGCGGTGCACAGTTCCATCGCGGAGCTCGCACTGGATGTGGAGAAACGGCCGACGGTGTTTGTGATGGTGGGCGATCACGCGCCGCCCTTTTCCGATGCGGCGCTGCGGCAGAATTTCGTGGGTGAGGTGGTGCCCTACATCATCCTGATGCCGAAGTCTCTGGAGAAGCCTGTGGATGCGCACGGGTCGCACGGGTCGCCGACCCCTTTGGCGATCAGCGAAGGAAAACATCGCGGGACGGAGCACGAGAGCGAGACCGCGTCGGGCAACTGAGCGGGGTGCGTAGTTGCTGGCTCTGGCAGCCGAGCCGGAAGCACTTCCTCGGCAGCGCGCGGACCGGCGGGCGCGAGGCCCTTCGGCCGTTCGCTCGCGGGAACGACCTGAAGAGGACAACGACTCCTAGCGGAGGCTGGCGGGCGGGGGCTCGAAGGCGGAGAGCTGTTTGAAGGCCGAGTCGGGAAGTTTGAGCGACGCGGCGGCGACATTTTCCTCCAGATGCTCAGGGTTACCGGTGCCGGGGATGGGCAGAGTGACCGGCGAGCGGCGCAACAACCACGCCAGAGCGACCTGCAGGGGCGAGGCGTGCAGGTCTTTCGCGATGTGGTCGAGTAGGTCGTGGGCGGAGCGATTCTGGCCGAGGGGAGCCCAGGGGATGAAGGCGATGCCGTTCTTCTCGCAGAAGTCGAGAAGGAAGTCCCACTCGCGATCGGCGAAGCTGTAGCGGTTCTGGACCGAGACGATGGGGGTAATTTTGCGGGCGCGCTCGAGGTGCTCGAGGGTGACGTTGGAGAGCGCGACGTGGCGGATCTTACCGTTCTGGCGAAGCTTCTCGAGCGTTTGCATCGACGCGTCGAAGGAGACGGCGGGATCGGGAACGTGGAGTTGGTAGACGTCGATGGCCTCGAGCCTGAGGCGGCGAAGGCTGCCGTGGACGGCCTCTTCGAGGTGTTTGGGGCTGGCGTTATGGGTCCATTTGCCGGGGCCGACGCGTTCCCATCCACCTTTGGTGGCGATGACGAGGTCCTGGGGGTAGGGATAGAGGGCTTCGGCGATGAGCTCTTCAGAGACATAGGGGCCGTAGGAGTCGGCGGTATCGATGAAATTGACGCCGAGCTCGACGGCATGACGCAGAGTGTGGAGGGCGGCGGCTTTGTCTTTGGGAGGGCCCCAGATGCCCGGTCCGGTAAGGCGCATGGCGCCGAAGCCGAGGCGATGGACGGTGAGGTCGCCGAGGTTGATGTTGCCGGCAGCAGAGGCGTTGGGAGTGGTGGAATTATGGGCGGACGCGGCAGTGGACATGAACTCTCCTCTGGAGGCTTCGATGGGGCCGGAGAACGCAGGGTTCCGGATTGCGGCCGAAGAACCTCCCAGAATAGCGGGTTTCTTGAGGACGCAAGTGGAGGCGCGCGCCCGGCCGATGCCGGCCTGGCGCAGCGGAATTGCCGGCGACTGGAAGGAGTTTTGCTGCGATCAAAAACGGGGTATTGCATGGGGTTCGAGAGGGCGTATGCTCCTCGGCTGTACAGGGGCGCCGCTGTTCGGGCTGCGAGGGACGAAGGCCGGGCGCCCTTCCTTCAGAAAGAGCAAGGAAGGAGAGTGAGCCGATGAACGGACTATGGATTGCGCACTTCAATGCCGGGCCGGCACATGGCAATGGACTGGCGGTCTTTCGGGCGGGGGAGATTCTGGGTGGGGACCTGGCGCACACCTGGGTGGGGACCTATGAAGAAGAGGGTCCGTCGCTGTATGCGCGGGTGCGGGTGGCTCCGTACATGGCGGCGCAAAGCGAAGAGCCGGTGGTGCCGGAACGTGCGGTCACGATGACGCTGCACGGCGACTGCACCGACACGGATGCGCAACTGACGGGGCATGCGGATGACAGCGAGGTGATGGTGTCGATCGAGATGCACCGGGCCGCCTGAAGGCAGGGTACAGGGTGCAGGGTACTGGCCACAGGCCGCACGGGGATCGAGAGGTCAGGGTTTGGAGTTCGGAGCGGCCGACTCGACGGGCTTGTCGGGTTGGGCGTTGTAGATCTCTTCGACGCGCCGGAGGGTATCGATTTCGGCGGGGGGCTTGTCGGCGCGGATTCTGACGATGCGGGGGAAGCGCAGGGCGAAGCCGGAGGCGTGGCGCGAGGAGCGCATCACGTTGTTGAAGGCGACTTCAAGGACGATTGTCGGTTCGACAGTGCGGAAGTGGCCGTGGTCTTCGAGAGTGTGGGCCTTGAACCAGGCGGTCATCTCGGCGATTTCCTGGTCGGTGAGGCCGGTGTAGGCTTTGCCGACATTTTTCAGCGGCGCGCTGGTGTCATCGGCATCGCGGACGGCGAAAGTGTAGTCGCTGAGGACGGCGGCGCGGCGGCCGTTGCCGTATTCGACGCCGGTGACGAGGACATCCAGCGTGGCGAGTTCGCGTTTGAGCTTGAGCCAGGCGAGGCCGCGGCGGCCCGGCTGATAAGCGCTGGCGAGGGACTTGATCATGACGCCTTCGTTGCCCCGGGCGCGGGCGTCGGCGTAGGCCTGATCGAGCCGGGCGGCGGATGCGAGGCGGCCGGCGCGGGCGAGGATGAGGCGCGGGAAGGCCTCCTCGGCGCGGGCCTGCGCGGCCGGCGCTTCGAAAAGATTCGACTGGCCGGTTGTTCCACGGGTTGTAGCCTCTGGAGACCAGCGCGTGCAGAAATCTTCTAACTGGCGGCGGCGTTCGGCGAGGGGCTCGTCGAGGAGGAGCGTGTCGCCGCGGTAGAGGATGTCGAAGACGACCAGGACTGCGGGAACCTCGCGGCGCATTTCGGGCGTAACGCGCTTGCGGCCGAGGCGCTGCTGGAGGGCGGCGAAGGGGAGGGCGCGGGATTGAGCGGCGTTCCAGGCAAGAATTTCGCCGTCGAGGATGGCGGGTTCAGTGATGGACGCGAAGGCTTCGACCAGTTCCGGAAAGGCAGCGGAAAGGTCGTCGCGGCTGCGGGAGTAAAGGGCTACGCGCGTGCCTGATTCCGTCGGCCCGATGTGGAGCTGGGCGCGGATGCCGTCGAATTTGTCTTCGAGCTGCGCGGCGCGGAGAGCCGGAGATTGAAATGCAGGTCCGTTCGACTCGCCGCTGGATTCGGATGCTTCGCTCAGGATGACAGGGTTTTCTTTACCCGAAGAGTTCTCGCCTGGACTCAGTTCTTCGGCGATCTCTTCGGTGAAGCGGGCGATGGCTTCATCGATCGATTGGACGGGGCTGGCGAGCATGAAGCCGATGGGGTGGAAGAGCTTCATGCGGGCGTCGGCAAGGCGGCCCTGGGCGGCGAGGGTGACGACTTCAGGCAGGGAGCCGAGGAGCATCGACGCCCTCCTCACCGCCTGGCCGGCGGGGGCGGACTTTTGGTTAGGAGTAGGGCTCACGGTCAGCGGGGGCCACGCCTCGGCGATGGCTTCTTCGACGAGGGATTGCTGGATGCCGGTGCGCATATCTCCCGCGAGGAGCTTGATGAGGTATTTGGCTTCGACGGGGGTCGCGCGGCCAAGGAGATCGAGGAGGAGGCGGAGTTTCGCTTCGGGGCTGCGGGCTTCGGCGAGAGCGGCCAGAGCGGACTCGACGTCGGCGAGAGTGAGGGTGGCTTCGGCGGGCGCGCGGCCGTAGAGAAGGTCGGCGGCAGCCGAGCCGAAGTCGCCATAGCGGCGGTAGGCGGCAGAGAGAGCTTCCGGGCTGGCGGCGGCGAGCTGGGCGACGGCCCTGGAGAGGATTGCCCCGCCGATGTTGAGCTTGCGCGCGTCGGTTTCGGGGAAGGGGGTGCCGGAGAACCAGAGGGCGGCTCGGCTGGCGTCTTCGACGGGAAGGCTGAGCAGGCAGGCCGACAGAAAGGCTCGCTTTTCGAGTTTTTTGGTGGTGGCGGCGAGTGCGTCGCTGAGCTCGGCGAAGGTGAGGAAGAGGGACACGGCAGAGTTTAGAGTTCAGGGATCAGAGTTTAGCCCGAAGTCAACCTTTTCAGGCTGCCTGTAGATGGTTCTGATGCTGGCGACTGCAGCTTTTGGGGGGGCAGAACATCGAATCAAAGTAAACTGGAAGTGATGCTGCGGCTGTTTCCCCTTGGCGTGCTTCTCTAGCGGCTCTCGCCGCTTTCGCCCTGCTGTGTGTTTTCCCTTTTGAAATTTTGGTTTTGTGCAACCGGTGGTTTGCCGGGAGGATTTTTATGTTTGAGCGGTTGGAGCAGATTGAGGCGCGGTATCTGGCCCTGGGGCAGCAGATGGCTGAGCCTGAGGTGCTGGGGGATCACGCCCAGTATCAGAAGATCGCGAAGCAACATCGCGATCTTGAGCCGGTGGTGGACAAGTTTCGCGAATACCGGGAGGTGACGACCGGGATCGCGGACGCACGGGCGATGCTGGCGGAGACCGACCCCGAGATTCGCGCGATGGCGCAGGAGGAGCTGACGGCGCTGGAGGCGCGGGAGCCGCAGATCGAAGAGGACCTGAAGCTGTTGCTCCTGCCGAAGGATCCCAACGACGAGAAGAACGTGGTGCTGGAGATTCGCGCGGGCACGGGCGGCGATGAGGCCAGCCTGTTCGCGGCGGAGGTCTTCCGCATGTACGCGCGGTTTGCGGAGCAGCACCGGTGGAAGGTGGAGATTCTGTCGTCGTCAGAGTCGTCCGTGGGCGGGATGAAGGAAGTGATCGCGATCATCGAAGGCGACCGGGTGTATTCGCAGATGAAGTACGAGAGCGGCGTGCACCGGGTGCAGCGGGTTCCGGCAACGGAGACGCAGGGGCGGGTGCACACCAGCGCTATCACCATTGCGGTGCTGCCGGAGGCCGAGGATGTGGACGTGAAGATCGAGGCGAAGGATCTGCGCATCGACACATTCTGCTCGTCGGGACCAGGTGGGCAGAGCGTGAACACGACGTATTCGGCGGTGCGGATTACGCATATTCCGACGAATACGGTGGTGAGCTGCCAGGACGAGAAGTCGCAGATCAAAAACCGCGAGAAGGGGATGCGGGTGCTGCGCGCGCGGCTGTATGAGATGGAGATGGAGAAGCAGCAGGCGGCTCTGGCGAAGGAACGAAAGCAGCAGGTAGGCAGCGGCGATCGCAGCGAGAAGATCCGGACATATAACTTCCCGCAGAACCGGCTGACGGATCACCGCATCGGGCTGACGATTCATCAGCTGGCGGAGATTATGGAAGGCAAGATGCAGCCGGTGATCGACGCGCTGATCGCGCACTTCAACGCAGAGCGGCTGAAGAGCGAAGCGGAAGCGGTGGCCTGAGGGCGAGGTTACTGGTTGCAGGGCCGCCACTCAGGGGAGAGTTACGGTTTGCTCGCCTGCATGAAGCGCGTGGGTAGTTCCCTTCCAGACCAGCGTGCCGGTAAGTCCTGCGGGCAGGGTAATGGTGGCTTGCCGGTGGTCGCCTTCCATGTTGTAGACCGTGTGGATCAGGCCGCCGGCATGAGGCATGGAGGCATCGAGCTGATGCAGGTCGCCGAGGTGGGGCTCGATCTGCACGGTGCGGAAGCCGGGCGAGCCGGGGCGAATGCCGGCGACCAGCGTGAGCAGATCGTAATTGGGGCTGGCGCTCCAGGCGTGGCAGTCGGAGCGCGTGGGCTCGGGTTGCTCCGCCCAGGTGGACAGGCCGAGGCGCAGCATCTGGTACCAGGGGCCCAGCTGGCTGAGATAGTCATCGCCGAGGCCCGCATGCTCCAGCGCCCGGCTTAGATAGAAGCGGAAATAATACGTCGGGGCGGAGAGGGGCGGGACCGGGCGGCCGTCGAAAGTCGTGGGCTGGTCGGTTTTTGAGGCCAGCAGTCGGCGCAGGATCGGCTTCTGCTCGGCGGTTGGGGCAACGTCGAGCCAGACGGCGAGGATATTGGCCTCGATGCTGTAGGTCTTCTTTGCCGGTGTGTCGGCGTAGAGGCCGTAGCGCGGATCCCAGTTTTCCTGGTTGAGCGCTTGTTTGGCTTTGGCGATGATCGCGCCATACTGGCCGGCGCGCTCCTGGCTTCCATAGCGCGTTTCCATCGCAGACGCGTCCTTGAGGGCCTCGATGAACTGCAGCGTGAGAAAGGCGGAGCCGCCGTCGGCTTCCTGGGGTGGATTGCCTTCGGGGAAGTCGGCGGTCCAGTCGCCAAACTCCCACCAGCGCATCCGGCCGAGGAGGCCGTCGGGACGCAGGCGCGCGGCAAACCAGTCGAGCACGGTGCGGGTGTGGGGCAGGGTTTGCTGCACCAGGGCCGGATCGTCCACATACATCCAGTAATCGTGAAGCATGCTGACCCAGAGCAGCGAAAAGGGCGGAATGAACTGCGGCAGCCCGGATGGGTAGCGGCTCTGGGTGATGCCCTCGGGCGTGCGCGAGTCGTCGATGTTGGTGATGGCCTGGCGCGCGAGGCGGCTGTCGCCGGTCATCACGTAGGAGATGAGCGCCTGGATGCGGGTGTCGCCGACGTACTGGAGCTGCTCCCAGTAGGGCGCGTCCATGTAGGTTTCGTGCGCGCAGAGGCGGGCGGTGCGCCAGCCGGTCTGCCAGAGCGCGTCGAGCTGCGGGATGTCGCCGCGGATGGCGGCTTTGGCGTCGAAGGGATAGGCGGAGAACCAGGCGCGCAGGGAGTCGAGGCGGAGGGGAGTGTCCTGCGTGGTGACGTCGAGCTGGAGGTAGCGCCAGGTGCGCCACCACAGGGGCACGAAGCTGCGCTGATCGCCGCCGCCGGCGAAGAAGCGGTCGGTGATGCCCGCGATGTGCCGTCCCGTGATCTGGTTGCGATTGCCCTTGTCGCCATGGGCGTCGTAGAGCGCCTCAGAATACGTCACCGCGATGGTTGCATTCCGGCCGCCGCTCACCGTCAGCTCGGGGTAGGCGGTCTGCAGCACGCGATGATCGAGCAGCAGGACGACGTGGGTGTGGGCGGGGATGGTCAGGGGAGCGGCGGGAAAGCCGGGGAGGGACGGCAATCCCTCCTGGCGCACCGGAACGCCGGCGTCCACGAGGCGATGCTCCATGGGCGGGAGAGGGTCCTGCACCAGCTCCCAGTTGTTGTCGGCGTCCTGGGCTTCGCGGGTGGCGGCGCGGCCGACGAGCGCGGGAGTCTCCCAGCCGGTGTCGTCGCCGGGCTGGTCCCATTTCCAGTCCACCCGGCGGCCGTCGATGGTTTCCGCGGGACCCGCGGCGTAATAGCCCTGGAGGCCGGCGTGGGCGAGGGCGCCGCGGCCGGGTTCCTGGCGGACGCGCCAGTCGGACCCGGTATTCACCGCGGATTCGGCAGCGGTGTCGCCCTGCATCAGGAAGCCAGTGCGGTTGCTCATCTGCGCCACCGGAGCTTCCTCGCCGAAGTTCCACACCACAGCGGCGAGCACGTTGGCGCCGGGGTGGAGCAGCGGGGCCAGGTCGATGGTCTCAAAGCGCCAGTGGAAGAGGTCGCCGCGGGCCGGGCCTTCGCCGGCGTAGTGTCCATTGACGTGCAGGACGAAGCGGTTGTCGGCGCTCACGTGGACCCAGTAATGGGCGGGCACGGCGGCCAGCGTCACTTCTCGGCGGAAGTAGAAGACGCCGGGAGCTCTGGGCACGGCGGAGGGGCTGCTGATCCAGGCGGCCGGCCACTGGGTGGCGACCAGATCGGGGTTGAGGGGACCCATGGCCAGGGCATCCGCGCACAAAGCGAAGCAACTTAGCAGGCCGATCAGCAGAAGACGCCGCATGGCCGACAGGGTAGCAGATGAATATGCCTCGGGTACCCGGGGGCCGGGCGCTTCTCTTTTTCCTGCAACCGGGTAAACTTGGCGCGTGAAATCCCGTCTATCTGGACGCATGGAAGAGATCGCAGGAAACGACCTCGCCATTGAAAAGCGGGAGCAGGCCGTGCTGGAGCTGGCCGATTTTGACGAAGTGGTGCGCGTCTATCGGCCGCGCATCCTGCGTTTTCTGCTCGCGTCACTAGCGGACGGAGATGCAGCGGAGACGCTGACCCAGGAGTGTTTTCTGAAGGCCTGGACGGCGCGGCACCAGTTTCGGGGCGATTCCAGCCTGGGCACCTGGCTGACGCGCATTGCGGTGAATCTGATGCGGGATCATCTCCGCAGCCGCAGCCTGCGCTTCTGGCAGAAGACCCGGGGGACGGCGCTGGATGTGATCGACATCAGCGACTGGCTGCCGGACGGGCGCAGCACCCCGGAGGGTCTGGCGGTGGCGCGACGGCAGGTGTCTGAGGTGTGGAAGGCAGTGCAGAAGCTTTCGGCGCAGCAGCGCACGGTATTCGCGCTGCGCTTTGTGGAAGAGCTGGAGCTGGACGAGATTGCCGGTGCGCTGGATATGAATCTGAGCACGGTGAAGTCGCACTTATATCGCGCGCTGGCCATTGTTCGCGAGCGCATGGGAGGAAGCCGATGAAGTTCCGCAGGGAAGGGTCCGGAGAAAGCGAAGCTGTGGAGTCACGTGAGGAGGTGCGGGAGCTGGCCGAGGCGCTGAGCCTGTACCGTTCCGCCATGACGCACGTGGCCGAACGTTCCGTCGCGCATCCGCGCGTGGCCGTACAGCGCTCGACGGCTCCGTTCCGCCTCCGCCTGCTGGTGGGTCCGGCGCTGGGCGCGGCTCTGGCTGCCGGCATTCTGTTCCCGCTCTACGGTCACGTCCACCATCGCGGTGCAGTGGTGCTGCAGTCAGAGAACACGGCTGCGCCCGACCCGGCCTCGGCGCGCGCCTCCGTAGATGACACCGTTCTGATGAACCAGATCGACAGCCAGCTTTCTGAAACTGTGCCGGACGCTCTTGAACCTCTCGCCGACCTGAGCGCTCAGGCGACGACGCAATCCCCAGTAACGGAGAAAAAACAATGAAACGCAGCAAAGCCTTTATCGTTGCCGCTCTGGCGGGTGTTCTTTCGTGCGGCCTGGTTCTGGCCCAGGGGCCGGATGGCCCGGGACCGGGCGGACGGGACCGGGGTGGACCGGGTGGACCTGGCTTCGGGGGTCCCGCTCCCATGGATCACATGTTTCACGACGGGCATTTTGGCCGCTGGTGGAACGATCCGCAGCTGGCCCAGCAGATCGGCCTCACCGACCAGCAGAAGCAGCAGATGGACCAGATTTTTCTGCAGCACCGGCTGAAGCTGATCGATCTGAATGCCAATCTGGAAAAGCAGGAAGTGATGTTCCGTCCGATGATTGAAGCCGATCAGCCGGACGAGACGAAAATTCTGGCCCAGATTGACGCCATCGCCCAGGCGCGCGCCGATCTGGAGAAGGCCGACGCGCGGATGCTCTTCGACCTGCGCAAGACGCTGACGCCGGAGCAGTGGACGAAGCTGAAGGCCATGCGGATGCAGCATCGCGACCGGGACCGGATGCGGAACGACCGGCGTGACTCGTGGGGACCGGGACGCCATGGCCCCATGGGACCGAATGGTGGTCCGCCGGCCGGGCCGCCGAACGGCGCACCGCAGGGTCAGGCGCCAGCGCCCCCACAGTAGCCTGGGCAGAAGGTGGCCCGCGGGCACACCCGTCTGCAGGTTCACGAAAGAGCGGCTTGGGCCGCTCTTTTCGCGTTAGGGGGTGCGGAACACCGAAAGTGCAGCCCGCGGGTAACCAAAGTCCCGTGGATTCTCGCCTTCTTCACGACCGATCAATTGACACACCCCAACCACAGCACTATAGTTTTTACAGAGGGTTTGCGCCGTTCGGGATTCATTGCGCCGACCCCCGATCGCCACTCCTGTTCATCCCAGCCTTGCCGGATGCTCCAGTCTGGAGATCGATGTTGCGATCACCCGCGCACCGTCTCCGATGGGATGCTCCGCCTGGATTTGAGAAAAGAACAGCCGCGACGATCCCCGAACTTCGCCGAGAACCGCGCCCGGGTCCCAAGCCCGCGCCGCTGACGACGAAGAAAGCTGCAGCCTGAGATCGGGCCACGGCAGGATCGGTCAGATTTCCCGTTGCGGGGCGGAATCCGGGAGCCGCCAGAAAATCCCGGAGCTGTCTGCTATGGCACACGTCGCCCATCCTGATCAAACCGAGAGCAACCCTCTGAACACCGAACTGGAAACCCCAACGCTTGAAGCCCCGGCGGAGTCCGCTCCGTCGACCGAATCCACCCACAACCCCGAAGCCCAGGCGCCTGAGGCGATTACCGCTCCCATGTCGACCGAAGAGCACTCGGACGAGCATCTGGAAGAGCCCGATCTCAGCATGGAAGACTTCGCGGCCGCTCTTGAGTCTTTTGACCGGGAGCAGGCAGCTGAAGCCGCCGCGCAGGCCTTCGACGATTCCGCCGTTGTTACCGGCACGGTCATCAAGATCACCGACAAGCATGTCGTCGTGGACGTCGGCATGAAGTCCGAGGGGCTGATCCCCATCGAACAGGTGACGGACTACGCGGGCCAGCCCAAGGTGCACCCCGGCGAGACCATCGAGGTGGTCATTGAGCGCGAGGAGCCCGAAGGCGGCTACCTGCTGAGCTACGAAAAAGCCCAGCGGCTGCGCGTGTGGGACACGATCGAGAAGGCACACAACGAGAAGACCCCCCTGACCGGCACTGTTGTGGGCCGGGTGAAGGGCGGCCTGACGGTGGATGTGGGCATTAAGGCGTTTCTGCCCGGCTCCCAGCTGGAGCTGCGGCCGGTGCGCAATCTGGACGCGTATATCGGCCAGCCGATCCAGGTCCGCGTGATCAAGCTGAACAAGAAGCGCGGCAACGTCGTTGTCTCCCGCAAGGAGATCCTCGAAGAGGAACAGAACTCTCGTCGCTCGCTGACGCTGGAGCACCTGGAAGAGGGCGCGGTCCTGACGGGGACGGTAAAGAACCTGACCGATTACGGTGCGTTTGTCGATCTGGGGGGCATCGATGGCCTGCTGCACATCACAGACATGTCGTGGGGGCGCCTGACGCATCCGCGCGACCTGGTGAATGTGGGCGATGAGATTCAGGTCAAGATTCTCAAGTTCGACAAAGAGAAGCAGCGGATCTCTCTGGGTTTCAAACAACTGACGCCCGACCCGTGGCTTGACGCCGCGGAGCGTTATCCCATTGGCGCGCGGGTCCGCGGCCGCGTTCTGAGCGTGACCGACTACGGCGCGTTCGTGGAGCTGGAGCAGGGCATTGAAGGCCTGGTCCACGTCTCGGAGATGACATGGTCGAAGCGGATGAAGCATCCGTCGAAGCTGGTGAAGCCGGGCGACGAGGTGGAGACGGTCATTCTGGCCGTGAATCCCGCCGACCGCCGGATCTCTCTGGGCATGAAGCAGCTGCTGGAAAATCCCTGGGAGCACCTGGCCGACAAGTATCCGACCGGGTCCACAGTGGAAGGCCGGGTCCGCAATCTGACCGACTTTGGAGCCTTCATCGAAATTGAAGACGGCATCGACGGCCTGGTGCACGTGAGCAACCTGAGCTGGATCAAGCGCGTGAAGCACCCCTCAGAAGTGCTGAAGAAGGGAGAGAAGGTGCGGGCTGTCGTCCTCGGCGTGGAGCCGGAGAACCGGCGGCTGTCACTGGGCGTCAAGCAGCTGCAGCCCGACGTCTGGGAGACCTTCTTTGCGCAGCATCGCGTGGGCGATGTGGTGAAGGGGAAGATTCTGCGGACGGCGCAGTTCGGTGCTTTCGTTGAAATCGCCGAAGGTGTCGAGGGCCTCTGCCATGTCTCCGAAGCGACCGATGTGCACGGCGCTCCGCTCAAGCTGGACCAGGGTGGGGAGCACGACTTCAAGATCATCCGGATGAATCCGGAAGAGAAGAAGGTCGCTCTCAGCCTGCGGGCCGTGAGTGGCGATGAAGCCAGCCGCGCCGATGTGGAAGCCTACAAACAGCCGGTTTCCAGCTCCACCACCACGCTGGGGGATCTGGTGAACTGGAAGCGAGAACAGTAAGCCACAGCGCAGAAACACAGAAACGCCATCCGCGAGGATGGCGTTTTTATTGGCTGCGATCACGGCTGAAGACGGGGATCGGCCGACGGCATCCTTGTCACAGGCAGGCGGTCAGCGGTTTCACTTGACGTGCAAATCGATGTTGATCTGCTTGCGGGAATCGAAAGAGCTCACGGTCTTCTGGCTGCTCTTCTTCCCGTGGAAGGCCGCCCACAGGCTGTAGTCGGTGTCGGCCGAGAGATCGGC
Source organism: Acidobacteriaceae bacterium (assembly GCA_036267395.1). GTDB lineage: Bacteria > Acidobacteriota > Terriglobia > Terriglobales > Acidobacteriaceae > Palsa-343. The sequence goes on along the minus strand of DATAWD010000053.1, from coordinate 3,219 downwards.
GAAGCGGTAGCTGCCGTCCTGGGTGGAGATGAACGTCTTGATGTTGCCGTTGCGCTTGTTGTCGAGGTAGACGATGGCGCCGTTGATGGGCGCGTTGGCCCCGTCCAGCACTTTGCCCTGTACGTTCTTCAGTCCGAAACTCTGGGCGCTGGCGGCGGGCAGCAGCGCAGCCAGAACCACCAGCACCGCCGCATACACCACCAGCCGCGCGCCCGGTACTGCCCGGGATGATCGTGCGCTTCGCATCATTGCTACTCCTCTTCCTCTTCGCCGACTTCTTCCTCGTCTTCGTAGCCCTCTTCGACCTTGCTGAGTTCCAGAGGATCGGTGGCCACGATCTCGTATTCGGTTCCGCACTCGTCACAGACGACCACATCACCTTCTTCCGCTTCTTCTTCGTCAAAATCCAGAGCAGTTTCGCATTCAGGGCAAATTGGCATGAGTCCCTCCACCAGGAGAACGGTTAACGATATAAGAATCCATCCGAATGACGCAGCCGGAATGAAAAGGTTGCAGAATCTGAGCTGGGTGGCGCTGGGTCCGAAGGCTGCTTGTCGAGCCGCGCTTCCGCGTTCGGCAGTTGCCTTCGCTAGTTTTGAAGAGAATCGGCCCGCGCGTCAAGCGTGCCATGGAGTGCATCTCCAGGGCATACTCGATAGGCATGGAAGCCCGCCGCGTTTTTGCCTGTGCCCTGCTCCTGCCCACCCTCCTCTTCACCGCTCGCGCACAAACGCGCACCTCTTCAGCCGATGCCGCGCACCGCGATCTGGATGCCATCGGCGCCCCGATTCGTCCCATGCCCGTCGATCCTGCCATCCAGCGCGCCCTCGCGCAGATTGCGCCCGCGCACATTCAGCATACGATTGCCAGTCTGGTGAGGTTCCACAATCGCAGCACGCTTTCCAGCATGGATAAAGACCTGCCCGCCGGTACTGGCGTCACCGCTGCGGCGGACTGGATCGAGTCGCAGTTCAGGGAGATCTCCAGCGCCTGCCATGGCTGCCTCGAAGTGCACCGCGACACCTTCACGCAGCCGCCGCTGCCCGGCGCCATTGCGCGCGTCACCCAGCCCACCACGATCACCAACGTTTACGCCATTCTGCGCGGCGCCGATCCGTCCCAGGCGGGCCGCATGCTGCTGGTGACCGGCCACTACGACTCGCGCGACAGCAGCAATTTCGACACGCACGGCGAAGCTCCGGGCGCCAACGACGATGCCAGCGGCACCGCCGTCTCGCTGGAGTGCGCGCGCGTTCTCTCGAAGATCAAAGTGCCCGCTACTTTGGTCTTCGTGGCCGTGGCCGGCGAGGAGCAGGGCCTGCTGGGCAGCAGGCATCTGGCCGAGTTGGCGAAGCAGGACAACTGGCAGCTGGAAGGAGTGCTCAACAACGACATCGTGGGCGGCAATCGGACGCCCGGAGACAAGTATCAGGATCCCCATGCGGTCCGGGTCTTCTCAGAAAACGTGCCGGCCACGGCGTCGCCGGAAGAGATCCGCCGAACTCTCGCGCTCGGCTACGAGAGCGATTCGCCCTCCAGGGAGCTGGCGCGCGCCATCGTTGACGTGGGCCGCACCTACACCGGCGCGCCCACACCCTACAGCGACAAGCCAATCGCCTCGGGGCTTGAGCCGGTACTGGAGTTCCGGCTCGATCGCTTCATGCGCGGCGGCGACCACTCGTCGTTTAACCGGGAAGGCTTTGCCGCGGTGCGCTTCACCGAGTGGCGGGAAGATTTCAACCACCAGCACCAGAACGTCCGCGTCGAAGATGGCGTGCAGTACGGCGACCTGATCCAATACGACAACTTTGACTACATGGGGCGCGTGGCCCGCCTCAATGCTGCCAGCATGGCCTCACTGGCCAGCGCGCCGCCGCCGCCGGTGAACGTGCAGTATCCGCCTCCGCCCCATGTTTTCACCAACGCCATCGACAATACGGAGATCGTTTGGGATGCGGCCACCGGCGCGCCCGCCGATACGCATTACGAGATTGTCTGGCGCCCCACGGCCGCTCCGGACTGGACCCGCTCCATCCCCGCTGACCGCCTCGCCTCCGTTGCCGAAGGCAAGTACTCCGCCAGCGACGGACACTACTCCATCACCATCCCGGTTTCCAAAGACAATGTGATTTTCGGGGTGCGCGCCGTCGACAGCAAAGGGCACCGCAGCCCGGCCGTGGTCCCCTGGCCGGCTCCACGACCGACGCGAGGCCAATGAGACAATAATTTCGTGCCTCGCCTCTCTTCAGGAATTCTCGGCCTTCCCAGCTTCAGCGGTTTGACCCGGACGCTGATCCTGTGGAATCTCGCCGCCTACTTTATCCTGCTGATTCTGGGCGTGGCCGATCGCCTGGTCGCGGCAGAAATCGCCGGAGTGCTGGCCCTCGATCCCGCACTGGTGCTTCACCACGGCTGGATCTGGCAGCTGGGCACCTACTGGATCATCCACGCCGGCATTCTGAACACCGCCTTCGAACTGATGTCGCTGTGGTTCCTGGGCAGCTTTCTGGAGCAGGCGCACGGCGCGCGCTGGATGGGCGAACTCTTCTTCTTCTCCGTGCTGGGCGCCGGCCTCGCGACGCTCGCCCTCTATCTGGCGCTGCCGCAGTCGGGGGGATCGTTGATTGGGATCTGGGGCGGGATCTTCGGCCTGCTGATCGCCTTCGGCGTCCTCTATGCCGACATGGAGTTCATGATGTTTCCGCTGCCGATGATGATCAAGGCGAAATATCTGGTCGCCGTCTACATGCTCATCGCGCTGGCCATGCTCTTCTCGGCGGAGAAGGTCTTCGCCTTCTCCCAGCTGGGCGGCGCGCTCTTCGGCTACATCTACATCAAATTCTCGCCGCGGCGCGGATTCGCTGTCGCCGGATCGGAATCCGTTTATGGCCTGCGCAACCGCTACTACCGGTGGAAGCGCCGGCGGGCAGCGAAAAAATTCGAAGTCTACATGCGGAAGCACCGGGACAACTAAGCTACGGGCTAGACCTTAATCAGGGGCAGGCCTGACTCAGGATCCACCTGCTTGCGCAGGGCCTCCGGGCTCTCCGTCAGAACCACCTCGCAGGTTGGCCGCACCGTTGCGGACTGCAGGTGGCCGCCGCGGGTGGTTCCGTCCCGCCGTGCGATGGTGACGTGCGCATGCACGGTTGGCTTGCCTTCGTTGAGGGCGATGTCGCCGATGAGCGAGACCAGCTCCACCTGCTCCTGCAGATCCAC
>DATAWD010000052.1:0-32008 GCA_036267395.1 Acidobacteriaceae bacterium | reverse complement strand
TCAGCGGCGGAGAGGAATTTTCAGGGGGAGAGCGCGCGGGGTGGATGGCGGAGAGGGAGGGATTCGAACCCCCGATACCCTTACGAGTATGCCTGATTTCGAGTCAGGTGCATTCAACCGGGCTCTGCCACCTCTCCGTATCGCGGTGGAAGTTCGCGTCTCCAGTTGAGAATATCGCATCGTTTTTGCCGCGTCGAGGATCGTGCGCGGGCCGGCTCTGCGGAGTGCGGAGAGCGCGTCGGTTAGCGGCGCTCACCGATCCATCCTTCTGAATCCCTTCGGTTCCCCTCCGGCGCGGCCCAGGCGAAGCGTTGCAGCTTCTGTCCGTCGGCGGCCGCTGAGGGGCTGACGCGCGAATGTTACCCATGATTCCCACGGTGCACATATTTCTGTGCAAATGGCACTATAGTAACCAATGACTCGATTACTTTCGCTGGTAAGATTTCGCTACAACTCCGGCAATTCTTACACCGAAGGGTGATTGGCTTGCTAGTAACTGCCACGATTACGACGTCGTTAACCACCACAAAAGTGGTGGATTTACAACGATATGACCTAGGTAACGGCCTGTCGAAAAGAGTGGTGACCTACGTGCCTTCAGGCGAAGCAACAAACATTCGCTCAGTTCGCTCTTTGAACAGGCCAAGGTAACCGGGGCACCCGTTGTGCATGGGCAAGCCCGATCCGGGATGCAGCTTTTGGATCCCGAAAAGGAACCGCGGTCTGCGGCTTTTGTTCTGGTTTTTTCTTTTCTGCTCGTTTTTGAACGCTTTTTTGTTTGAGGTGAGGTAGATGCAAGCGGTACGGCTGAGTTCCCCCCTGCGCCCTGAAGGCCTTTTTTCTTCTTCCTTCTTCTCCAGACGTTCCGGATCGTCGCGGCGCTCGCCCAAATCGGGCCGGGGACGAAGGTGGGGTGCAGTCCTGTTGGCGGTGGCGGGTGGATGGCTGCCGATGGTGCTGTCGGGCTGCGGCTCGATTGTGACGACGCCGGCAGTGGCCGCATCGGGAAGCGGGACGCTGGTGGCCTCTTCGACCACGGTGGCGTTCGGGAACGTGACAATCGGCAAGACGGGGACATCCTCTGTGACGCTGACGAACAGCGGAACGGCGTCGGTGGATATTTCGGCCATTACGGTGAGCGGGCAGTCGTTTTCGATGAGCGGGCTGGGCTCGCTGCCGATCGCGGTGTCGGCCCAGAGCACGGTGACGATCAGTCTGGCGTTCGCGCCGACGGCGGCGGGGGCGACGACCGGGAACCTGCAGTACACCAGCAATGCGTCCACGGGAGGCAGCGGCACGGTCGCTCTGAGCGGGACGGGGGTAGCGACGGGAACGACGGCACCGGCGACCTCGCCGGCGTCGATGGTGAGCCCGACGCCGGGGAGCACGCTGACGGGAGCGGCGGCGACATTTACGTGGAGCGCGGGCAGCGGCGTGTCGGCCTATCAATTATGGCTGGGGACGACGGGCGCGGGGTCAGCGAACGTGGGCACGTATGCGGCGGCCAGCACCACGGCCAGCACAGTTTCAGCCAACGTGACGGGGCTGCCCACCAGCGGAGCGAAGGTGTATGCGCGCCTGCTTTCGCAGATCAACGGCAACTGGCAGAGCTCCGACTACACGTATACGGAATCCACTTCTACTACAACGCAACCCACGCAGCCCACGGTGCAGGCGGTGCAGAGCCTGACCTGCAACAACGCCAGCATGACGGGCGCGGGAACGGATTCGTGCACGGTAACGCTGAGCGGAGCGGCGCCCACGGGCGGTGAGGCGGTGACGCTGACGAGCACCAGCGATGCGGTGACAGTGCCGGCATCGGTGACGGTGGCGGAGAATGCGACCCGCGCGACCTTCCGCGCCTCGGCTTCGGCGGTAAGCGCGGCCGAGAGCGCGACGCTGACGGCGACTGCGGGCGGGGCCTCAGTGGACTTCTCGCTGCAGCTGAATGTGCCGCCGGCTTCAGGATCGCCGGCGATCAGCCTGAGCTCGGCCAGCCTGTCGTTTGGGGATGTGATCATCAACAGCAGCGCGACACCGCAGGCGGTGACGCTGACCTCGTCGGGTACGGCGGCGCTGACGATCAGTTCGGCGACGCTGACGGGCGCGGGCTTCACGGTGACGGGGGGAAGCTTCCCGGTCACGCTGAATCCAGGGCAGTCGACGACGGTGATCGTGCACTTTACCCCGACAGCCACAGGAGCAGCGACGGGCACGCTGACCGTCGCCAGCAATGCAGGCAACGGCGCGACCGAGGTGGTAGCGCTGAGCGGAACCGGAGATGCTTCGCCGGGGGTGCTGAGCGCCCTCTCGTGCAGCACAAGTGCGTATACGGCTGCCGGTACCGACGCGTGTACGGTGACGCTGAGCGCGGCGGCCGGCGACGGCGGGCAGGTGGTTGACCTGTCGAGCAGCAGCAGCGCGGTGACGGTGCCGGCTTCAGTGACGGTAGCGGCCAACGCGACCAGCGCGACCTTTACGGCCACGGTGACGGCGGTGAGCACCACCACGACGGCCACGCTGGCGGCGACCACGGGCAGCCTGACCAAGACGTTTGCCCTGCAGCTGACGGGCGGATCGCCGCAGCTGACGCTGAGCACGACCAGCCTGTCGTTTGGCGACGTGACGGTGAACACATCGACGACGCAGACGGTGACGCTGACGTCATCGGGGACGTCGGCGGTGACGATCAATTCAGCCACGCTGGCGGGTACGGACTACACGATGACGGGAGGAACTTTCCCGACCACGTTGAATCCGGGACAGACGGTGACGCTGACGGTGAAGTTTGAGCCGACCAGCGCCGCGGCGGCGAGCGGCTCCATCACGATCAGCAGCACCGCGGGTACCGGCGTGACGAGCACCGTGACGCTGAGCGGAACAGGGACAGCAGCGGCGACGGGCGCGCTGAGCACGGTTTCGTGCACGGATGCATCCCTGACCGGCGCGACGACGGATGCATGCACGGTAACGCTGAATGCGGCGGCGGGTGCGGGCGGGCTGGCGGTTGCGCTGGCCAGCAGTAACAGCGCGGTGACGGTGCCGGCTTCCGTGACGGTGGCGGCCAACGCGACCACCGCGGCGTTTACCGCGACGGCCACCGCCGTGACCACGGCCACGACGGCGACCCTTACGGCAACCGCGGGCGGAGTGACGAAGACCTTCGCTTTGCAGCTGAGCATCAGCGGACCGGCGCTGACGGTCGGCTCGACTACAGTCGCGTTCGGCAGTGTGGATTTAAATACACCGGCGACGCAGACGGTGACGCTGACCTCGTCAGGAACCACGGCCTTGACCATCAGCGCGGGGACGCTGGCGGGGACAGGGTTCGCGATGTCCGAGGCGACGTTCCCGGTGACGCTGAATCCGGGACAGACGGCGACGCTGGATCTGGAGTTCGATCCGACGGCGGCGGGCGCGGCAACGGGAACGGTGACGCTGTCGAGCAACGCGACCTCGGGCGGGACGGCGGTGATCAACCTGAGCGGCACCGGGGTTTCGACGGTGACCTACACGGTAGCGCTGACGTGGAACGCGCCGGCCAGCTCGACGGATGCGGTGGTGGGCTACAAAGTGTATCGGTCCACCGGGGGCGGCTCCTTCGTTCTGCTGACCAGCTCGGCCGTGGCGACAACGACGTATACGGATGCGAGTGTGGCCAGCGGGCTCTCCTACAGCTATGAGGTGACGAGCGTGGATGCGTCGGGGGTGGAGAGCGTGCCGTCGAACGTGTGGACGGGGGCGATTCCGTAGGCTGGTCCGCGCGCCAGGAAAAAGGCCCGCCGCATCGGCGGGCCTTTCGCCATTTCCCTGGTTGATCAAGATAGAAGCGCCCCTGTTGCAAGCCCCTGGTGCGCGCAATCGACTATAGTGGCCAGATGGTCGAGCCTGGCTTCATTCCAGGCAGGCGGACATCGTGAACTCCTTCGCGATCCCCGTGCTTTCCCTGCTGCTGGTGGCGTGCCCGGCCGGGCTTGCGGCTTCTGCACCGCTCTCCCCCGAGCAGGCCAAAATCCTCGAGGGCGTCCGTGCCTCGGCCCTCCGGTACACGCAGAATCTCCCCGATTTCATGTGTACCCAGCTCACCCGCCGGACGGTCTCCGGGACCGGCGACCTCAGCAGCAGTCTCACCGGTATGGAGGGCCGCAGCTCGCACGCCGGCTTGCCCGCCACGATGGGCTCAGATCCCAACTCTGAGGACGTCATCGAAGAGCGCCTCACCTTCATCGACCATAAGGAGAACTACACCGTTGTGGCCGTCAACGGAAGGAAGGTTGCGGGCATCAAGCACATGCAGCTGCAGGGGGCCATCAGCGTGGGCGAGTTCGGCAGCGACCTGCACAACACCTTCGCTCCAGCATCCGGCACGGTATTCGCCTGGGAGCGTCCCGGCACCCTGCACGGCCACCGCGTCTACAACTACTCGTTCCGCGTCCCCGCGCAGCACGGCGCCGTCGTTGTTGACCGCGATTCGGGCCGCCTGGTGGTGGCTCCTTATGCCGGCCGTGTGGTGGTCGACGCCGCCACGCTCTCCGTCCTCCGCATGAAGTACCGCGTTCAACTGCCCCCCGGCTTTCCCATCCGCGAATCGGAGATCGCCATCGAGTACAAGGCCATCGCCATAGCAGGCCGCAATTATGTGCTCCCATTCCGCTCCGAGCTCCGCATGCAGGACTCGTCGCACCAGTACGTCAACACCATGGACTTCCGGAACTATCACAAGTTCACCGTGGAGTCGACGATTCTGTACGGCTCCCAAAAGCCGCAATAGTCCTGCGTTTGAGCCGGTACCCTATCAGGGTCGGCGTCCGCGCACCAAAAGAAAAGGCCCGCCGGTTGGCGGGCCTTTTTCCTGGGCGGCCGGGCTGGCTGACTGCCGGCTCAGCAGCGGACGACGTTGGGGGCGTCGATGCCGCGGGTGGCGTTGCGGGTGTCGACGACCAGCTTCGCCTGCTTCACGATGGCCGGAACGTCGTACTGGGTGTGGTCGGTGACGATGACCACGCAGTCGAACTCCGGAATCTTTTCCAGGGGCGTGCTGGTCATGTTGAGGTCGTATTTGCGGCCGTGGCCCACGGTGGGACAGAAGGGGTCGTTGTATTCAACGTGAGCGCCGCGCTTCTGCAGCAGCTCGAGGATGGTGAGCGACGGCGACTCGCGCAGATCGTCGATGTCGCGCTTGTAGGCCATGCCGAGAATGAGGATGCGGGAGCCTTTCAGCGCTTTGCCCTGGCGGCTGAGAGCCTCCATGACATTCTCGACGACGAAGTAGGGCATGCCGATGTTGATTTCGCCGGCCAGCTCGATGAACTTGGTGCGGAAGTCGAACTCTTTCGCCTTCCAGGAGAGATAGAAGGGATCGATGGGAATGCAGTGGCCGCCGAGGCCGGGGCCGGGGTAAAAGGCCTGGAAGCCGAAGGGCTTGGTTTTGGCGGCGTCGATGACTTCGAAGATGTCGATGTCCATGCGCAGGCAGAGCTGCTTGAGCTCGTTGACGAGCGCGATGTTGACGCAGCGGTAGATGTTCTCGAGGAGCTTGGTCATCTCTGCCGCGGCGGGCGACGAGACGGGCACGGTGCGGTTGAAGATGGAGCCATAGACCGCCGAGGCGAGCTCGCGGGCGACGGTTCCGCAGCCGCCGATCACCTTGGGAATATCGCGGCGGGCGACCGAGTCGTTGCCGGGATCTTCGCGCTCGGGCGAGAAGGCGACATAGAAGCCGGGAGCAGAAGCGTCGCGGGCCACGCGCAGGCCGGCGGGGTTGCCCTTTTCCAGCAGCGGGACGACGACTTCTTCGGTAGTGCCGGGATAGGTGGTGCTTTCCAGAATGATGAGCTGGCCTTCGTGCACGTGGGGAGCGATGCTCTTCACGGTGCCGGTGACGTAGCTGAGGTCGGGCTCATGGTAGTCGTTCAGCGGGGTGGGCACGCAGATGATGACCACGTCCATCTGCTCGATCCGGGTGTAGTCGGCGGTAGCGGTGAAACCCTTCTCGCGAGCCAGCGCGATCTCCGTCTCAGGGATGCGCACGATATAGGTGCCGCCCTCATTGAGGGTGGTGACTTTGCGTGGGTCGATATCGAAGCCGGTGACGCGGAAGCTCTGTTCGCTGAAAAGCAGAGAGAGCGGGAGGCCGACGTAGCCCATGCCGACGATGCCGATGCGGGCCTGGCGGGACTGGATGCGCTGGAGAAATTCGGTGGTGGGCTCAACAGAAGTCATAGACATGGATCACCTGCAATCGCTGGTTAGGAAGAACGATGAAAGAGTATTCGGCAATGGACGAACCGGCTCTTACGCTTTTGTACCACCCCGGAGAATCTTCGAGCGCTGGTCGCATCGTAACGCGCCGGCGGGCCGGGTTGTATCCCCGATGGCCGTTCACGGGATAACACGAAAGGGGCAAGAGAGGGCAGGAAAATGGCCGGACCCATGCGGGATCCGGCCATGTTGGGAAGGCTACGGTGACTCACTGGTTGAGATCGAGGTTGACCGTGGCGGTGTGCTGGATGGCGCCGCTGGTCGCCGTGATGGTGACGGTGTAGCTCTGTGCGTTGTTGGAGAAACCGGCATGGGAGCCGCAACCCGTGAGGGCTACGGTGGCGCCGAGGCCGGCGAGGACGAGAAGCAGCAGGCAGGCCATACGGCCGAACCGGCGTCCCTCACGCCGCATTCTCTTCGTGCCGGCGAGGGGCAGGAAGAGGAAGGCCAGCGCGACCGGGATCAGGCCGCGCCCTGGCGTGGAGGGATGGACGAGAGCCGCGCTCCCGGCGGCGGTGGCCAGGATCAGGCTCACCGTCTGGGGGCCGCCATTGGCCGGAATCGACGCGGGCGAGAAGGTGGCCACAGTCCCGGAAGGAAGTCCGGTGGCCGTGAAGTTCACCGTGCCCGCATACGAGGCGTAGGTGGGGGTGACGCTGAACGAGTAGGTGAAAGCCGTGCCCGCGGAGCCGGTTTGGCTGGCCGGGGTCGGAGTGCCCAGGGTGAAGTCGAGCACGCCCACCGTGATGCCGGTGGAGGTGGTGGTCGTGCTGCCGTTGAAGTTGATGTCGCCGCCATAGACGGCGGTGATGGTATGCGATACGCCGGCCGCCAGGGTGGTGGTGGCGTAGGTGGCGACGCCGCCGGTGAGGGTGCCGGTGCCGAGCAGCGTGGTGCCATCATAGAAGCTGACGGTGCCGGTGGGCGTGCCCGAGGTGGCCGAGGCAACAGTCGCCGTGAGGGTGACCGTGGCTCCGGGGTTCACCGTGCTGCCGCTCGCGGTAAGGCCGGTGGTGGTATTCGCCCTGGTGATGGTGAGAGTGCCGTTGTCGGTGACGACTGTGTAGTCGGCAAGGTTAGTCCCGGCGGCGCTGGGCACGATGGCGTAGGTGCCGGCGTTCGAGGTTATTGTGGCCGAGGTCACGAAGGATTCGGTGAAGGTATCGCCATTCTGCGCGCCGGTGACGGACCCGGAGAACGTGGGATTGGCGGTACCGTAGACGCGGGTGGCGTTATTCGCCGAGACCGTGAGACTCCCGCCGGTGACGGTGATGGTGGTGGTGCCCGTCGTCGCTTTGTAGTCGGTGGTGTCAGTGGGCGTGAACGCGACGGAGAGGGTCTGGTTGGCGCCGGCGGGCAGGACGATTCCGGCAGCCGGCGTGTAGAGGAAGGTGCCGCCCACGTTGGCGGTGGCATCGAGTTGGGTGGCGGAGAGCGCCGTTCCGTAGGCGATGGCGGCGGGGGCGTGCCAGGTGATGACAGGCGTACCCACGGTGACCATGAAGGTGGCGTTCTGTGAACCGGCGATGTAGCTGCCAGCGGCCAGCTGCGAGGCTTTCAGGACGACGGTGCCGGCTCCGGTCAGAGTCACCGTGGCGCCGACGAGGGTCGCAGGACCGGAAACCACCGAATAGCTGATCGCGCCGGTAGAGTTCGACGTCGCGGAGACAACGAAGGGAGCATCGCCGAAGGTGTGGTTCGGAATGGTGAAGGTGATGGTGGGAGCGATGGTGCTGATGACGAAGTTACCGGCCGAGGCCGCCGTAAGAGAGGCGTAGTCGGTGGTATCGGTGGGAACGAAGTTCGCGGTGATCGCGTAGGTCCCTGCCGCGGACGGCACAGTCGCCGAACCGTTGTAGAGAACCGCGCTGGGCGTACCGGGGACCGAGCCGGCCACGGTTGCGGCCTGCGCAGTGCCGGTGAAGTTCACCGGGGAGTTCGTCACATGCAGGGTTGGGGTGGCCTTGCCGATGACAAAGTTGCCGGCCGAGGCTGCGGTGAGGGTGTTGTAGTCCACCGTGTCGGTGGGCGCAAAGTTCGCGGTGATGGCATACGTTCCGCCCGTAGTCGGAACGGTGGCCGAACCGTTATAGAGAACGCTGCTGGGCGTGCCGGGGACAGATCCGATGACGGTGGCTGCCTGGGGGGTGCCGTTATACGTCACGGGTGAGTTGCTGACGGACAAGGTGGGCGTGGCCTTGCCGATGACGAAGCTGCCCGCCGAGCCGGCCGTGACCGTGCTGTAGTCAACGGTATCCGTCGGAGTGAAGGTTGCGGTAACGGGGTAAGTGCCGGCCGTGATGGGCAGAGTGGCGGATCCGTTATAGAGAACCGCACTCGGAGTGCCGGCCACATTGCCGGTGATGCCTGCCGCAGTGGCCACGATGGCGGCCGACTGACCCACGCCGGTATACGTGGCCGGCGAGTTCGTGATGGAAAGGGTCAGAGTCGCCTTGTTGATGACGAAATTGCCCGCCGAGGCGGCCGTGACCGTGCTGTAGTCGACGGCATCCGTCGGAGTGAAGGTTGCGGTGACAGGGTAACTGCCTGCAGCGATGGGCAGAGTCGCAGATCCGTTATAGAGAACCGCGCTCGGGGTGCCCGCCACATGACCGGCAATCCCTGCTGCGCTGGCCACGACGGTAGCCGCCTGTCCCACGCCGGTATAGATGACCGGAGAGTTCGAGACGGAAAGGGTCAGGGTCGCCTTGCTGATGACGAAGGTGCCGGCGGATGCAGCCGTGAGGCTGTTGTAATCGGCTGGATCGTTGGGCGTGAAGTTAGCGGTGACCGTGTAGGATCCGGCCGCTGTGGGCACGGTTGCGGAGCCGTTGTACAGAACGCTGCTGGGTGTGCCGGGGACCGAGCCCATGACGGTTGCGGCCTGTGGGTTGCCGTTGTAGGTCACCGGCGAGTTTGTGATGGAGAGCGTCGGAGTCACTTTGCCGATGACGAAGTCGCCCGCCGAAGCCGCTGTCAGGGAGTTGTAGTCAGTGGTGTCGTTCGGCACGAAACTCGCGGTGATGACGTAGGTCGCAGCCGCGGTTGGAACCGTCGACGAGCCGTTGTAAAGAACCGCGCTGACCGTACCCAAAACCGATCCCTCTACGCTCGCTGCCACCGGGCTCCCGGTGTAGGGAGCAGGCGAGTTTGAGACGGAGAGCGTGGGAGTCGCCTTGTTGATGACGAAGTCGCCCGCCGAAGCTCCGGTGAGCGAACTGTAGGTGGTGGGGTCGGATGGGACGAAGTCCGCTGTGACCGCATAGGTGCCGGCAGCCGTCGGCACAGTTGCGGAGCCGTTGTACATGACGTTGCTGACGGTCCCGGGCACAGACGGGACTACGGTGGCTGCCTGGGCCGCACCGTTATAAGTGACCGAAGGATTGCTCACAGACAACGTGGGTATAATCAGGCCGCCGCCGTTCAGGGTGATGGTCTGCGCGACAGCCGTGGCGTTCAGGTTGTTGTCCGTCGCGATCGCCGTGCCGGCAATAGCTCCGGAGGCCTGCGGCGTGAAGCTGAGGCTGAGATCGCAGGCAGTGCCGGGCGCGAGGCTGGGGGTGGATGAGCAGTCCGCCGGAGTGCCGGAACCGGCGACCTCAGCGAAGCTGTTAGTGGCGCCGCCGGTCGTCGTGGTCACAGCCAGACTGGCGAAGTTAAGAGTCGAACTGCTGCCGCCGCCAAGGTTGGCGATCACCACCGACTTCGGACTGTCGCTGCTGGTGGTCTGGTAGGCGCTGGCATTGAACGTGAGCGTGGGAGCGTCGGCCAGGTCGATCTTGTAGGTCTTGTTGTCCGTGCCCGCATTCGTGTAGTAGACGTTCCCTTTGCCATCCACGGCAATGCCGGCCGCATTGGTGAGACCGGTGATGATCTCCTCGGACGGGGTATTGGCGTAATACGGAGACGACCCTGTGTAGGAGAACTCGGAGATCGTGGTTCCGCCATCGAGGACGTAGAGATTGTTATTGCCATCCACAGCGACGGCGGTGGCGCTGGTGAAAGTTCCGATGGTCGTCGAGGTGGGCGAAGCGGGAATGACGCCATTCACGTTCTGCAAGCGGGTTACCGTGGTGGCGCCCGACGTCACGTAATAAACATCGTCGTAATAATCGACAGCGATCCCCAGGGGAGTCGTGGACGTGGTGGTGAGAGTCCTGACGTTGGTATAGCCGTTGACGGCAAGAATCTCCTCGATGGCATTGTTGGAGCCGCCATCAGCCACGAAGACGTTGCCATTCTGGTCGAGAGCGATGGCAGTCGGGCTGGAGAAGGTGAAGGAGGTGGCCAGCTGGGTCAGAGTGCCATTCACTATCTCCACAACGCGATGGTTGCCGGTGTCGGCGATGAAGACGTTGCCCAGAGCATCGACCGCGACGCCCTGCGGGCTCAGCACGGAACTGGTGGCGAAGGCCGTGCCGGCCGGCTCCTCGAGGATCTGATTCGCATCCGTATTGGCGACATAGACGTTGCCGGCGCCATCGGCGGCGAGGCCGCTGGGAGCGTTGAAGGTGGCGGAGAAGGCTGTGGGAGGCTGGCCGATAGCGTCGAAGGTGATCTGCGGCCCGGTGCCAAAGCCATACACGTAAGCGGTGGCCAGCACGACGCCTGTAGTGTCCTCAAGCTTCACGGCGCCGCTTCGCATGCCCGTTAATGTGGGCGCGAACCCGACGACGACCGTGCAGCTGGTACCGGCAAGATAGGGATTCGCGATGCCATTGGTGGTCGTGCAGGTACCGGTTCCGGCGTCGGTGAACTCGCCTGTCACCGGCGAGACGATGACGGGCGTGCCGATCGAGGTGGAAGTCCCGGTGAAATTAAACGTGACGGTGGCCGTCGTGGAACCGGCGGTTGCCGCGGTCGATCCAAGGGAAGCGGCGCCGGTGGAGAGCTGATCGACGGGGCCACCCGGGTAGTTGGGGACGATGATGTTCCCGTAATTATCGGGCAAAGCCTGGACCGGGCCATTCAAACCGGTGCCCCAGGTTTCGGCAGTGGTGTAGCCGCTGGCAACGGTGAGTTCCGCCACCGCATTCGCATCATATTCGGCGACCCACAGATTCTTGTAGGCGTCGATGGAGACATTCAGCGGGAGGCTCAACGCCGGACCGATCTGAGTCGGGGGGGCAGTGTAAGGAGGAGTATCGATGGACTCGATGTGGCTGCCGGAGGCGATGTACATCGTGCCGGACGAGGGATCGATGGTCAGACCGTAGGGCGAGCCCAGCCCGGTGTTTTCGGTAGTGACAGTCCACGTCGGGTTGGCGCCGGTGATCTCGGAGAGAGTCCCTGCGCCATTGTCGGTGACCCAGATGTTGCCCGCCGCGTCAGCGAAGATGCCGGCAGGGTTGACCCAGGCAGTGCCGCCGGTGATGGCGGTGGCGGCGGTGGCCAGCGTGCCGCCCGTATTCACGATCTCGTAGACCTGTCCGGTGGTGGTGCCAAGGTCAGCGACCCACACGTTGCCGCCGGGATCGACGGCGACGTTCAACGGGTGCTGGAACGTACCGTTGGGCACGAGTTGGACCGGGGTCTGATAGTTGCCGCTGTTGACGGCAACTTCCCAGACCGTTCCGTTCAGCGCATCAGCCTCATAGAAATTTCCGGCGGAATCGAACGTGCCGCCTTCCGGCCCCGTGGTCGCGGGTGCCGCGTCGAAGGTGTTGACGGTGCCGGCGTAGTTCGCGGTTTGAGCGCGGAGCGACGAGGCGGCTGCGCCGAGGAGGAGCAGGACGAGGAGGGTGAAGGCAGTTCCCTGCAGGCGTGCGAAGCCAGCAAAGCGGGAAACGGAGCGCGTCGAGACGGGATTGGTCACGTGACTTCCAAAAGAGGCGTTCATTAGCTACTTCTCCTCGTGGGGAGGCTTTTTGATACCAAGGCACAGAAACAGAGTGAGCGCGGACGAGCTGCGCGAACAGATTACTGGTCAGTTACCCATGGGCAGTGGCCGAATGAGAGGTTGATCGCATTCTATTAATCCCGTCCCCGAATGCAATACCCCGGTAGGGCATCTCGGTGCAAAACTTTCGATTCTCCCGGGGGGCCGTTGGGGAGGCTCGTGAGGCTGCGGGGAGGGGCTGGAATGAAGCGAGGACGAGGTCAGCGCAAAGCGCGGATGGACGGCAGGGCGAGGGCTTTCGAGGCTTTCATCCGTGTGCGCAATTACTTACAAGGGCGGCGGAAGGGGTGGGGCGGACGCTGGCCAGCCGGGCGGACGGCATGGATCGATGAGGGATAGGCAATTCCGGTAACACCAGTAACCTCAGCGGTGGTTACGGAATTACGAATGGGCGGACGGGTGCTCCGGCACCGAATGCATCGGGAAGCGACAGATTACTGTCTCGATTACTGCAACGAGCTTTTGGGATGGAGGTTTCGCTCGAGGGAATCACCGCGGCCGAGGAGCCGTGCTCGCTGCTCTCGGCGCAGGAAACGAACGAAATCCGGGGAGACGGGACGGGCGGGGCCGGCGGTGCTGGACCAGAGAAAACCGCCGATGCGGGCCAGCGCCAGCAGAGAAGTACGCGGGCTTCTCATGCGTCCAACGCACTTGAGGATGACGAAGGGCGGGTAGCCGCCGATGGCGTGATCCATGCGGCCCTGGCGGAAGGCATAACGGTAGGGATTGCGGGCGTTGCCGGTGTGTCGATAGTGGAAGGCGCGCAGGTCGGGATTGGCGCGAACGGTATAGCCGAGCATGCGCGCAGATACCTCCGCGCGCCAGTCTTCGCCGCCGAACTGCATAGGCTGGATGCCGCCGATGGCTTCAAAGCAGGGACGGCGAAAGAGCTGGGTTGCGCCGGCGACAGACCACGTCCGGTTGCCGGTGCGCGGGACGAAGACGCCGTCGACCGTCTCATGGATGAAGCCGCCGCTGAGGCCCAGCGCGGGATCCTGCTGAAATTCGAGGAGGAGGCGCTGATAGTAGTCGGGGTCGAAGGCGACGTCGGCGTCGAGGATGCCGATGAAGCCGAAGTCGAGGCCTTTGAGCCGCTCCCAGGCGAGAGCAATGGCGTTGGCTTTGCCGGCGAAGCTGAACTCCGGGGCGCGATCGACGCGCAGCAACTCGATGAAGGGATGCTGCTCTGCCCATGAGCGGACGATTGCGTCAGTGGCATCGGTGGAAGCATCGCTGACGATGATCCAGCGCAGAGGGCGCAGGGTCTGCTCGACGATCGAGCGAATCGTCGTCTCGATGTAGGCCGCTTCGTTGTGGGCCGCAGTGATAAGAACAAAATCCTGGCTGGACATTCCGGCGATTCCGTTTCACTCCCTGGGTGCGCAGATGCTTGCGTTCTGAAAAGTATGGTATCGCGACGATGGCCGGCGAACGGCCGGCACAGGTCGGCTCCGCGACCGCCGCAGGGACTGGGCGCTCTTCAAGGTGCAGATGATGACAGGAAGGATTGCGGATGTCCGCCGGATTCAGAGTCGGGCGTAGAGGCGGTCGCCGGTCCAGGCGGTGAGCCGGAGAGGCAGGCGGCGCCAGACCGCGGAAGCCAGCTGATGGGCGCGGCTGGGCTTTTCATCATCGCCGCCGCTATCGTCATCCGGAATGTCGGGATAGTAGCAGCGCTGGAGGCGCACGGGCTCGGCGCCCCACTTGGCTTTGTAGCGGGCCAGGTTGGCGTCGCCCTCGGGGACCTCGCCGAAGTCGAAGACGCGGTAGCCCTCAGCGACGGCGTCGTTGATGGCCTGCCACTGCACCAGATCGTTGGGGCGCAGGCTCAGATCTTCCGTCCCCGATGCTCCGAAGGCGTAGGTGCAGGTGGATCCAAAGAGCAGATAAATGCAGCCGCCGAGGATCTTCGCTCCTGACGGCGTGACCTGCTCGGCGAGGAGCAGGCGCATCATGCCGAGGGGACGCAGCAACTGCCACATGGCCAGAAACAGGCGCAGAGGGCGAGGCGGCACCACGTTGCGACGCATGGTCTCCAGATAGAGGCTGTACCACGCGCGGACGTCAGCTTCGTTTTCTGCCAGGCGCGCCTGCACGCCGTTGGCAGCCGCTTTGTTGATGGCGCGCCGGATGCTGGCGCGATTCTGACTGTTGCTGATGCGGAAGGGCGCGGCGGAAGACTCGGGAAGCGCGAGGAGGTAGGTGAACCGCCATGGTTTGGCCACAACGCCCTGCGCGAGGCCGGTCAAGTCGCCGCCGGAAGCTTTGATCTGCAGGTACATGCCGCGGCGCTGGGCAACGCGATTGCGGGCTTCTTCCAGAAGCGCGACGGTGGCGGCACTATCGACGGCCAGCGGGCCAGCCAGTGGCGTGCGCGGCAGCGACGAGAGCCGCGGCGCCGTCAGCGGACCGCCGCCGATGGGCAGACCCTTCGTATAGAGCAGGGGGAAGATACCCAGCAGCGATCCATCGCGATCTTCGCAGGCCAGAAACGCGCCTGCCTGCGCGTATTCGCGCTGCAATACCTGCAGCCATGCGGGATGGTGATAGATCGTTGCCTGCGGAAGGCGCAGGACGAACGCTTCCCATCGGGGATCCGTGAAGGGATCGATGGCGGTAACGCGAGCGAACGACGAACGTGTGTCCGGACGATCGTTGACTTCAACAGGGCTCATCTGCATCTTCGTTTTTCGGCGACCTTCGTCCGCAGAGGCGATCGGCTGCGGCTAACCAATGTGGGGGTAGAGCAGCCTGCCGACCATCTGCAGCACGCTGTCGGGAGCCAGGGAGATGATCTTGTGGCTTAACCGGCCGGCCCCGGCGTTTCGCACGCGCCATGGGGCGGCCGGATACATCCAGTAGTGGAGCGAGGAGGGTTGGGCGCCGAAGTGTTCCTTAAAAGCGATGAGGCCGGGATTGTCGAGGTCGGAGCGGCCCATATCGAAGACTTCGTGACCCGCGGCGCGAGCATCCTGGATAGCTCGCCACATGATCAGCGGCGTCCCGCCGTACTGGCTGGCGGTGTGATCGCTGCAGCCGTATTTGTAGACCGTGGTGCGGCGGTGCGCGATGGTGAGGATGCTGGCGACCGCTATACCATTTTTGGAGGCGGTCCGAATTTTGAGCTGGGATCCGAATGCGCCGATAAGAGCGCGGAACCAGCGGATGGGCTGGGGCGGAAGGCCATGACGGCGCCGCGTGACGGTGAGCAGCCGATAGAACTTCTCCAGCAGCTCGTCGGAAGCGCCTTCCTGATAGTCGAGCTGTTCGCGCTCGGCGCGGCGAATCTTGCGCTGGATACAGTCCTTGTGAAATCCGCGATAGACGGTCTCGATGGGCGGGCGCAGATCCACACGATGGAGAACGAACTGATCGCTGCGCCGGAAAGCCGTCGCATTGGCAGGCTCCCAGGAAACCGGGCGGAGCTCGACGCTCTTGACGCGGCGCCGGCTCACTTCCCCCAAAGCGTGCAGCAGAGGCAAGTCGCTGTCAGACGATTGCGCGAGCAACGGCTCGCAATGATCCGCAAAGGGCAGAGAAACCAGGCGGCGGCCGGTGAGCCAGGAATTCACTTCGCAGAAGACGATGCCGTTGGTGAGCGGAGACCCGGGGCCGGAGGTGGTGAGGACCAGAGGCCGGTATCCATAAGCATTCTGCAGAGCCGAAAGCCACTGCGGCGTGTGGAAGATGGAGGACTGCGGATGCTCGTCGACCAGGCGGCCCCAGCGCGGGTCAGTCAGGGGATCGATTTCGAACGGACGGCCGGCGCTCTCGCGACCGGCAGCAGCCAGGGTGCGTGGCCCGGCGTGGCCATTCGGCGATGCAAGGACACCGGCACCGGAGATGGCCGACTCACGGTTATGCGCTGCCAAATTCGCTCTCCTCAATTCCGCACCGTGTTGCGCGTTTCCGCTGTTTTCACGTTAACAAATCACCCGATCGGCGGCCCTGCGGTGTGACTTCACCGCTGGGGTCGGGTGCTTTCTCGCAGGAGCGTCAGACCAGCTCGCGCATCCGGCTGAGCATGGGGACATAGAGCAGGTAAGCGAGGGCGCAGCCCGCGCAGCAGATGGCGATATCCGCGACAGGAATGCGGACGAGGCCGGAGACGCGGGTGCCAACGCCGGCCAGGGCGACGACCCCGGAGACGCAGATCGCGGGCAGAAGAGCCCGGGCGTAGCGGGTGACGCGCAGGCCGGAAACGTCCCTAGCCCGCTCCACCTGGAGCAGATAACTGACGACGATGGCTATCAGGGCGGAGACCTGTCCGCCGACAATGCCCATGAAGTGACATATGGGATAGATGCAGATGACCATGACAACGGCCGAGGCAGCAACAGCGCGCCGGTGCAGCGCCGGCTTTCCTTCCGCAAAAAACAGCGACGTGATGAAGTTGTTCAGGATGTTGAGAAACGCCACGATGCCTGCGATGGCCAGCGTGGTTCCGCCTACGGCATAGCGGGCGCCATACACCACGGTCAGCACCGAAGAGCCGCAGAACCAGAACATCATAACGATGGGAACGCCCAGCAGAATGGCCCCGGAGGTCACTTTGCTGAGCATGCGGTTGGACCGTTCCTTGTCGCCCCGCACGTGAGAGAAAGCCGGCAACAGGAGGCTGCCCATCATGTTGATGAGGAAAGTGGCCGGGGTCTGCACGAGATAGACAGCGAGAGTATAGAGGCCCAGCGTATTGGCGGTGACCAGCTTGCCCAGAACGAAGATGTCGGCCCGCGAAAAGACCAGGTTGAGGAAGGACAGGCCGAACATGCCTTTGGAGAAGTGGATGAGCTCCCGATAGGCGGTGCGATCAATTTTGAGGCTGGGCAATCCCGGACAAAGGATGTAGGAGAACAAGCAGCGGAAGATGTTCTCAGCACAATAGCCGAAGGCCAGAGCCCAGACGCTGCGCAGGACGAAGGCCAGCACCACGGTGGTAATGACGCCGAGGATCGAGCCGCCGTTGATGATCATCGCGTAGCGGCCGAATTTCATCTCTTTCTGGATGCGCTTGGAGCGCGGGCTGAGCATGGCGTCGAGGATGGTGGCCAGCAGAGTCACGCGCAGCAGCCCGTTCAGTTGGGGATTGACATAGAAGCGGGCGACCCAGGGAGCGGTGGCGAAGACAAACGCGTAGATGAATACAGCCCGGATCAGTCCCAGCCACCAGGCCGCATCGAGGAAGGAGTCCTCGGTTCCCCGCGGATGCTGGATGACCGCCGGTCCGAGTCCGACATCGGAGATGGCGGTGATGATGGACGAGGACGACATCACGATGGCCATGGTGCCGAAGGCGCTGGGCATCAGCAGGCGGGCCAGAAGCATGTTGCGGGCGAAGCGGCAGACCTGCTCGGCCGCCGTCCCGGTGCCCAGGGACATGCCGCCGCGCGCAGCTTTGGCACGCAGGGCATCGCCATGCATCTGCTTTTTTACGACACTCGTTACTCGCTCTACGATGTTCACAAAATCCTGTCCGAATCGAGAAAAACCGGGTGTTGGCAGGAATCAGGGGAATTCCTGGTTTTAGCTTCCGGGTCCAACCAGGCGATCAGGCTTCCTTGTTGCGAAGAGGGCGGCGGCGCAGGCCGCTCATCCAGCCCAGGAGAAACCAGCTGCAGCGCGCCTTGGCTACGGCGATCCGTCGTTTGTTCGAGACCAGAAGCGACACGATTGCATAGGCTACCAGCCGCACCACATTGTGCAGGAAAACGATGGCACAATAGGCGGCGGTCGCGACCGGCCCGTGATGCTTCTTCCAGTACTGGATGTTGGCCCGCTCCTGTTCTACATAGAAGCGCACGGGAGCGACGCTGGAGCTGGCGCCGCCGAAATGGACGGCGCTGGCCGCGGGATAGAAGACGACGCGCCAGCCGCCCTGATGAAAACGCCGGCACCAGTCCACATCTTCGCCATACATAAAGAACTGCTCGTCGAGCAGGCCTACCTGGTCCACGGCTTCACGCCGAGCGATCCAGAACCATCCATTCAGAATGTCGACGTCGGCAATGTCGTCGTGATGAAAATCCGTCATCAGCTGCGATTTCACCAGCGATTTCACGGGGCCGACGGTATCGAGCGCGAAAGCGCGCACCAGCGCATTCGCCAGGGAGGGAAAGCGCATGCAGGAACGGCGCACACCACTCCCGTGGGGGCCCAGCATAGCGGGTCCGGCGAGTCCGACCGCAGGATTCGCGTCCATGAAGCGGACCAGGGTCTTCAGACAGTCCGGTGGAACGATCACATCGGAGTTGACCAGGCAAAGATAGCGGCCGCGGCTGGCGTGGATGCCGATGTTGTTGCCCTTCGCGAAGCCGAGATTGCCGCCGCTGGGGATGAGCCGCACCTGGCTGAAATCCCGCTCGACCAGCTCCGGCGTACCGTCGGTTGAGGCATTGTCCACCACAATCGTCTCGAAGGAGACGTTGTCGACGTGGCTCAGGGAGCGCAGGCACATCTCCACATACTTCTTCGCATTCCACGTCACGATGATGACCGAAGCGTCCGGCCCTCCCGCGGGATGGGAATCTGGGATCACGCTGGGTTCTCCAATTGGCTGTGTGGGCTTCATTCAGCGCCCGGCGACGCCCGCGGGCGCCGCTGCTTCCTCGACGGTGTCGTTGCGCCGCGCCGCGCCGCCGAACAGATCCTGCAGCACATCGGCAATGCGCTCGCCCGCGCGGCCGTCCCATAGCGGAGGGATGGTGGCCTGGCGGAGATGGCCCGCGGCAATGCGCGCCAACTCAGTTTCCAGCCTTTGCATGTCCTGGCCGACGATGACATTGGTGCCCAGGGTTACGGTGACGGGGCGCTCGGTGTTGTTGCGCACGGTCAGACAGGGCACGCCGAGCCACGTGGTTTCCTCCTGGATGCCGCCCGAGTCGGTAATGACGACGGCGGCTCCGCGCTGCAGAGCCAGAAACTCGATGTAGGGCAGCGGCTCCAGGAGATGCAGACCCTCCACATGCAGGCCGGCATCGGCAATCCGTTGCCGGGTGCGCGGGTGAACGGGGAAGACCACGCCCATCTCCCGGCTGATGGAGCGCAGCGCGCCGAGGATCTGCCCCAGCATGGCGGAGTCGTCGACATTGGACGGACGGTGCAGAGTGACGAGCGCATACTTCTGCGGCAGTCCCTCGAAGGACCGCTCCAGCGCGGCCGGCAAGAGCCGCACCAGCGAGTCGATCATGACATTGCCGACGAAGTGGATCTTCTCCGGCGCGACGCCTTCGCGACGAAGGTTCTCATCTCCATCCTGCGACGGCGTGAAGAGATGATCGGAGATGCGGTCGGTGACGACGCGATTGATCTCCTCAGGCATCTTCCAGTCGAAGGAGCGCAATCCGGCTTCCACATGGCCGATGCGAATGCCCAGCTTCGCGCAGACCAGGGCGGCGGCCACGGTGGAGTTCACGTCGCCGTAGACCAGGACAATGTCAGGCTTCTGCTCGAGCACCACCGGCTCGAAGCGGGTCATGATCTCAGCGGTCTGGCGCGCGTGGCTGCCGGAGCCGACATTCAGGTTGATATCAGGCTGAGGAATGCCGAGCTGGGTGAAGAAAACATCGGACATGCTGACGTCGTAATGCTGCCCGGTGTGAACGAGGGTCTGCTGGACGCCGGCGCGGCGGCTCAGCGCGTGCAGAACGGGAGCCACCTTCATGAAGTTGGGGCGGGCTCCCACCACGTGGAGGATATGCATAGCGGTTTGCCTTCTAGAGAAACCTGGTTGGGGGATGGGGGGTGACTGCCCTGCGTCCGTGAAGGCGCTTCGGGCAGATGGGTACGGACTCAGTTGAAAAGCGAACGGCTGACGGGAAGGGGCTCGGGCGCCGCGGCTGGTGCGGCCTGCCACTCCTTTTTGAGCCGGGAAACCGGTTTGCCGGTCACGGGACGGTTCCTGGAATACGCAGAGGCAGCAATGACCGCGACCAGAGCGTAGAACTCACATTGAACCTGATCGAAGTAGCTCATGCCGAAAAAGGCGACGACGTGGGAGAAAAGAGTCGCACCAAGGCACCAGTAGAACCACGCATCGCCGCGGGTGCGTTCGGCTTTTTTCCTTTCGATGCCGACCCGGCTGAAGCAACGAGTCAGGATCACGATAAACAGAATCAGGGTGAGCAGGCCGCCGGTGAGACCGAAGGCGACATACTGGTTGGACAGGTCCCACATATCCCATCCCCAGGTGTTGTAGCTCTTGTATCCGATCAGCCACCAGTCGCTGAAGTGGCGGATGAAATTGTCCACCAGCATGTAGCGGTGATAGCTGGAGGAGGAGCCGGTGAGATCGACGCGTCCGATGATGGCCCAGACCGGGGCTTTCATGACTAACTGCAGCCCCACCAGACCGGCAACGATGCCGCGCCGGAACATGTACATCTTTTCGCGCAGCGGCCACAGGCAAAGCGCCCCGATCGCAGCCAGCCCGGACAGATCGGGAGTGGAAGAATTGGAGGTGACGAGAACGATGATGCCGGCGGCAATGCTGGCGCCGACCAGAACCCTGGAGCGGGCTTTCGTCCACCACCAGGCAAACAGGGGCAGGAGGGTGGCGCCGAAATTGCCGGCGGTCAGATAGACCTCGAAGGGACCCTGGGAGCGGAACTTCCCTTCCCGCACCGCGACTCGGCCGTGGTCCGCTGCGCTGAGCATGAACAGGTTGACGTGGGTGATCTGCTCGTTGAGCATGAAGGCCGCGAGGGCGATGGTGATCACACCGAAAACCCTGACCAGCTGCAGAATGTCCTCGCGGGTGCGGACCAGCGCCCGGAAGACCAGGTATCCGCCCAACTGGTCCAGCATGGTCCCTACGGCCTCGACCACAGCGCCGCCGGTCATGTACTGCAGCGAGAAGGCGAACATGTGGGTAAGAGCAAAGGCCGCGAACAGCGCATCGATTGAATTGAATTTCAGGGGCGGATTGCCCGGCCCACCTCCTGAGGGCCGAAACCAGCGCGCCAGCGCGACCACGATGGCGATGCGCATGATGGTGAAATGCACACCACCGAGGACGATAACCTGGTCCAGAGGCACCATGATCATGGCCCACAGGACCGGCGCAATGGCCACGCGGCGGGGAAGAAAGATAATTAAAGCGACGATCCCGAAGAGGGCGAGCACCAGCAACAGATTGACGTCGGTTGCGGCGGCGCCCCCGCCGAATCGCATGTGATGCGGTTCCATGTCTCCAACTCGATGAAGCGGTGGTTTTCCCCGCCTCGTCCTATGCGGCCGTGGCTGTCTTTTCCGGGGACGCCGCGGGCGCTTTTCCCGTCACTCCCGCGCGCCATCTCTTCTTGATCTTCTGCAGAAGCCCGAGGCGCGTGAGCAGTTTCTTGAGGCTTGCGTCGACGGTTCCGGTGAGTCCGCGCATGAGGCGCAACGCGGTGCCTTTGGCCGACGGCGCGAAAAGATACACCGCCGCCTCATTCCGTTTGCGATTCCCGTAGACGTCTTTATATTGCGCGTAACCCATGGCGAAGTCGACTTCCGTCACGGTCCGCGCGGGATCGTCGCAAAACTCTTCCATCACCCTGAGAATCAGATAATTTCCCGGCGACGAGGCCGAATAGTCGCTTCGGAACGCCGTATAGTCGCTGCGGAAGGTGTTCTGGTTGACATCGCCGATCCAGAAGGCGACGGGAACCTCGGCCAGATCGAGGACATACGCGCGCAGCCAGCCCCGCTCCGCCCTGCGCCGCAACTGGTCGCGCGCTTCCACCGAATCCCGGAATCCGACGCCGAGGCCTCGCTGATACGAGAGGTGCATGATCGACTCGGCGGCTTCGGCCAGCGCGTCGATCTCCTCGGGCGACTGGAAACGGCGGATGCGGACGGTACCGGGGAAATTCTTTTCCAGCTTGCGACTCTTGGTGCGCGCCTGCCCCCGGGTATTGGAGGAAAGAGAGGCGTAAAACTCGTCTTTGGAGGCGGGCAGGACAGCACTGAAGTGCGGCTGCCGGGTGCCGCTGTCATCGCGACGCCATTTCGAAGCGATGCTGCGCGCGGCCTGGTAGAGCGGCGACTCGATATCGATGAAATTGAGGTAGGCGGTATCCCCTTCGCCCGCGGCCAGGCTTTTGCAGATTTCGCGAACGAAGAGGGCGCCATACTCCTCTGCGTTGCTGCCCCGGGGACCGCCGTAAACGAAGTAAAGAGTGCGGGCCTTCATGCGCAGCTTCAGGTAACCGATGGGGAAGATCAGGGGCTCATCGATGAGGCGGCCGACGAGCATCGCCTGCGGTTCGCCGTCGCGGTAGGCGACCATCACATGGGGGCGAAGAACGTGCGGGCGCGTGCGCAGAATACTGAGGAAAACCGTGGGATCCGAATCGCGGTCTCCCTTCATGTTTTCCCAGATCGGCCGAATCGCCTCCAGCTCCGCTTCGCCGCGAAGAATGCGGACGCTGGTGTGCGCCGACGTCTCCACTGGAGTGATCGCTGCCGAGCTCATCATAGGAATATACAGGGAGTCACGGCCGGATCCCGCTCGCGCGGAACCCGGCCGTGTTGTGCCGTAGGACAGGTGACCCGATCGGTGAACCAGGCGGGTCGGTCTAGGAGCCGGACTTGACGATTCCGGTGAGGGCGGTAGGAGCGGCGGGAGCCGGCTTGTTCCCGAACTCGAAAGCGCCGATATCCCATGCGCCACTGGTAGGGCGGGCATTGGGAGTTCGCGCAGGACAGGAAACCTGATTGGAAGTACTGACGACGCAACCGCAGGTGGTGTCGCTGGTGGCGTACCCGGACGGCCACGACGAGGTGAGGTTGGTACCTGCGCCCACCGTTGAATTGGTGGCCGCTACCGGCGCGAACATGCACTTTTGCGCGCTGGTGTAGTCGTCAAACTTCGGTGAAGTATTCGCAACCGCGGCAGAGGGCGTCTCGATCAGGTTGGTTTGCGTGCTGTAGGCGGTCGTGGAAAGTCCGGCGCTGGAGATGCAGTGGTTATTGGCCAGCGTCAGCGAGAGCGGGCCGGATCCAACCTGCACAAAGCAGTTCTGCGATTTGCTGTCGTAGATCGTGTTGTTGGCGAACAAACCGCTCCAGCTGCCGTCGCGGCCTTCCAGCTGAGGAGAATTCGCATTGTTGCCCGGATAGATCACGTTGTTCCACAGATCGACGGGATACGAGAACCCGCCTAAAAACAGGGACACAGCGGTGAGGTTCGCGAAGACATTGTCGTAGATGTAGTCAGGGCCGTCCTGACCGTTAATTTCGAAGCCGTTCTCGTGAGAAGTGCTGTCGAACGACTGGTTGATGTTGTAGACGTAGTTGTCATGCACGACAGCGGCGCCGCTGAGAAGGATGCCGTTGGAGGTATCGTGAATCACGTTGTAGGCGAACGTTCCGCCTAGCGCGTAGGTGGCCTCGCCGGAGTCGCCCCCGTTGGTGCCATCCGCATCTTCGATGATGTTGTATTCGAATGTGCAGTGGTCGCAGTGGGGCGCGTTGGTGTCGCCCAGAATGCCGACGTAGGCGTCATCGCCCCCGGAGGCGTGCGTCCAGCCGTGAATGTAGTTATTCGTAAAGGTGTTGTAATCGGTGGCCTGAAACGTGATGGCCTCGAGATCGCCGTAGCCGGGATTGCCTGACCAGTACTGCCCGGTCCACTCGATGTTGTCGATGGTGTTGTAGTCGGCGCCGCTGGCCATGCGCCAGAATACGTTGTAAGTGCCGGCAATCGTGGCGCCGCCGGCCGTGAAGACAGGCCGGTTCCAGGCGGATGCACACGTGGTGGTGTTGTACCAGGTCTTGTCGACGCCGACGTAGATATTGTTGCCGCTGGTTCCGGACCACGACCAGGTAATGGGAAAACTGGAGGCCGTCCAGGTGTCGCAGCCTTTGAGGATGAAGCGATCTCCGGACACCGGCTTGTAGCTGGCACAGCTTCCGGTACAGGCAGCCATTCCCGGCAGATGCGCCCAGGGCGTGGCGTTGGACTCGGCCTGTGCCGAGGTGTTGCCGTCGCTGCCCGACGAGGAGGAGATGTAGTAGGTGTGTTGTGCGTTAACGCTTGCTACCGTGCTCATCAGCACGAACAGAATCGCCAGAATCTTACCTTGCATATACGTTCCAATCTGATGTCGTTCAGTCCATATTCTTTCCAGTGAGTCTCGTCGGCTCGCTGACTGTCGATTCCCAACACACGACCGTGCGCGGTCAGAGGCCCGGTTTCACCGTTCCGGTGAGGCCTGTAGGAGGAGAAGGTGCAGTCTTAGTGCCAAACTGGAAGGCGCCCGTGTTCCATGCCCCTGTGACCGGCCGGGCAATGGCTGGAATGGCGGGGGCCACCGCAGTTCCGGATGCGGCTTCTTTGACGGAACCGGTGGTTCCGCTGCAGAGGGCCGAATCGGGAGAGAACGTGGTGCACTCACTGGTCAGATTGGTCCCTGCACCCACCGTGGCATTGCCGGTGGCTGTGGGCGCGTACATATTCGCAGCGGTATAGCCCTGGCCATTGGCGACGCTTACGGTCTGGTAGACCTCGCCTCCGCCGTCGCTGGTGTTGCAGGAACCCCCCTGGCAGTCGATCAGGGTGGAGAGAGCGGTTGCCGCGCCGATGAAGTGGTTATTCTCAAAGTGAGCCGCTCCGCTCCAGGCGGGGGTGGCGCTGTTTCCGGCATAGAAATTGAACTGGCAAACGGTATCGTCGGCGGCGAAGGTGTTGTTGTAGATGTAAATCGTGGGACTGGTGGAACTGGTGCCCGGGCTCATCATGAAGCAGTTGATGTTCGGGCTGCCGCCTACACCGCTGGCGCCATCGTCGTTGTAGTACCAGTCGTTGTTGAAGACGTAGCCGGCCCCGCCATACATGAGCCACACACCCACGTTCATATGGGTGTTCTCGATCACGTTGTTGTAGAAGTAGACGGGCGACCCGACCAGGGCCTGGGTTCCGGACTCCACAACATTGGGGTGGTTATATCCGTCATAACTGTTCCACATGTACTCGAACAGGTTGTCGTGGACCGTGTAGTAGTTGTTGCCGATGATGCCGTTGGAAAGGTAGCGGAAGACGTTGTGATCGAGGTCGTAACCATCGCCATAGATGGCGAAGCCGCTCTGACAGGGCGGCCCGTTGAAGGTCTTGCTGCCGCACTGATTGGACGCGGTGGTGGTGCCATGCATGGCGTCGGAGCCGTCGAAGACGTCGTAGCTGATGGCATTGTGCGTCGCGGTGTTGGCGGCCGTGCCCACGATCATGTAGTTGGAATCGTAGGAGCTGGTCGTCGAACTCCAGCCATGGAAGTAGCTGTGCTCAACCGTGGTGTAGGTCGCGCTGCGAATATCAACGGTGCCCGGCGAGGAAGGACCGTCGGTCTGGCCCGACCAGCATTTGCCGGTGAACTCGAAATTGTCGAAATCGATGTAACTGCCGGAGAGGGTCACGGCTTCTTTGGTGCTGTCATCGTAGGTGCAGGAGCTGAGCAGAACCGTGCTCAGCGGATTGTCCTGGGTGAGAACCGGGCGGCCCCATGCCGAACCGCTGAACCAGCTGGCATCGACGCCAATGTACACGGGGCTGTTGGCGGTTCCGCTCCACGTCCAGCTCCACGGCAGCCCGACCGGCGAGCCGGTGGACTCATGCCAGGTGCTGCCCCCCTTCACAATGAATCCCTCGCCGGCGGCCGGGGTGGTGGAAGCGCATAGGCCGGTGCAGTCCGTCATGCCCGGCAGGTGCTGCCAGGGCGAGCTTTCCGATGTCCCGGGATTGGAATCCGAGCCGCTCGCGGCGTCGGCATAATAGCAACTCGTCACGCCCGCGGGAACGCTCGCGGGACAAGAACCGCCAGCCGCAAAGGCGACCGGCGCAAGAGACGCCAGGATCAGAAGAAAAATTGGGGTCTTCACCATCTTGCTTTACTCCTGTTGGGGAAGTGTGGTCACAGCATACCCCGAAAGTAACTCGGCTCCATCCAATGAATCGTTACTGTCGTTACTTTCGGCATGCACCTTCAGCAGGACACGGTGTTGCCCGTTCTGCCAGCGAGGAATTCCCTCTCTCCCAACGGATTACCGAGGCTTCAGTCGCCAATTCAAAGGCCACGAGCGGATCGCCCACTACCCAAAATTTACAATCTCTGCGTACTTTATTCGCCGGTCTTCGGGCCGGCTATGCTTGTGGGCCACCCATCTTCGGTACCCTCTTTGGTAACAATTTCCCGCACCAGGAAAATTCAGCCCAGAGTCGCCGCCGGGACCGTCATCTCTGCACCTGCAGGACGGAGCTGCGCG
This sequence comes from Acidobacteriaceae bacterium, assembly GCA_036267395.1. Lineage (GTDB taxonomy): Bacteria > Acidobacteriota > Terriglobia > Terriglobales > Acidobacteriaceae > Palsa-343. Next base: position 5,610 of record DATAWD010000052.1, on the reverse strand, counting down.
GCATCGCGATCAGCCCTGAAGCGCCCGAAAGCATAGAGAAGCCAGCCCAGTTCGTACGGCCGACATTCGTAGCAGACCTGGAGCTTCGCTGCCTTAGCTGTGCCGGTTCGTATACCGGAAAAGCGGAGCACGCAATCGGCCAAAGTGTCGGTTTTGCCGAGAAAAATGCTGCGCCACACGAGCGACAGCTCAGGCTCAATGAAACTGCGGTGCAGTTCATTGGCCCCGCTGATCCATGCCAGCCCCCGATCGATCCACTCGGAATAGTCCCGGCCCGTGGCCTCCGCTGCTTCCAGCAGCATCATCGGCGCCATCGCGTGCTGGTGGACTGCATAGACCGGATAGCGGGTGACGACGCGTCCTGTCAGGGAATCGTACTGCCAGGACCATTCGCCCTGCGGTCCCTGCAGGCGGCACATGGTCTGCGCCGTGGCACCGGACGCCGCTCGGGTTTCCTCCTCGCCCCATGCCCGCCAGGCGCGCGCCAGGGCAATGGTGGGGTAGACCTGATCGGCGAAGCTCCCGATGCGTCCTCGCAGGGAACTGCTCAGGGAGCCCGTGCGGCTGAAGTGGCCATAGACGCCGGTGGGCCCGCAACTGGCGGCCAGCACCCGGCGCGCTTCCACCGCCCGTCCTGGCAGCCCGGGAAGGTCGCCATAGCCGGCAATCGCGCAGCTGGCCAGTCCGGTGAGATACCAGGAGACTTCCATCGTGTTGCCGCGGCGCCCGTCAGGATAGCGGCCCAGAGCCTGACCGGCCGCGATACGGGTGTACAGATCCGGGAGGATGCCCGGCTTCATTTCCGCGCAGGTCCAGAGCAGCAGGCCCAGGTCCCCAAGATTGTCGATCCATTTTGTATCGCGCAGCAGGGCCTCGAGCGTGGGCTCGACGGAAATGGGAAGAGCATGGCCGGACTGCTGGTAACGGTGCAGCCCAAGCAGCACCATCATGGTGTAGCGCGGGGAAAGGCCCTCCCGCACCATGCCGGCGGCGGTCCGGTTATAGATGCTGCAGTAGATCTGGCTCTCGGGATCCAGCATCGGTGGGAGGCCGTCAGCGGCCAGCCGGCACAGATCGGCCTTGCTCAGAGGGGATCCCGGGTCAGCACTGGAGACACGGGTGCGCATAGGTTCTGTCATTCTCCAAACCTGCCTTCAGCAAATGATGTAACTGGGAATTCGGCGAGCTGTCGCAATCATGGGTGAGAAACGGGCGTTTCCCGGAACCCCTGCCCCGGATCGAACCAGGCATCGCGCCCGGCAGGGACCGCGCGACAGCAGGCGGCGCCACGGCACGCTGCTGTGTGAGTGGCGAGGAGAATGGGACGGACCAGCATGGTCCGCAGCCTCATGGGCTTTTCTTCTTCCCCTCGACTCGGGACTTCAGACCTTCGCCTGGAGGATCTCAAAGATCTGGCTGACGACCGTGTCCAGCGAATCGCTGCGATTGGTGCGAACCGCCTGGCTGTTGTCGCGGCGGACCAGACGGAGCTTGCTGCGAACATCCGCAACGCTGCTCAGCAGGGTCAGCTTGCCGACCGTCGAGAGGTAGTGATCCACGGCGCCGAGCTTGCCGCGGAAGAGACTGTACACGGGGATGCCCAGAGCCGCAGCTTCCCGGTTCATGGTGCCGCCGCCGCTGATCACGACGTCGGAGTACCAGATGAGATTGAGCCCATTGACCGCATGGGGTGGAACCATGATGCGCCCGCTGGCAAACCCGTCCGCATAGGTATGACGGAGCTCGGCCTCCTGCTTTGCGGTGCGGGGCAGAACAATCGTCTTCACTTCCGGATGCTCGGCAAACATGGCGAAGACTTCGGCCAGCAGCTTCTCGCTCTCGGGATTGTGATAGTGGGCTTCGGTGGCCGGGGGACGCAGGGTGACGACCAGGTCCGAGGGCGCAATGCCCAGTTCCTGCTTCAGCGCGGGATCCGGCTGAAAGAAAGGAACGTAGACGTCTTCCTTGATGCCGGGATAGTGCAGGATGCGCTCCGGCAGCAGGCCCATGTTCTCGTAAGGCCTGGCCGGGATGACTTCCGGCGTGAGCACCCACTTTTTCCGCCGGTTGCCCATCGAGATGGTGAAGTGGGAGTCGGCATGCTCGTAATCCGAGATCATGACGGTGGGAATGCCCATCAGGCCGGAGGCAACGATCAGAGAGCGGGAGCCGTGCGAGACGCTGATGTCGGGTTTCTGGCCGAGAACGAACGGCACCAGCTGCATGACCCGAACGCCGAGCCCGTAGACCTTGGCCAGGCGGTTCTTGCCGTAATGGTGCCCGATCGTCTTGTAATCGAAGCCGGCCAGGTCGGCCAGCTCGCACACCTGGAAGCAGTCGCGAGCGGTTAAGACCACATCGCATCCCTGTGCTTTCAGCTCCCGGATGATGGGGTCGAAGAACGGGATATGCGGGGAGTTCTCGAGATCGATCCAGACCTTGTACCGGCGACCGGAAGGCCGGCGGGAGGGAGGAGCGGTATTGCTCTTCTCGTCAGCTTCGATAACCGGTGCGTTACTATGCGGCGCCATATGACTCCTGCAATGTTTCCAGCTTCAGCAGCCGTTGTAAACGTGTTTCTGCAGAAACGGCGACAGCCGGTTCCGCCGGGGATAACAACATTCTGGCAACCCTCACCTCAAACCGCCGCAAGAGTGGAGACTTCCCGTACGCCACTGGCTTTGGCAGCGGTAAAAGCGGCGACCTGCTCGGCGACCCGCTTCTGCTGTTGCGCGGTGAGCTGCGGGAACATGGGCAGAGAGACAATTTCAGTCGCCACCCGCGTGCACACGGGCAGATCGTCCGGCTTATACCCGAGCGAAGCATACGCCTTCTGCTGGTGCAGGGGAACGGGATAGTGAATGCCTGTACCGATGCCCGCATCCTTCAGGTAACGCATCAGGCCGTCGCGATCCGCGGTGCGAACCACGTACAGGTGATAGACGGCGCGCGACCAGGACGGCTCATGGGGAAGAACCACGGCACCGTCGCCGGCCATCAGCCGGTTATAATCGGCGGCGCGATCGCGGCGCTGCGCGGTCCACTCCGCCAGGTGCCGCAGTTTCACATGCAGAAGACCCGCCTGCAGCGCGTCCATCCGGCCGTTGTAGCCTTCGATGTCGTGATAGTACTTTTTCGCCTGGCCGTGATCGCGCAGCATGCGCATGTGTTTGGCCAGCTCAGGGTCGTTGGTCGTAGCCGCGCCGGCCTCGCCGCACGCGCCCAGATTCTTGCCCGGATAAAAGCTGAAGGCCGCGGCCCGGCCCATCGACCCGGCCCGGAACCAGCGATTCTGCCGCGCCGAGAAATACTCCGCGCCATGCGCCTGGCAGGCGTCCTCGATCACGATCAGTCCGTACTCCTCGGCTAACTCGAGGATGCCGTCCATATCGGCCATCTGGCCATAGAGGTGCACCGGCACCACCGCCGTCACCGGGCGCTGGCTGCGCCGGCTCACCGGCCGGCCGGAAGCGTCGCGACGGCACTCCCGCTCCAGATACTGCCGCAGCTTCGGCACTGACAGGTTGTAGGTCTGTTCGTCGATATCGACGAACTCCGGCAGCGCCCCCGCCTGCGAGATCGCTTCGGTGGTGGCGATGAAGGTGTGGGGGGTGGTCAGAATCACATCGCCGGGCTGCACACCGGCAGCCATGATGGCAAAACGCAGGGCGTCGGTGCCGCTGTTGAGGGCCACCGCATGGCTGCAGTCGCAGAACGCGGCGAAGTCCTTCTCAAATTCCTCCACCATGGGACCGCCGATGAAGCCGGCGCTCCGCAGGGTGCGCTGAAACACCGCAGTCAGTTCTTCCTCGAGCTGCAGGTGAGGAGTGACAAGGTCAAGAAACGGAATTTCACTACCCGACATGGGTCGCCTCCAGGGGGGGGTCAAGGGTGCGGAGCACTCGGGCGGGATTGCCCACCACGACTGCGTTCGGCGGAACATCTTTGGTGACCACGGCGCCCGCGCCCACAACTGCGTTTTCGCCTACCGTCACCTGACTCAGGATGGTGGCGCCCGATCCGATGGAGGCGCCTTTTCTGATCACGGTTCGCTCGACCTTCCAGTCGGCTTCCGTCTGCAGTTCCCCGTTGGGCCGTGTGGCCCGGGGAAAGCTGTCGTTGACAAAGACCACACCGTGTCCGATGAAGACGTAGTCCTCAATCTCCACGCCTTCGCAAATGAATGTGTGGCTGGAAATCTTGCAGCGCCGCCCCACGGTAGCGTTCTTCTGGATCTCGACAAACGCTCCGATTTTGGTTTCGTCGCCGATGGTGCAGCCGTACAGATTAATGAACTTTGCCAGCCGGACACCCTCGCCCAGCCTGACGTCAGGGGCAATGCTGTTCCACTCGTTCATAGGTAGACCAGCGCTCCCCGCTCGCGCAGCGACTTCGTGGCCGACTCCAGCATCTGCACCACCCGCAGCCCCGCGCACCCGTCGTTGAAGGGCTTCTTGCTGTTCGTCACGCAGTCCACAAAGTAGTTCAGCTCTTCGCGCAGGGCTTCCACCTGCTCCAGCTGCGGCGCCCACATGTCGCCGGAGCGGTAGTTCACCAGCAGGCGGTACACGCCTTCGCTGCTGGTGATGTTCACGCCCTTGTCGTAGACCTTCACCTTTTCATCGGCTTCCAGGTCGTTCCACACCAGCATGCGTTTCTCGCCGCCAATCAGAGTGGTTCTCACCTTCACCGGCGACAGCCAGTTCACGTTGATATGGGCGATCACATTATCGGGGAAGTACACGGTCATGAAGGCGATGTCTTCATGGCTGTTCAGATGGCTCTGGCCGGTGGCCACAATGGCTTCCGGACGGCCGTCGATCAGGTAATCCATGATGGAGAGATCGTGGGGCGCCAGGTCCCACAACACGTTGATGTCGTGCTGGAAGAGGCCCAGATTCACGCGGGTGGAATCGTAGTAGTACAGCCGGCCCAGCGTGCCTTCTCTGATCAGGTGTGAGATCTTGCGCACCGCTCCGGTAAAGAGAAAGGTGTGATCGACCATGATGGTCAGGTTCTTGCGCTGGGCCAGCTCGATCAGCTCCTCGCCCTGCTCCACATTGCTGGTGAACGGCTTCTCCACGAAGACGTGCTTGCCGTTTTCCAGCGCCGCTTTGGCCAGCTCGAAATGGGTCCACACCGGCGTGATCACGGCGATGGCGTCGATGTCGGGCGAAGTCAGCACTTCGTTGGTATCCGCCGTGACATGGATTCCCGGATGAGCCCGGTGCGCTCTCTTCTGCGCGGCGGGACTGAGCTCCGCGATCGCCAGGACCTGAGAGCCCTCCAGAGTGGAAAGGTTCCGGACAACGTTGGGGCCCCAATACCCGTAGCCGATGACTCCGAAATTCATTTGACCCTCACGACACTTTCGATACGAATCCTGAGCGGCGTGCATCGCCGTTCGGGAAGAAATGAGAGAACCGGATGGACGGTGAATCGGCCGCAACGGCCGGACTGACGCAGAGCCTAGGCTGTATCGACATATAGCTGAAGCAGGAGCCATGAACAGGCGAGAGCAACGAGAGAGTGAAAGCAGGCTTTGGACTTCTCGTAGCGAGTGGCCAGTCGTCGAAATTGCTTAAGCCGGCTGAAGCAGCGTTCGATGCG
>DATAWD010000051.1:0-66290 GCA_036267395.1 Acidobacteriaceae bacterium | reverse complement strand
CGTACTAGGCGGTATCGACATATACACTTTGCAACGGGGTGAAAACCTGGTGTCCTGGGTCCATGGCCCCGAGCCGATATGAATTGAGTGAAGCGCAGTGGGAGCGGATCAGGGGTTTTCTGCCTGGCCGCAAGGAGCATGTCGGGCGCACCGCCGCCGATAACCGGGTGTTCGTGAACGGAGTGCTGTGGGTGCTGCGTTCCGGAGCCCGCTGGCACGACCTGCCGGAGCGCTATGGCAAGTACAAAAGCGTGCACAAGCGTTTCGTGCGCTGGACTCAGTCCGGCGTTTGGGACCGCATCTTTCAGGAACTGGTGAGGGACCGGAAAAACCAGTATCTGATGATCGATTCAACCATCGTGCGAGCCCATCAGCAGGCGGCCACGGGCCGAAAAAAAGGGGCGCGGACAAGGCTCTGGGGCGTTCCCGGGGAGGTCTGACGACCAAAATTCATCTGCTCACCAATGGCCTCGGCGAACCGATCGATTTCCGCATCACCGGCGGACAGGTCAACGACTGCACCCAGGCCATCGAATTACTGGGACAGCATCATGCTGAAGCCGTCATCGCCGACAAGGGCTACGACGCTGACAGCATCGTGGCGCATATCGAAGCCATGCAGGCTACAGCGGTCATCCCCTCCAGACGCTGCCGCAGAAAGCAACGCTGGCACGACCCGCAACTCTACAAACAGCGCAACCGCATCGAACGCTGCTTCAGCCGGCTTAAGCAATTTCGACGACTGGCCACTCGCTACGAGAAGTCCAAAGCCTGCTTTCACTCTCTCGTTGCTCTCGCCTGTTCATGGCTCCTGCTTCAGCTATATGTCGATACAGCCTAACAGAGAAAGAAGTTGTTGGACGGGCCATTCGGGGAGGAGTTTGCTTCTTGCTGTGGGGTGAACCTGGCCTGGGGGAGCCCGGGAGTTGGGCGGGGGTGCGAACAGCATCGTACAGTGAGTGCAACTGATTTGCGAGGATGAGCGTGCGCTGGAAATGTCTGGGATGGTGCGTGGCGGCGGTGGTTGGGGGGGTGGGGATCGCGAGGGCGCAGAGTGTTTATCCGTTGCGGCCGGACGATAGCCATGCCGTGTATCTGACGAAGGTGGAGTTTGGGGCGGTGGGCGATGGGGTGGCCGATGATGCGGATGCGCTGCAACGGGCCATCGATATGGCGCAGGCGACCGTGCACCACGGGATCGTGTTTGTGCCGGAGGGACGGTATCGGCTGGGACGCACGGTCTATGTGTGGGCCGGGATCCGGTTGATTGGATATGGCGCGAAGCGGCCGGTGTTCATGTTGGGGGCGAAAACGCCGGGGTTCGATGCGGGGCCTGATTCGGGGGCGGCGACGCCGATGGTGTGGTTCACGGACGAGCGGACGCCGGAAGGACAGCCGATTGCGGATGCGAGCGAGTTCACATTTTTCAGCGCGGTCTCGAACATCGATTTCGAGATTGGGGCGGGAAATCCGTCGGCGGTGGCGGTGCGGTTCAACGTGGCTCAGCACAGTTTTGTGGCGCATGCGAATTTCGAACTCGGCGACGCGCGGGCGGCGCTGGAGCAGGTAGGGAATCAGGCGTACGACATTCACGTGCATGGCGGGAAGTACGGGATTGAGACGGGGAAAACGTCGCCGGCGTGGCAGTTTCTGCTGATGGATTCGAGCTTCGACGGGCAGACGGCGGCGGCGATCTCGACCCACGAGGCGGGGATGACGCTGGTGCGGGATCGGTTTGCGGATGTGCCGGTCGCGGTGGAGATTCCGCAGGGACAGGTGGAGCAACTGTACGGACGGGATCTGGTGATGCGGGACATTCGTGGAGCGGTGCTCAGGATGGGCGATGCGAAGAACGTTCGGAACGAGATCACGCTGGAAAATATCGTCGGCGACGGCGTTCGCCGGTTCGTGGAGGACGAGGGTACAGGGTACGGGGTGCAGGGTACAGAAAGGCGTTTCGTCGAACAGCGGTTCACCGTGGGGCTGGAGGTGGCTGCTGATGGACGGGCGGAGGGGATTCGGGAGGAGCATCAGGAGAAGGCACTGAGCGCGGCGGAGGAAGAGAAGGCAGAGCAGGTGGCTCTCGCGACGGATATTCCGGCGCTCCCGCCGCAGAACACGTGGGTCAATGTGCGGACGCTGGGTGTCAAGGGCGATGGGGAGACCGATGACACGAAGGCCATCCAGAAGGCCATCGACAACCATCGAGTGCTGTATTTTCCGAGCGGGTTTTATCGGCTGCGGGGGCCGGTATGGCTGTGGGGCGACTCGGTGCTGATCGGGTTCAGTCCTTTCACAACACAGTTCGTGCTGGCAGACCACGATGAGACGTTTGGCGGGACCGGCGCGGCGATTCCACTGATCGTAGCGCCGGACGGCGGCGGGAATATCGTGGCGGGGATCGGCATTGCGACGGGGAATGGGAACCCGCGAGCGATGGGAGTGGAGTGGCAGGCGGGGGAGCATTCGCTGTTGGAAGATGTGGACTTCTGGAGCGGGCGGAGCGAGTACGTGCAGGCTCTGGAGCCGGCGGCGCCTCAGCCGCTGCCTCGCGGCCAGAGGCCGGAGATGGAGGCGAACGCGCAGTATCCAAGCCTGTGGGTGAAGGGCGGGGGCGGGGTGCTGCGGGGGATCTGGTCGCATGCGACGACGGCGAAGGCGGGGCTGGTGATTGAGGATACGAAGCGGCCGGGGGCGATCTATCAATTCTCGTGCGAGCACCACATGGAGAATGAGGTGCGGCTGGAGAATGTGCAGCACTGGCGGATCGATGACCTGCAGACGGAGGAGGAGAATCCCGCCGGGCAGGATGCGGTGCCGGTGCAGCTGAAGGGCGTACACGATGTGACGTTCGCGAACACCTATATGTATCGGGTGTCGCGGACGGTGCTGCCGAAGCCCTATGCGGTGGTGGCGCAGGACGCGGATGGAGTGCAGTTCGACAACGTGAAGGTGTTCAGCCAGACGCGGCTGGCGTTCGACAACAGCGTGCATGAGGCCGGACTCGAGAAAAACCGGGGCGTGGATGTCCGGGCGCATCACTTTGTGCACTTTGCCGTGGAGAAGGATGCGCATCCGGGAGAGCCTGTGCCACTGCCGGCGGCGTTTGGGGCGGGGGCGCAGATGGAGAGGGTGGCGACGGGTTTCAGCAATGCGGATGGTCTGACGGCGGGTCCTGATGGCGCGGTGTACTTCAGCGATGCGGCGCGGCACAGGATTTACCGGATCGATCCCGAAACGCAGAAGGTTTCGCTGCTGTCGGACACGGGAAAAGATTCGCCACAGGTGCTGGGGTGGGCGGGTGTGGATGCGGCGGGACGGGGCGAGTTGCTGGCAGTGAATCGCGAGAAGACGGTGATGGCGGTGGATGCGGCGACGGGGACGTTGTCGCAGGTGAATGGCGAGGGTGTGGCGCGGCCGGGGACGGTGCTGCTGCTGCCGGTGGGTCTGCATAACGAACTGGCGTTTCTGGATCGGATGCTGGGGCATGTGGGATACACGTACCGGATGGGGAGCAATACCGCGATGCGAAGCGGGCTGGAGCCACAGGAGCGGGATTATTTCTACGCGCCGGGAACGAATGTCGCGGTGATGGGGGGCGCGAAGAGCTGGAGATGGCGGCCGCAGCTGGAGAGCTCGCAGCTGGCGCCGTTTGCGGCGGGAGATACGCACCTGATCGTGAGCGAGGATGACGCGAAGACGTGGCGGGCGACGCTGGAGCCCGGCGAAAAGCTGAAGACGGAGTTGTTCGCGGAGCGAGGCGGAACGTCGGTGGTGGAAGATGCGGCGGGAAATGTGTATATCGCGAGCGGTCAGGTGACCGTCTACGATCGCGATGGGAAAGAGGAGGGCGTGCTGGAGGTTCCGGAGCGGCCGGGGAGTTTGTGCTTTGGGGGGCAGGATGGGAAGACGCTGTTTATTGGGGCGCGGGGGTCGGTGTATGCGGTGCGGGTGAGGGCGGGGAGCGGGGAGTAGCGAGCCGGTTGGGGTTTCAGGGAGCTGAGAGCGTGATGCTTCAAAACGGTTCCAGGCACGGGACTTTGGGGCGAGAGCAGGAGGTCCATTGGTGGACGATTCGATGGGAGGGGAGTTTGCTGCTTGCTGTGGGGTGAACCTGGCCGGCGGGGCGGCAGCCCATCTAATTTTAGGGGTTGCGCCCAGCGCGCCGGGCCGCCGCCACCGATCCGGCGTCCTCTGAAGGTCGCGTAAAAGCAAAGGTTACTCAGAGGATGGTGACCGGCTCCTGATGCTTCACCGTGTAGGCAATCACAAATCGAGCCGGCTCGGTTGGGCTGGCGTTCCGGGAGACTGTATGAACCAGGTGCGCCGCGTCGAGGAAACTTTGACCTTCGTTAATGGAAACGACTTCATCGTCGGCGAATGCGGAAAGGATGGTTCCGCTCAGCATATATCCCAGGCCAACGACGGGATGATGATGGCCGCTGCCATCAGCGCCGGGGGAGTACTCAATCAGGTACAGACGCGCCTCCCCCCCGGGAAGATCTTCCACGGGAGCCGAACAGAGTAAAGTCCGACGAATCCTGCTGACTTCTTCTCTCTCCATTGACGAAGGCTGCCTTTCTTCCATGCACGTGCGTTGGATTCTGGAAGCGCGGCGTCAGATTCGGGACAGATGACCCGTTTCTCCGGGGTGCCGACTGCAACGAAAGTGCCAGGCGCCGGCCAGGGTAGTTGTAGCTGAGGGTACCCCTGGGGTCATTGAAAGTGAATCACTGACGTGACCATCATCAATCCGAGCGACACTGACTTAACCCTAGGAGTGGGCGCCGCACGATGCGCCAACCCGACGGCTGGATTGCACGCCTGGTGCAAGGGCAGGCAGCGTGAAGCTCAACGAAGGAAGAGATCTCGCCATGGCAGACGAAAGCAAGAATCACGGATTGGGATGGCTTGTTGCCGGATTGGGCGCCGGCGCTCTGGCCGGGATTCTCTATGCCCCGAAATCCGGCCGCGACAGGCACGAGGACGTTGGCGACGACGCCCACGAGGATACCGAATTCCTGCGCGCCCGCGCACGCGAGGCGGCGGACGAGGTCAGCGCCCTTATCGACGAGAGCCGGCGGCAGGTGACCGCGCTCGTGGACCAGAGTCGGGAGCAGGTAAGCGAGTATGTGGATCGCACCCGCCAGGCGGCGGACGAGGTGGGCGCCGTTGTCGAGCAGAGCCGGGAGCACGTGGCCGCGTTCGTGGATCAGAGCAAGGGGCAGGTGAGCGAGTACGTGGATCGCACGCGCCAGGCTGCGAAAGAGGTGGGCGTCCTTGTCGAGCAGAGCCGGGAGCAGGTGGCTGCGCTCGTGGATAAGAGCCTGGAGCAGGTGAGCGAGTACGTGGATCGCACCCGCCGGGCCGCGGAAGCGGTAGGTGCTGTTGTCGAGCAGAGCCGGGAACACGTGGCTGCCTTCGTGGACCAAAGCAGGGGGCAGGTGAGCGAGTACCTGGATCGCACGCGCCAGGCGGCGGAAGAGGCGAGCGTCCTTGTCGAGCAGAGCCGGGAGCAGGTAAGCGAGTACGTGGATCGCACGCGCCAGGCTGCGGAAGAGGTGGGCGCGGTTGTCGAACAGAGCAAGGAGCAGGTAGCTGCGCTGGTGGACAAGAGTCGGGAGCAGGTGAGCGAGTACGTAGATCGCACGCGCCAGGCTGCGGAAGAGGTGGGTGCGGTTGTTGAACAGAGCAAGGAGCAGGTAGCTGCCCTGGTGGACAGGAGCCGGGAGCAGGTGAGTGAGTACGTAGATCGCACCCGCCAGGCCGCGGAAGAGGTGGGCGCCGTTGTTGAACACAGCAAGGAGCAGGTGGCTGCCCTGGTGGACAAGAGCAAGGGGCAAATGAGCGAGTATGTGGATCGCACCTGCCAGGCCGCGGAAGAGGTGGGTGCAGTTGTGGAGCAGAGCAAACAACTGGTGGCCGCCCTGGTGGACAACAGCAAGGGGCAAATGAGCGAGTATGTGGATCGCACCCGCCAGGCAGCGGAAGCGGTGGGCGTCTTTGTTGAGCAGAGCCGGGAGCAGGTGGCCGGGCTGGTGGATAAGAGCCGGGAGCAGATGGCCGAGTCAGTGGAACGGACCCGGCAGGCCGCGGAAGAGGTGAGCGTTTTCGTGGGTCAGAGCAGGGAGCAGGTGGCTGCCCTGGTGGACAAGGGCCGGGAACAGATGAGCGAGCACGTGGATCGCAGTCGCCAGAACGCGGAAGAGGTGGGCGCGATTGTGGACCAGAGCAAACTGCAGGTGAACGAGTTCGTAGAGCGCATCCGGCGGGCTGCAGAAGAGATCAGCGCCCTGGTGGACCAGAGCAAGGAGCAGGTGAGCGAGTACGTGGGCCGGACGCGTCAGGCTGCGGAAGAGGTAAGCGCCCTGGCCGACCAGAGCAAGGAGCAGGTGTCTGCCTTCGTGGACAGCAGTCGGGAGCCGGTGAACGAGCCCGTGGAACGCAGGGCCGAGAACAACGATCGCGCACGTGTTCGATGGGAAGAGTTTGTGGAGCAGAGCAAGTACCACCTGGCGGGCCTTCCCAGCTGAGCAGGGCCGGGGATGCGGGCGGCGAGGCGTAGGCTTCGTCGACCGCGAGGACAGGACTGAGCCGCCACGCGATGGAGTTGATCCGCGTGCTGATGGCTACTCCGTCTTTGGATCGACGCCGGATCGCGGGCGCTTTCTCGCAGACCCAAAAAACAACGCTGAGCGGCTGCTGAAACTCGTGCCGGTGGCTGCCTGGAGGATGCTGCTTCGTGGCTCTGGCAACGAAGCTGACTGCGAGGGTCAGCGAAGGCGAAGCAGGCTTTCGACCGAGGGCACGAAATAGTACGACCCGGTAAGCGGAACGGTATAGCGGGTGAGGGCATCGCGGGTTCCGTTGGCGAGGCCGGCCATGCTGTCGAGCATGTTGGCGAGGCGACGCTGGTCGGCGCTGAAGCCCACGAACATGGTTCCGTGTTCGTGCACACCGCCCCAGGGCATATTGCGGCGAAAGATTTTTCCGAACTCATCCTGATCGGTGCGAGCGACGTGGGAGTCCGATGGCTTGTCATCGAGCTCGACGCTGTCGAGTTTTCTGCGTCCCATGATGGCTTCCTGGCGGGCGGTGGGGAGCGCTTCCCACTGCGCGACGAGGTGCTTCCACTTCTGCAGCAGGAGCACGGAGCCGGCCGCGCCGGGCTGGCCTTCCGGGATGAGGGAGGCGGCGGGAGCGTCGAGCAGGGTGGGATTTTCAGAGCCGTCGATGAAGCCGGTGAGATCGCGGTCGTGCTGGTAAGGCCAGCTGGAGGTTTCGTCGGCGAGGGAGGCGAGGCCGTGGAGGTCGCGCACGACGGAGCGGGCCATGTCGAAGAGGACGTCGTAGGCACTGCCGGAGAGCCAGACCAGCGCGTCATGCTGGGTGGCGGGCATGACGAAGGTTTCTGAACCGCGAATCTCGCGGTTGAAGCCTTCGACGGCGGGCGGGATGGCGGCGGGAGTCAAGCGACGCCAGAGCTCGGGGCGAAAGCCGATGACGAAGTTGACGCCTCCGGTGGTGGTGCGCGGCTCACGGATGGAGGAGATGGCGGAGGCGAACTCCGCGTGCTGGGCGGCGTCCAGGAGGTCGAACTCCAGGTAGGTATGCGAAGAAGTTCCCAGGGCGAAGATGCCGGCCTGCGGAGTATCCATGCGGGCATTGTATCGGGGATGGGTGGGCGGGATGCCGGCAGCCGCCGTGCAGCGAAGAGGAGTTGCCGTGGGCCGCGTTGCGATGGGTTTTCCAAAGCTCTCTTGCCACAGGGTTGCGCGTCCCTTAGACTGCGGTGCAAGTTCCGCTTCGGCCCGAAATCTGAAGGTATCGGCGGAGGAGCTTCTCGGGAGTCCTTTGCGCCGGCCGCAAAGGCCGCAGACGGGAACGACAGCTGGCCTTTGACGCTATGCGCGCTTCGTTGTTCGCTCTGGCGGTGTTGTCCAACCTCGCGAGCCCTGCACTTTTCGGGCAGATGGCGTTGTTTGCGCCCGGGACGAGCGGGGCAACCTGCGCGGAAACCCAGGTGTTTCCGATGGCACAGCCTGACGGTTGGGGATTGATGGCCGTTCAGAAACAACCAGGGGAGGGATCGAGTGAGAGGCAGCAAGCTCCGCTGAAGGGCGACGGAGGGTCGTCGAGTGTGGAGAGGATTCCGCAGCCTGAGAAGCGGCCGGATTTCAATCGGGAAATTTACTACAGGAACAAGCTGGAATTCTCGCTGGAAACCGGGTGGCTGCCGATCAATATTCCGTTCGTCTTTGATTTCGTGGTCGATAGTCCTTATACGATCTGGCCACTCCATTACACGATGGTGCCGAACCTTGCGTCGCTGCGGTGGCATGTGGACGGGATCGATCATGCATGGATATTTCGCGGGAACTGGGATTTCACGTTCAGCGGATCGTATACAGCGATTCCACGGGGAGCGGAGACGCGGTACTTCGCTTTCGATTACGGGATTCGGCGCAATTTCGTGCCGCCGCGATCGAGGATCGCGCCGTTCTGGGATATGCGGGGCGGCATTGGGAACATCAACGCGAAGGGGCCGGAGGGGGTGCTGTATGCGCAGGGGCAGGACCTGACGTTTACGCTGATGCTGGGAGCCGGGGCGCGGTATAACTTCAGCCCGCGGACGAGCCTGGAAGCGGGAGCGGAATACATGCACGTCTCCAACGCTTATTTGTCGCAGCCGAAGTATGAGGATTTCGGGATCAATGTGTGGGGACCGTTTGTAGGGCTGAACGTGCGGATCGGGAAAGAGAAGCGGCATGCGGCGCAGTAGAGTTTTGCCGGCCGGCCGGCGGCTGCCCTGCGGCCCTCGCGCCCTGTATATTCGTTAAGAGATGGCCTCAAAAGCGCAGACACCCGCAGCCCCTGCAACCCCGGGCTTCGCCTACTCCGCACTGATCCTCGGCTGGCTGGTGCCGGGCGCCGGACACCTGTTGACGCGTCACTGGATTCGGGCGCTGCTGCTGTTCGTGGCGATCACGGCGATGTTCGCGCTGGGGTTGGCGATGCAGGCGAAAGTGTATGCGCCGAACACGGGCGATCCGCTGGACATGCTGGGTTTTGCAGGAGACCTGGGGGCGGGGATTCTGTACTTCATCGCCCGCATCTTCTCACTGGGGGCGAGCACGGTGCAGCTGGTGACGGCCGATTACGGGACGAAGTTCGTGGTAGTGGCAGGGCTGCTGAATTTTGTAGCCGCGGTCGACGCGCACAACCTGCGCATCGGGAGGAAGCTGTGACGTTCACCCCCTCCCACTTCAGCGCCGTGCTGCTGTTCGCCACCTTTGCCTCGGTGGTCTTCGCGATCACGCAACGGTCCACGCCACGCGCCATGGTGAAATATGGCGCTTATTGCTGGGTGCTGTTTGTGGGCTCAGTGATTGCCGCGAGCTGGCTGATGTATTTCATCAGAAAGTAGGGGCGGCGGCGGTAGCTTTTTTGGCTCGCTTCGCGGCGACTCAAGTCGCGGAAAGGGGCCATAGCAGAGTGAAAACCTTCCCTCGGCGGCTAAGGCCGGATCCATTCTCGGCCCGTTACGGCACGGCTGAAGCCGTGCCCTTTCAAAGCGGCAACTTTTGCAGGCTGTGGCTTTCTCCGTCGTGCCTCGTGGCGGCGCCGCTGCGCGCTGGATGACGACGCCTTTGAACCGTTGGAGATGTTTCTCGGCGGGTGCGCCTTCGATGGAAGTGCAGACCGTCGGCGCACCGCTGGGGATCAGAATGACATTTTTCAGGGGGTTGGGGCTCCGTCTTTGAGGAGGGCAGCGGCTCGGTTGAAGTAAAGGCGCACCTGCTCGGGATTCTGGCGCTGGGCGCCGGATCCGGGCTGGGTTCCCAGCTGGCCTTCTTTGTCAAGGAGAGTTTGCACGGCTGCCTGGCTCTGGGTGTAGAGGGAGGCGAAGCGGGCGATCTCCTGGTGTGCCGTTTCGGGGTGGTAGTTGAGGCGGTCGCCGGTTTGCCAGGCGTCGATGAGGACGTTGGGGGACCACGTGGTGGGCCAGACGGAGTTCAACGCGTTATACGCCCCCTGCAGGCGGGCGATGGCGCCGGGGAAGCCATCGAGCTGGGCGCGGGAGGCGAGCGAGCCGGGCGCGCGGCTGACGGTGACGGTGACGCCGGTGTGGACGGAATAGCGCGGGGTGGAGATGACGGTGGTGAGGGTGTTGCCTTCGTAGCGCCAGCCCGGTTTTCCGGTCTGCTGGCCGGTGAAATCAAGATTTGTGCCGTTGACGGTGACAGACGCGGGCGGCCAGTCGCCGGGGAGCTCGATCTGGTAGGCGCGCTGCTCGATGTTGCCGGGGTAGTCGCCTTCGACCGGGGCGATGGAGACGGTGAGCGTATCGCCATGCTGGTCGGCGGAGAGCGGAGTCCAGGTGCAGATGCCGCGCTGATAGGCCTCTGAACTGCTGGCGTCGGCGTAGAGGCGGTAGGTGCTGGTCTGGTTGTCAGAGAGGGGATAGACGCGGAGGATGAGGGGATCAATGGGCTTCTGGCCGGTGTACTCCATAGGCGGCTCACGGGGAATGATGGCGCCGGCGGGGACGTAGACGGGGATCTGGTCGATGGAGAAGGAGCGGGTGACCTCTTTGGGGCCGGTGAAGTGGCGGCCGGTGGCGCGCTCGATCCAGGAGCCGGGGGGGATCCAGAGAGATTCGGTGGAGAGAAGTGTGGTGGAGTCGGCGGGTGCGACGACGGGGGCAACGATCATATTTTTGCCGAAGACGTACTCATCTTTGTTGTCGTAGGCGGGGTCGGCTTCGGGCCAGTCGTAGTAGAGCGGGTGGAAGAAGGCGACGCCGGTATCGTAGGTGCGGCGGCCTTCGGTGTAGAGGTAGGGCTGCATGGCGTAGCGCTCGCGGAAGGTGGCGCGCATGATGGCGGAGTAGGGCTCGGGATAGGCCCAGATGCGGCGCTCGGCGTCGGGATTCTTAGTGGTATGGGTGCGGAGGATGGGGCTGAAAGCGCCGAACTCGACCCAGCGGGTGAAGAGCTCGGGATCGACGACGCCGGGCATGTGGCCGCCGATGTCGTGGCTCCACCAGGCGTAGCCGACGTTGGCGGCGGTGGCGGTGAACCAGGGCTGGAAGGCGAGGGAGGGCCAGACGGAGATGGTGTCGCCGGAGAATCCGATCTGGTAGCGGTGATTGCCGAGTCCGCCCCAGCGATGGAAGAGGAGCGGGCGCTTGCCTTCGCGTTCCTGGTCAGTGAAGTGGACGTAGTTGAGCCACCAGGTGGGATTGACGCCGGGGGTCTGGGTGTTGGCCTCCTGCTGCCAGTCGAGCCACCAGAAGTCGATGCCCTGGTGTTCGAGGGGGTGGTGGAGGATGTCCATGTAATTGGTGGCGAATTTCTTATTGGTGATGTCGAAGGGCACGTATTTATGGGTGGCGGGATCGATGCCCATGGCGCGGGCCATGGCGGGGTAGGCCTTCTCCCAGGGCTGAACGCCGGAGGCGGGGTGGAGATTCATGGTGACCTTGAGGCCCTCAGCATGGACGTGGTGGAGAAAGGCGGTGGGATCGGGGAAGAGCAGGGGATTCCAGGTGTAGCCGGACCAGCCGAGAGAGTGGCCGGACTGATCGGTCTCGTGCATCGCCTCAAGCTGGGTGCGGTTGAGGTGCCAGTCCATGTCGATGACGAGGACGTCGAGGGGGACCGTGTTGTCGTGGAATTCCTGGATGAGGTGGTCGAGTTCCTGATCGCTGTAGGCCCAGTAGCGCGACCACCAGGCGCCGAGGGCGAAGCGGGGCGGGAGGGGGATGCGTCCAGCGACCTGGACGTAGTCATGAAGGGCTAACTTGTAATCGTGACCGTAGCCGAAGAAGTACCAGTCGAGGCGATCGCCGGCGGGGCGGGCCATGACCCAGGGCCACGGGCTTTGCTCCCCCTGGGCAAAGGTAAAGTTGTCGGAGTCAAAGAGGGGGCGGGTGGAGTCGTCAACCAGGGCCCAGCCGGAGCGGGAGACGAGGCCCTGGCCGATGGGCTCGCGGGTGTGGCTGCCGAGGGCGCCGTCGAGGGTACGGGTGGTGCCCTGGAGGTTTTCGGGGTCGGCGAGACCGGGGTGCCAAGTGACGGTTTTGCCGTCGAGAGAGAAGGAGACGGTGAGGTCGTCGGCGGAGAAGCGGCCGTTGTCGGGGCCGGCGTCCTTATAGGTGAGATGGAGCGCGGAGGTCTCGAGGGTGATCTCGTGGCGGGAGCGGTGCGCGGTGAAGTGCGGCACGGGCAGATTGCGATTGAGGAAGACGAAGGAGGGATGGTCTTCGAAGTGGTGATCCGCGGCCCACTCCATGCGGATGAGCTGGGGCGTGAGGACGGTAAAGCGGGCATCGCCGAACTGGACGACGGCGGCGGGATTGGCGATGGGATTGTAGGAGGCCTGGGGCGCGAGCGTGGGGGATTGCGCACGGGCGGGGAGCGAGAGGACGGCGGCAGAGAACAGGCAGGCGCAAAAGACGCGCAGGGCAGAGCGAAGCCCTTCTGATGACATGATGCTCATGGTAACGGATGAGCGCGGCAATCGGTGGATGCGCGACCGAGCGGCGGGAGGCAGGGTATGCCGCTGGGGAGGTGCCGGCGGCGCGTTGCTCGGGATGACAGGCTGGGCTAGACGCGGACGAGCTCGCGCTGGATGCGGCCGGTGACGGCGGCATTGTCGCGGGAGGTGATCATGTTGATTTCGCTGCGAATGCCGAATTCGGGGAGATAGATGCCGGGCTCGACGGAGAAGCAGGTGAAGGGCAGGATGCGGCGGGTGTCGTGGGTTTCGAGATTGTCGAGATGGGCGCCAGCGCCGTGGATCTCGGTGCCAATGTTGTGGCCGGTGCGGTGGGTGAAGTAGTCGCCGTAGCCGGCGGCGCGGACGACGGAGCGGGCGGCGTCGTCGGCCTCGAAGCCGGCGATGGGGCGCATTCCGTCGGTGAAGGCGGTGCGAACGGTGTCAATGGCGGCGTCGCGGGCGTCGCGTACGCAGGCGAAGATGATGCGCTCCTGTTCGGTAGGCTCGCGATTGACGACGCCGGTCCAGGTGATGTCGTACCAGATGGATCCGGGGATGTTCTGGCGGCACCAGATATCGATGAGGAGGAAGGAGCCGGTGGCGATGCGGCGGCTGGCGCCGGAGGTGGGCTCGTAGTGAGAGTCGGAGCTGTTTTCGTTGATGGAGACGTTGGGGCCGTGGTCGGTGAAGAGGCCGGCGTGATCCATGGCCTCGCGGAACCAGAGCATCATTTCAAATTCGGAGAGTGGAGCGCCGGCGCGGGCGCGGCTGCCGATGAGCTGGAGGCCCTGGTTGACGATTTCGTCGAGGGCGCGCTGGGCGACGTAATGGGAATCGATCTGAGCCTGGTTGAGGACGGCCTGGAAGAGGGAGACGAGGTCGGCGGAGCTGGCGATTTCTTTGCCGAGGGAGCGCAGGAACTCAACGGTGCCGGCATCGACCATGGAGACGTACATGATGTCGTTGTTGGGGGAGTACTGCATGGCGATGCGGGTCCAGGGAGCGAGGAGGGCGTCGAGTCCGCTTTGCAGCTCCTGCCAGGAGGAGTAGACGCCTTTGGAGCCGGGGAGAGCGTCGAGTTTCCCGGCTTCGATGCGGTGGACGAGTTTGCGGGGCTGGCCGTCGGCGGGGATGACGTAGTACCAGCGGCGGCTGACGAGGCCGGTATCGGGAAGGCCGAGGATGGAGGCGGCGAGCGGATCGCGGTGGTGATGATCGTAAAAGAGCCAGGCATCAAAGTGAGCGGCGCGGAGGGCCGCCTGGATAGTATCGAGATCCATGAAGACAGGGTATAGGTTGGAGGGATGAAAAAACAGGCAAAAGGCGACAGGCAACAGGCAATGGGGACCACGGGAAAAAACAGGCAAGAGGCAATGAGGGCCAGGTGAGAGGAGACGACCGGTGCTGAAGATTCTGGAGCGCGGGGTGCTGGCCGTGATGCTGGCGGCGATACTGCTGTGGTGCGGGGACTGGGCGATGTTTGCCGTGCGGGCGGCGCGGGGGACGTCGTATGACACGGTGACGGTGCAGCAGTTTTTGTCGACGGCGCTGAAGGGGAACAAGCAGGAGTACGACTATATGGGGACGATGCAGGAGACCTGCGCGCGGTCAGTGTTTCCGCACGGAGGGGCGCCGGCGTGCTGGTGGCTGCGACGGCATACGACGCAGTGGGAGTGAGGGACAGGGTACAGGGTGCAGGGTAGAGCAGCCGGGTGCAGGCGGAAGTCGCGAGAAAAGTATGGCAGCCACAATGCTGTGGTGGATGCTGCTCGTTTTGCTGTGGGGGACCGTTCGACGCTGGTTTTGCGGCGCCTTGCTGAGGCCGGGCTCTCGGCTGCGCGCCGTGAGCCAGCTTTCACCGCTGCGGGGATTCTGCCCGGCGCTTCGCTCGGGATGAGGCCGTTTCTCCCCTACTTCTTTTCTTCGTGGTATTCCTGCTCGGTGTTGATTTCCCAGAGGGCGGTTTTATCGATATGGCCGGCGACGATCTGGTCGACGGCGGTCATGGCGGTGAGCATGGAGTGGTCCTGATTGTTGTATTTGTGCATACCGTTGCGACCAATGAGGAAGAGGTTCTGGAAACGATCGGTGTAGCGAACGATGGTGTCGAAGCGGTCGTAGGTTCCGAAGTAAGCCGGGTAGGTTTTAGGGACGCGGACTACGTGGGAGTCGAGGACGTCGGCGGCGCGGACGATGCCGATCTTTTCAATTTCGGCGATGGCGAAGCGGGCGATCTCGTCGTCGGGGAGGTTCCAGAGCCGGTCGGTGTCGTAGCAGAAGTATTCAAGGCCGATCCAGACTTTGGAGGGGTCGGCGACCATGAAGGGGCTCCAGTTATTGAAGATCTGGAGCCGTCCGACGAGAACGTCGGGCTCCTGAATGTAGATCCAGGTGTCTTTGAGAGGGGAGCCGTCAGGCTCGGTGACGGTGAGGCGGTTGACGAGGAGGCCGACGGTGATGAAGTCGCGGTAGACGAGGCCATCGGCGACCTGGCGGACGTCATCGGGTACGGGAATGTCGAGATCGTGAATGAGTTCGCGGACGGGCATGGTGGAGAAGACGTAGTCGGCGGGAAAGGTGTGGGTGGCGCCATGAGGATCGGTAGCGTGGACGGAAACGATGTGGTCGTTTTCGACGTGGAGCTTATGGACGCGCCAGCCGAGGCGGACCTCGCCGCCCTTTTCTGTCACTAAATCTGCGACGTATTCCCAGAGCTGGCCGGGGCCGTATTTGGGGTAGAGGAACTTCTCGATGAGGGAGGTTTCGGTGCCTTTCTGGGCGATGTCGGCGGACTCTGTGCGGGCGAAGGTCTTCTTAAAAAAGTGAGCCAGCGCGGTACGGAGGGATAGGCCCTTGATGCGCTGGGCGCCCCATTCGGCGCTGATCTGATTGCAGGGGACGCCCCAGACTTTTTCCGTATAGGACTTGAAGAAGGTGAGGTAGAGCACGCGGCCAAAACGGTTGATGAGGAAGTCTTCGAGGGTCTTCTCGTTGCGGCGGGGAAAGAGATGAGCCCGGAGGTAGCTGATGCCGATCTTCGCCATGCGTGAGAAGCCAAGCTGGCGGATGGTTTGGCCGTTGAGAGCGAGGGGGTAGTCAAAGAAGCTGCGCAGGAAATAGATGCGGCTGCGGCGGGGGCGGACGAGCATGACGAGGTCGGCATTGGCCGCGACGCTGGACGTGGAGACGGTTCGCTCTTTGCCCTGGTAGCTGATGGCGTGGGTGTCGGAGGGATCTTCGCTGGCGGCGACGGGCATGAGGTCGGTCCACCAGTTCATGACGCGGTCGGACTTGGAGAAGAAGCGGTGGCCGCCGATGTCCATGCGGTTGCCATTGTGGCGGATGGTGCGGGAGATGCCGCCGATGGCGTCGGTAGCTTCGAGGACAATGGGGCGGATGCCGGAGCGGCGGAGGAGTTCGAGCGCGGCGGTGAGGCCGGCGGGACCGGCTCCGATGATGACGGCAGTTTTCTGCAAAGAACAGGGTATAGGGTTTGCGGGTTAGGGTGTAGGGCGGCCCGCTCCAGGTCCTGATCGGCGGTTGCGCCACCGGTTCGCCCCGCGATGAGGGTTGGAGCTTATCCGGCGCTTCGCTCGGGATAACGGCTGTAATTATGTCAGGGCATGTTCCGGTTTGTGGGGCGCTTCGCCGTCCGTCGGGTGCATGAGGCCGCCGCGGGTTAGGCGGTAGCGGCGTCCGCGCCAGAGGATAGTGCTGCTGCCGTAGCTGGCGATCCAGCAGAAGAATCCGAGGAGGTCGCGAAGGGGATAGAGGAGGGTGGCGCGGAGGAGATGGCGCTCCTGGACGGCGAACGATCCGATGAGAGCGGCGAGAAGGATGCGGTTGAGGAGGCTGTACGCGAGGGCGGCCATCGCGAGGACCGGATGATGAAGGGCGAGGGCGGCGGCGAAGGCGACGAGACCAAAGGGAACGCTGAAGGTGAGGGCGGTGCCGAGGTGGCCGAGGGGGCGGGAGAAGCGGGTGGACTTCATCCAGCGGAGCTGGTGGCGGAGGGAGGCGGCGAAGCTGAGGTTGAGGATGATGTGATCGATGACGTGGTGGGAGAGGACGACGGCGGATCCCTGGGCGGCGACGTTGGCGCCGAGGAGGAAGTCGTCAGAGCAATAGGGGCCGAGGACGCCGAATCCGCCCATGGCCTCGACGGAGCGGCGGCGAACGGCCATGGTGGGACCGAGGGCGAACTTCATACCTTCGAGGAGATTGGCGGTGAGGACGCCGGTGGTCATTTCAACTGACATGCCGGCGGCTTCCATCTGGGCCCAGAGGCCCTGGTCGGCCACGCCGCGGTAGAGGCAGGTGACCGCGCCCACGGCTTCGTCGGCGAAGGGCGCAGCGACGTCGCGGATGTAACGGGGCGTTACGCGGACATCGCTGTCACTGATGATCAGGATGTCGTAGGTGGCGGCGGCGTGCATGCCCTCGAGCGAGGAGACTTTGGCGTTGATCCAGGTGTCGTCTCCCGTGGAGAGGAACCGTGCGGGGATGTGGGGGTAGCGGGCGGCGACGCGGCGGGCGGCGGCGAGACCGAGGTCGTCGGCATGGCGGGCGCAGAAGAGGATTTCAAACTCCGGGTAATCCTGGCGGAAAAAGGTTTCGAGATGGGCTTCGAGGTTGGGCTCGTCGCCGTCGAGGGGTTTGAGGAGTGAAACCGGGGGACGGGCCGTCGAGGCGTGCGCGGCTTCGCCGCCAGGCTGGGACACATTGCGGCGATCATTGCGAAAACGGGCAAGGCCGAGGAGGGCCAGGAGGGCGGAGAGGGTCGAGGTGAGCAGGCCGAAGAGGCCCAGGTAAAAGAGGAAATGGAGCATACGCGTGGGCGAGCACTCCGCGGAACTGAGCCGATTGCAGGGCGCCTCTAGCAGACTACCGTATAGGGTTGCCGGAAGCGAAGGTTCGGCAAAATGGGAGAAGGGGGACGCAGGCGGGATGAATCGGAGGGAGTTGATTCGGGGGAGTGCGTGGCTGACGGCGGGAGTGCTGGCGGGGGGCCCGGCGCGGGGGGCGAGCGAGATTGCGGGCGGTGACGGACGGAGCTTCCGCTGCGACGATGCGGAGAAGATGCGCGTCTATGAGGCGGCGATGCGGACGCTGGCGGGGAATGTGGTCCGGGTGGCGGGGTATCGGGAGCCGGTGCTAGTGGAGGGCAGCGGGTATCACGGAGTGTGGCTGGAGTGCGCGCCGCAGGAGGGTCTGGTGTGGAGCGAGACCGAATCGGCGGCGGCGCTGGCGGTGGCGAGGAGCAATCACCGGATCTTTTTCACGCTGCAGAAGGAGGATGGGCAGTTGCCGTGCTGGGTGCGGGCGGGGAGGGCGGTGGAAAGTGCGCAACATCCGAATGCGCGGGCGGGGAGTGGTCGGAGAGAGCGCGGGCGCCAGGCGGTTCGGGCGCGGGGTGGGGGGCCGGGGTTTGGGCAGATCCAGATGGTGGTGCCGATTGGAGCGACGGCCTGGGAGCTGGCAGAGCGGACGGGCGATGAGGAACTGCTGCATGCTGCATACGCGGCGTGCGGGCGGTGGGATGCGTGGCTGAGGAAGTATCGGAATACTCGAGGGACGGGGCTGTGCGAGGGGTTCTGCACGTGGGACACGGGGATGGACAACAGTCCGCGATGGGCGGGGATGCCGAATGTGTGTCCCGATGGGGATGCGCGGAAGTGTCCTGACGCGCCGGGGCTGCCGCGGCTGTGTCCCGATTTGTCGGCGACGGTGTATGGCGGACGGGTGGCGCTGGCGGGGATGGCGAAGGCGTTGGGAAAGACGAGCGAGGCAGATCGGTGGAGCGGGGCAGCGCAGGCGATCCGCGAGTTGATTGAGGAGCGGCTCTACGATCCGGAGACTGGGTTGTTCTACGACGTGGACGCGAGTGGGCGGTTCGTTGGAGTGCGGAGCGTGGCGACGCTGCGGGTGCTGGGCGAGCACGTGGTGGGGCAGGAGTTGTTCGAGACGGTGTGGCGGAAGCAGGCGCACAATACGGGGGCGTTCTGGGGGGCGTATCCATATCCCTCGGAGGCGCTGGACGATCCGACGTTTGTGCGGCCCATCCCTAAGAATTCGTGGGGCGGTGCGGCGCAGGCGCTGACGGCGTTGCGAACTCCGCGCTGGATGGAGTATTACGGCAAGCCGGCAGAACTGGCCTGGATGATGCAGCAGTGGGTGAGCGCGATCGGGCAGGCGGGGGCGTTTCGGCAGCAGATGGATCCGATGACAGGAGAGTTCACGGCGGGGGATCCGGGTGGGTATTCGCCGGCGGCGCTGGTGCTGGTGGATTTTGTGTGGCGTTTGTCGGGGGTGCGGGCGGAGGGCGAGCTGCTGGAGTGGAATGTGCGGGCGCCTTCGGAGCGAGCTGTGTTTGTGCTGCCACTGGCAGGGCGAACGGCGGAGCTTCGGTATGAGGGCGGGAAATCGGAAATTCGGTTGGGGGGGCGGACGATTGCGTCGGTGGACGGTGTCGCGCGGCTGATGACGACGCGGACGGGCCAGTTATGCGAAGCAGTGGGAACGAGCGACGTCGAAGGGATAGTAACGGTGCGGGAATCTGGCCGGGCGGAGCGGAGAATGCGGATGCGTCCGAATGGGCGGGTTCGGCTGGGGGCTTGAGGTCAAAGAGAATTCACTCCAGAGAACACGGAGGACACAGGGGTCCCATCGCTCGTTGTTCGCGATCTCTCCCGAAATTGAGAGGGATCGCGAGAGGCGCCAGCGACGAGGGTTACGCGGCTTTGCGGACGACCTGATCGCGGATGGCGCGGATTTTGCGGGCAGCTCTTTCTGTTGTGGTGGGACGCGTGAAGCGCTGCCACAAATACGCGCCGACACCAATGGAGACGCCGAGACCGGCGAGGACGGTTTTGAGGTGGGATTCGCCCCAGAATTCCCAGCTGTGGTCGCGGGAGCGGTCGTCGAAGACGCCGTGTGCGCCGTGGTCGCCGGGAACGGGCTCGTAGAGATTGTCGGGGCGGTTGGGATCTTCATGGCCGTCGTACTGCTGGGCGTCGTAGCCGGTGCGGGCGAGATAGCGGTCGGCAAAGCCGGGCGCGATTTTGTTTCCGAAGATGGCCTTGACGGTGGATCCGCCGACGAAGTACTCACGGCGATTGGGGTGATGCGCGGCGTGGTAGATGGCGCGGGCGGCCACCTCCGGCTGGAAGATGGGGGGCACGGGCTGCGCCTTCCGGGGAAGCTTGCTGCGGCACCAGCCGAACTGAGGCGTGTTGAGCGCGGGCATCTGAACAATGGTGGTACGGACGTTGCTCTTGTCGTGGAGTAGTTCGGTACGCAGCGAGGCGTAAAAACCCTGGACGGCATGTTTGGAGGCGCAATAGGCGGCCTGGAGCGGAATGCTGCGGTATCCGAGGGCCGAGCCGACATGGACGATGGTTCCGCGATCGCGGGGCAGCATATGTTTGAGCGCGGCGAGAGTGCCGTTGACGAAGCCGAGATATGTGACCTCAGTGACGCGGCGGAATTCTTCGCCCGTCATTTTTTTAATGGGCGAAAAGACGGAAGTCATGGCGTCGTTGACCCAGATGTCGATGGGGCCGAGCTCGCGTTCGACGCGGTCGGCGGCGGCTTCGACGGCATTGGGATCGGCGACGTCGAGGGGCAGGACGAGGGCTTTGCCGCCGGCGGTTACGACTTCGCGTCGGGCTCCTTCGAGGCCCTCGGTACCGCGGGCGATGAGGCCGACCGAGGCGCCATGGCGGGCGAATTCGCGGACGGTGGCGCGGCCGACGCCGGCCGAGGCTCCAGTGATGACGACAACTTCAGATTTGCGCACGATGTTCTTCCTCCCCTGCATATGGGATGCGGGGAGCCAGGAAATTCAGTCGCTTTGCGATGGATTGTGCGGTTTTAATCCAGTGAGATAACCGGAGGCGGCAGTTCGCCATCGAATCGGTTGTTGTGGCGCGGCGGTGTGCGCCGCTGCTCAGGTGCCTGGCTTTCCTTATGCCTACTCCTTCCAGTTCGGCTCCCATCGATCGGGTGACGGTAGCGAGCTATACGATTCCGACGGATGCGCCGGAATCGGACGGGACGCTGGAGTGGAACCGCACCACGATTGTGATTGCGACGGTGTCGGCGGCGGGAGAAAACGGACTGGGGTACACATACGCAGACGGCCCCACCGGGGCGCTGATCCATGCCATGCTGCGCAATGTGGTGAAAGGCATGGACGCGATGGCGCCGGCGGCGGCGTACATGGCGATGTGGCACAAGATTCGAAACCTGGGTCGGCCGGGAATCTGCTCGATGGCGATTTCCGCGGTGGACAGCGCGATCTGGGACCTGAAGGCGCGACTGCTGGGCGTGCCGCTGGTGACGCTGCTGGGGCAGGTGCGGGCGGGCGCGGAGGTGTACGGGAGCGGCGGGTTCACGTCGTACTCGGACCAGCGACTGGCCGAGCAACTGGAAGGATGGGCGCGGCAGGGAATAAGCGCGGTGAAGATGAAAATCGGGCGCGATCCGCAGCGGGATCCGGGCCGCGTGCGCGTGGCGCGCGAGGCGATTGGTGCGGAGACGGAGCTGTATGTGGATGCGAATGGGGCCTACACGCCGCGCCAGGCGCTGAAGGTGGCGGATATGCTGCGCGGGCACGACGTGCGATGGTTCGAAGAGCCGGTGTCATCGGACAACCTGTACGGGCTGAAGTTTGTGCGGGAGCGGGCCGGCGGAAGGATAGAGATTGCCGCAGGCGAGTATTGTTACGACATTTTTGCGTTCAAATCGATGCTGGCGGCGGCCGCGGTGGATGTGCTGCAAGCGGATATGACGCGGTGCGGCGGGGTGACGGCGTTTATGGAAGTAGCGGCGCTGTGCCAGGCCTATAACGTGCCGCTCTCGTCCCACACGGCTCCGGCGCTGCATGCGCACGCGGCGTGCGCGGCAGTTCCTTTCACGACGATGGAGTATTTCCACGATCACGTGCGCATTGAGCAGATGTTGTTCGACGGATTGCCGCGATTGGTGAACGGTGAGCTGTGCCCGGACCTGACGCGTCCGGGGAACGGGCTGGAACTGCGGCGTGCTGATGCGGAAAAGTTCGCGGCGTAGGCCCCGTTCACTGAAGCCTGAAGCTACAACTACGAGGAGAATTGCATGTCTGCGAAAGCTGCCCCGCTGATTGCGCCGGAAGAACTGACTCGTCCTATGAGCGCGCGTGCCGGGGGACGCGGCGTGGATGTGGAGGGATTGCGCCGCGCGCTGGAGACGGCGGTCGAGGGAGAGGTGCGCTTCGACGCAGGCACCAAAGCGCTGTATGCGGTGGACGCCTCGAACTATCGGCAGATTCCGATCGGGGTGGTGATTCCGAAGACGAAGGACGATGTAGTTAAAACGGTGCGTCTGTGCCAGGAGTTCGGCGCGCCGCTGCTGTCGCGGGCGGGCGGGACGAGCCTGGCCGGACAGACGGTGAACACCGCCGTGGTGATGGACTGGTCGAAATATCTGCACGGGGTGCTGGAGATTAACGCGCAGGAGCGGTGGGCGCGGGTGTTGCCGGGGACGGTGTGCGATGAACTGCGGAACCAGGCGTTGCGGGTAACGGGCAATCTGCTGAACTGGGGGCCGGATCCGTCGACGCACAACCACTGCTGCTTTGGGGGGATGATCGGCAACAATTCGTGCGGGGCGCATGCGCAAATGTCGGGCAAGGTGGAACACAACGTCGAGGAGATGGAGATTCTGCTCTACGACGGGACGCGGATGACCGTGGGCTGGATGACGGAGCGCGATCTGGAGAGAAAGATTGCCGCGGGCGGTCGGGAAGGCGAGATTTACAGCGGACTGCGGGGGCTGCGGGATCGGTATGCGCGGCAAATACGGGATAAATATCCGCCGATTCCGCGGAGGGTATCGGGGTACAACCTGAACGAGCTGCTGCCGGGAAAGGATGGGCGTTTCAATATAGCGCGGGCGCTGGTGGGCAGCGAGGGCACGCTGGTGACGGTGCTGGAAGCGAGGGTTCGGCTGATCGATGCGAAGGCGGAGCGGGCGATCCTGATGCTGGGGTATCCCAGCGTGTACGAAGCGGCGGATCACGTGATGGAGATCGATGCGTTCCAGCCGGTGGCGCTGGAAGGCATCGACGACCGGCTGCGGGAGAACATGCTGAAGAAGGGCGAGCGGCATGCGAAGTATCTGGGGTTGCTGCCGGAGGGCAAGGGATGGCTGATGGCGGAGTTCGGCGCAGACCGCAAGCAGGACGCGATTGCGGCGGCGCATGCGGCGATGGAGATGTTGAAGAAAAAGGCAAACACGCCGTACATGAAGCTGCTGACCGATCAGGATGAGATGCACCACATGTGGGAGATTCGCGAGTCGGGGCTGGGGGCGACGGCGTTTGTGCCAGGTGAGCCGGACACATGGCCCGGGTGGGAAGACTCCGCGGTGGCGCCGCAGTATCTCGGGAAGTATCTGCGCGAGTTGCGCGCGCTCTACAAGAAATATGAATACAATCCGGCGCTCTACGGGCATTTCGGGCAGGGCTGTATTCATTGCCGGGTCGATTTCGATCTAACGAGCGAGGCGGGAATCCGGAAATACCGGTCGTTCATGGAAGAGGCGACGGACCTGTGCGGGAAATTTGAGGGGAGCTGGAGCGGGGAGCACGGCGACGGGCAGGCGCGGGCCGAGTTCCTGGTGAAGATGTTTGGGCCTGAGCTGATCGAGGCGTTTCGCGAGTACAAGACGATCTGGGATCCGCAGTGGAAGATGAATCCGGGGAAGATCGTCGAGCCGAACCGGATGGATGAGGATCTGAAGCTGGGAGCCGAGTACCATCCCTGGGATCCGGAAACGCATTTTCAGTTTCCCGATGACGGGGGCAGTTTTGCGCATGCGACGCTGCGGTGCGTGGGGATCGGGAAATGCCGGCGCAAGGACAGCGATCGTCCTGAGAACGACACCATGTGCCCCAGCTATATGGTGACGCATGAGGAGCGGCACACGACGCGGGGGCGGGCGCACACGCTGTGGGAGATGATGCATGGGGGCATCATCGAAGACCGCTGGCACGACGACAATGTGAAAGAAGCGCTGGATCTGTGCCTGGCGTGTAAGGGGTGCAAGGGCGATTGCCCGGTGAACGTGGATGTCGCGACATATAAGGCAGAGTTTCTGTCGCATTACTGGGAAGGGCGGATGCGGCCACGATACGCGTATGCGTTCGGGATGATCGACCAGTGGTCGCGACTGGCATCGGTGTGGCCGGGGCTGGTGAATCTGGTGACGCAGACGCCGGGATTAAGCGCGCTGGCCAAGGCAGCAGCGGGGATGCCGCAGGGGAGGACGATTCCGGAGTTTGCGCCGGAGACGTTCAAGGCGTGGTTCCACGAACGAGGCAAGCAGAAGAGCGGGGGCGAGCGGGGGAAGGTGATTCTGTGGGCGGACACGTTCAACAACTTCTTCTTTCCGGAGACGGCGCAGGCGGCGACGGAGGTGCTGGAGAGCGCGGGTTTTGCGGTGAAGGTGCCGATGCAGCATCTGTGCTGTGGGCGGCCGCTTTACGATTATGGATTCCTCGATCAGGCCAAAGGGTACCTGCGGAAGATCATGCGGGCGCTGCGGAAGGACATTGAGGCGGGCGTGCCGGTGGTAGTGCTGGAGCCGAGCTGTGCGACGGTGTTCCGCGACGAGCTGAGAAATTTGTTTCCGAATGATCCGCTGGCCAAAAAGCTGCGGGAGCAGACGCTGGTGCTGAGCGAATTGCTGGAGAAGAAGGCTCCGGATTTCAAAATTCCGCGGCTGGCGCGGCGGGCGGTGGTGCAGGGGCACTGCCATCACAAATCGGTAATCCGGTTCGACGACGAGCAGAAGGTGCTGGATAAGATCGGACTGGATTACAAACTGTTGAGTTCCGGATGCTGCGGGATGGCGGGATCGTTTGGCTTTGAGGCGGATAAGTACGACATCTCGCTAAAAATTGGCGAGCGGGCGCTGCTGCCGGCAGTACGGGAGGCGGAGGACGATGCTGTCATTATTGCCGACGGGTTCAGCTGCCGGGAGCAGATTGCGCAGGATACGGACCGACAGGCGCTGCATCTGGCCGAGGTGATCCGGATGGCGCAGCAGAAGGACGGCGCCGAGGCGGAATTGCCGGTGCAGGGGCGGCCGGAGGCAGCTCTGGCGGAGCAACGGAAGAGCAGCCGGCGGCGGGCGCGCATCAGCGCTCTGCTGACGCTGGGGGCGCTGGGGGTGGCAGGGGTGGCCGTAGCGCGGACGATGCGGGAACGGGCCAACATATCCCGCGATTCGGCGGCGGGTGAGGCTGCGTAAGCCCGACCGCGGGCGGATTCAGGGCGAAAGTCCACAGTTACCAGGAAAAGGTAACGGTTTGGGTCACGTATCCGGTCCCCGACGGGAATTGGACCGTGACGGGATGCAGGCCGTCGTGTGCAGGAGCGATGTCGGCGTGGTCGGCAACGAGATGCAGGCGGGCCGCGTTTTCCCTCAGCAAGAAGGTCTGCGTGGACGAGCCCGGGGCGGAGAGGGTGAGCGTGAGGGAGCGAGGAGTGCTCTGCTCGTCGAGAACCTTCATCTCCTCGGTTTGGGAACCCGGGGCGGGGAGACTCACAGGAACAGCGACCTCGACGGCCGGCACGGGGATATGGAGGGTGTTGCCGGTGATGCGAGCCTGGGAGCTGTGCGAGGCGAGATGCACGTTCGGGCTGCTGCTGGTGACGAGCCACTCTGAGCCCTGACGGGTAAAGGTGAGATCCACGGTGGCGATGCCGAGAGGAATGTGGCGGAGGGTAGCGGTATTCCAGTCCGCGGGAAGCCGCGGTGTGATGGTGAGAGTGTTCGCGGGGGCATTCCACTCGAGGCCGAAGAGGCCGCGCAGGATCGGCGAGATGACCATGGCGGAGGACCAGAGCTGGTGAGCGGTGCTGCGCCCGAGGACCTGGAAGTACTGGCCGGAGAGCAATTCAGTGACGTCGCCGAGATCCTGGGACCAGGTAAGATCGGCGTTCTGCATGAGGTGGGCGTAGCCGGCGAGGGGATGGCCGGCGCGGTATTCCGCCAGCGAAACCCAGCCGGTGAAGAGCGGCCAGACCGAGCCCTCGTGGTAGCTGATGGGATCGAAGAAACTGACGTGGCCGCCCACATCGCGGGTGCCCCAGTCGGTAGAGAATTCGTCGGAGGCCCAGCGCTGGAGCATGGCGGAGGGATGCTGGAGCGCGAACGTGCCATCCCACCAGGCGACGGCGGGATAGATGGTAGGTGTGTCGTCGGTGGTACCGGTGGGATTGTGGCTGAAGGCGTAGAAGTCCTGGGAGGGCAGGAAGTATTCCTGCTCGAGGATCTGGGCGAGGCGCTTGCCGCGTGCGACAGCGGCATCGGCGAGATCGGCGTGACCGGTGGCGCGGGCGAGATCGGCGAAGGCGAGGCTGGCCTCTTCGTCGAGGGCGGCGAGATAGATTTCCTGAGAAGGCAGGCGCGGCGACCAGTTCTCGACCCATCCCGTGCCCTGGGTGTTGTTGTAGAAGCCGTCAGGAGAGACGTGGTCGGTTTCGAAATTCCAGGCGCGAGCGAGGTTATCCCAGCGAGAGCGGACGAAATCGAGATCGCCGCTGGTCCTGAGGTAGTCGTTCATGGCCATGAGCAGGAGAGGCGTGGCATCAGCAGCGGCGTATTCATAGGGCAGCGCCTGCCAGTCGACGACATTGGCGGTCTGCGAGTATTCGTGCATGATTTTGCCGTCGGCACGTTGGTGGCGGAGGAGGAAATCAAATTCCTGGCGGGCGGCCGGGAAGTCGCCATAGCTGTCGACGGCGTAGAGCGTCCAGAGCGCGTCGCGACCGAAGAACCAGCCAAAGCCGGGGCGCACAGAGTCAGCGGAGGAGACGACGCCGGCGGTGAAGGCTTCGCCGTTGTGGCTGGGTGTTTCGACACGGAGCTGATCGATGGCAGCTATGGCCCAGGAGAAGGCGGCATTGAGATGGGTGTCGGGGGTTTCGATGCTGGCGTGGGTGGAGAGCAGGTCGTGAAAGTAGCCGGCGTTAGCGGAGTACAGAGAAGGGACGGCGGCATCGAGGGTGGCGAGACTGCGCCCCAGAGCGTACCACTCCGCGGTGGCGCGGGTGTTGGCCACGGTCATCAGGAGGGGGAAGAAGGTGCTGGAATCGCGGTGGGGATCGAAGTGGATGACGAACTGGAGCGGCCAGGGCTGCGGGCGTTCCTGATAGGGCGGCAGAATGCCGGGTTCGGCGGTGGGCATGGCGAGCGCGGCAGCGTGGTCGGGGAAGCTCTCGTTGAGGATGTAGAAACCGGAGGAGGGATGGGTGGCGGCAGGAAAGGGCCAGGTGGGCAGCCATTCTGAATCGGGCTCGGGGTCAGAGGCCGCGGGCCACATCTGATACATCTCCGGAGTGAAGCTGAAGGTGAGGGTCATGGGGCGAATGGCTTCGATCTGAAAGAGCACGACAACGCCCGCGCCATCGGGCGTCTGGCGGGGGGCGAACATGATCTGGCGGATGGTGAAGTTAGCGTGGGAGTAGGTAAGGATGGTGACGTTGGGGTGGACCTCGATCCACGCGGCGTACTGGTTGACGTCGATGGGGACCGGGTAGTTCTCCATCTCGGCGGTGATGTGGAGATGGCTGAAGATCTTCCAGGGAAAGATCCAGGCTTCGAACGAGCCATCCTGCTGGCCGAGAAGGGCGCCGTGCGGACCGACGACGGAAAAGGGACGGGTAGGATCGATCTCGCGGGCGATTTCAAGACCGGCCGGCTGCGCCAGGGGAAAGGCGGCAACGGTCGAGAGTGGGGCGGGCTTGGGCACCTGAGCGAAAAGGATCGATTGCAGAGCCATGAACAGCAGGGCGGCCAGGGGCACGCGCATTCTCATCGTTGTCTCTCTCCGAAGGAACAAAGTTGGGATCCAGTGCGAACCGATGGCAGGGAACGCGGCTGGCGAGAGTGTTGAATCACGGCGCCGTAAGCGGTGCGATGAAGGGGCAAGGCAGGGTGAAATGCTACCACGTCAGCGCGGCTCACCGCGGGGGGAGGCGACTGAGGTTGGCTCGGGCCTGAGCGTGGCTGGGATTGAGCTGCAAAGCGCGGAGAAAATCCGCGCGGGCGGCGGCATTGAGGCCAGAGCGGGCTTCGAGGACACCGAGATTATTCCAGCCGTCGGCGTCGTCGGGCTGCAAGTGAAGCGCCTGGCGCTGCTCGGCAATGGCCTGGGGGAGCTGTCCACTGGCGTTGAGGAGTTGTGCGAGCAGCGCGTGCACTTCAGGATCGGCGGGCGAGCGGAGGGCGGCTTCGCGCAACTGCCGGAGAGCGTCGTCGCCGCGGCCGGACTGAGAAAGGGCCATGGCCAGGCGTTCGCGCGTCTGGAGATCGTCAGGTTGCTGCTGAACGGCGGTTTGCAGGAGTGGAATGGCCTGCTGCGGCTGGCCCGATTCGATGTCTGCCTGGCCGAGCTGCGTAAGAGCGGTGAAGTTCGTCGGATCGAGCCGGAGGGCGCGCTGGAACTCGGGCTGGGCGGCGGTGGCATTGCCCTGTTCGGTAAGGGCGACGCCGAGGCCGCTGTGGACATCGGGGTCGTCGGGGCAATGCTGGATCATCTGGCGGAATTGCAGCTCGGCCGGTTGGAAGTCGCTGTGCTTGAGATCCATTTGGGCGAGGTTGAAGCGTGCATCACAGCTGGGAGCACCGGAGTCGATGGCCTGAGTAAAGGCGCCGGCGGCGGCCTGAGAATCGCCTGCATTTTCGAGAGCCGCGCCAAGGCTGTTGAGCGTGCGTGGGTCGCCGGGATGGGTGCTAAGGACTTTGCGATAGTCGGCAGCAGCTTCGGTGTAGTGGCCGAGTCCGGCCTGGGCGGAAGCCAGGTTGTAGAGCGCGATGTCGTCGCCTGGGACTTTGGTCAGACGGTGTTCCATCCAGGCCTCTTCGAGGATGAGGCGCGGGTCGGGACTGCCGGGGGGCACGTGAAGGGGCAGGACCTGAATCCAGAGGTGGCCCATCTCGTCGACGGAGCGGTTGCCGGCGCGGACGCGGATGGGCGGGTCATTTGGATTATGGACGTTGTCTTCGGAGTTGTCGTAGACGTAGCGCATGTGCAGCACCGATCCGCGGGGAAGAAAGACCGGGGTGCGGTAGCGGAAAACGGATTGGCGATCGATGTCCCAGTTGGGAATGCGGATGAGCCACTTTTTGTGACCGTTAGGCAAGTCGGCCCAGCCTTCGAGGATGTGACCGAGATAGTGGGCGTGGGGATAGATGCCGAGGGCTTCGACATCGAGGGGCAGGCGGAGCGAATCCTGGACAACGAAGCTGCGATCGCCGGCGGGAATGTTGAGCTGCTCGTCGGCATCGAGCTGGAGCAGCATGGGGTGTTGCTTAGCGGGCGTATCGGCGAAGTAGAGGCCGATGCGGGCGCTGATGATCTCGGGCTTGCCACTGGGCTTGAGGTGCATGTTGAGGATGAGGTCGTTGCCGGGATCGAGGCGCCAGGGCATGCCGGGTGGTTCGTAGAGGACAGGCGTGTCGGGCTTCCAGAAGAGGAAGTGGCTGTCGGGATCGAAGATATTGCCGGCATCGACTTCCAGCTCCATGCCGCCGAAACCATTTTGCCAGTCAGAGGGATGGGCGTGCCGCCAGGAAGCGGTGCGGTCGATGAGGACATTCGCGTGATGCACGACCTGAGGGACGCTGGGGAGAATCTGCATGGCGCGAATGTAGTGGGTTTGGGTGAGGGGATTGGGGAGGATGAAGTTGTGGAAGACGTCGGTGCCCGAAGCCTTCAGGGTAAAGGAGCGGGGGACGGTGAGAACGAGATCGGGCTTGCCGATTTGCCAGTCTGCGTTGTAGTGCGGAGCGGGGGGTGCTTGAGATGGGTTGCCCTGGGGCATGCCGGTAGCGACCCAACGGCGGATGAGGGCGATGTCGTCGTCGCTGATGCGGCGGTCGTCGACGAAGTCGCCGTAGCCGGGCTGGGGCAGCCAGGGGGGCATGAAGCGGGACTGGGTGACCTGGACCATCTGCGGTCCGCGACGGCGCGCGTCCTGATAGGTGAGGAGGTTGAAAGGACCGCCGCCGCCGGGGTGATGGCAGGTAGAGCAGTGCTGGTAGACGATGGGGGCGATCTGCCGGCTCCAGGTAACGGGAGCTTCGGCCGCATGGGTGGTGCGATGCAGCGTTGGCAGGCAAAGCAGGGCGCAGGCGGCGAGCGCCAGCGGAACGAGTCGCAGATTTTTCATTGCTCGTTGCGGGGCACGATGGAGCAACCGACGGTGGGGCCTCCGGGCCCGGGCACACGCTGGTCTGCAAGGACGGCGCGAATGGCGAGCTCAAGATCGTGCTTCATGGCGTGGGGACGTTCCTGCCCGAGGGCGATGTAACGGTCGTCGATACGGCCGCGATAGACCTCGCGCCAGCCGGAGGCAGCAGGCACCAGGATGGCAACTTCGGGCGTGATGGTGGCATGAGCCAGGGCGGTCAGGCGCTGGTTCACATCGAGGACGGCATCAGCGGAGATGCTGAATTGCTGGTCGTGCGCGCGCACGACAGGCGCGGTATCAGCGGGATTGGGATAGACCCAGAGGAAGCGGACGCCGTCGGTGACGTAGGCGCGCTGCAGGCGCTCGATTTCAGGAATGTAGCGATTGGAGATGGGGCAGTCCGATGCGGCGAAGAAGAGAACGACGGCTTTGGTGCCGGGTGGCGCGAGGCGATCGAGGGGTTGGCCGTGGAGGTCGGTGCCGAAGGGCTGGGCGGCGAAGGCAAGGACGGGAAGGGCGAGGAACGCGGTAGCGAGAAGACGACAAAACATCGACTTGAACCTTACCATGGGTAGCATAAAGTGCAACAGGGGCATGAAATCGATTTAGTAGAGGATAAACCTCGTTAAGTGTCGATCGAAAGAATTTGCGGGAGCCGGGGATTCGTTCTCACCTTGACAAACGACCACTCGGTTGCCTACAGTCCGGAGAACCAGAAGTACTGACGTACCGATGCGCAGGGCCTTCCCAGCTTCCTCAGCGGCTCTGCAAGTCACCTTCACCGCAGTAGATGGGCTCGATCTGGATTCTTTACGAGATGTGTCCCGGGCTGTCGATACGGGCAAGCAGTCGGTCATCTCCCTATCTCGGGCTTAATTCTCTGTGGAATGTAAACCGATGACGCTCCTGACCGCGGTACAGGAAGCGCACTAAGAGAGCTGTAACTTTTTTCGGGAGGACGGTTATGCGATTGACGAGGCTGCTGCCAGCCTTTGGCTTGGCCATTGCTTTGTGTTTTTCCAGCCTGTCTCATGCACAGGCGGTCTATGGTTCTATCTACGGAACGGTAACGGACCCAAGCGGCGCCGTAGTTCCGAACGCGACGGTTACGATCACCGACGTCTCCAAGAACACCTCAGTTAAAGTTCAGTCGAACGCGTCCGGCGAATACACAGCCGAGCACCTGATTCCCGACACTTACAACGTGAAAGTGGAAGCCAGCGGCTTCCAGTCGTTTGAAGCGGATGGCGTGCCGGTGGCGGCCGACAGTTCGCCGAAGATCGACGCGTCCCTGAAGACGGGCAACGCGTCGACGACCATCACGGTGAGCGCGAACGACATTCCGGAGCTGAAGACGGACCGGGCCGACGTGGCGGTCGAGTTCACGACCAAGCAGATCGAGAACATGCCGATTCCGGATCGGAACTTCACGAACATGCAGCTGCTGCTGCCGGGCGCGCAGTCGCTGGGCTGGAGCCATGCGGCGGATGAGAACCCGCAGGCCAGCAAGCAGATCCAGGTGGACGGGCAGGCATTCGGCGGTGTGGCGTATCAGCTGGACGGCACGGACAACCAGGATCCGATTCTTGGAATTATCGTGATCAACCCGCCGCTGGACGCGATTTCCGAGGCGAAGATCACCACGCAGAACTACGACGCAGAGTTTGGGAAGGCGGTTTCGTCGTTCATCTCGGTGCAGACCAAGTCGGGATCGAACAACTTCCACGGCAGCGTTTTTGATTATCGGGAGAGCAGCGCGAATCTGGGACGCGATCCCTACACGCAGTTCCCGGGCACGATCTTTCCCCCAGGGCTGAAGAACCAGTTTGGCGGATCGATCGGGGGGCCGATTCTGAAGGACAAGCTGTTCTTCTTCGGCGACTACCAGGGCGTGCGGCAGAAGGTCGGCACAGCGGAGACGGCGTCGGTTCCGACGGCGCATCTGGTTTCGACCTGTCTGGGCACGGCGACAGCAAGCAACGGGATTGCGGGCTGCGACTTCAGCGAATACGCGCTGGGGATCACCGGCAACCCCAATACGCCGCTTATCTATCAGCAGACGCCGGGCGGATCCGTGGCGTACCCGGGCAACGTGATTCCGACGGCGCAGCTTTCGCCGCAGGCGCTGGCCCTGCTGAAGCTGCTGGCTCCTTATGCTCCGAACAGCGGGGGCACGGTGGGCGCGAACAACCTCGCGGGCCTGAAGAACAACTATTCGGCCAGCGGCACAGGGCTGTTTAACAATAACCAGTGGGACGTACGCGTGGATGACCAGATTACAAGCGGCATGCACGCCTTCACGCGGTTCAGCCGGTTCACGGACACGCTGTCGGGCTCGACAATCTTTGGAGCGGCGGGCGGCCCGGGCTTCGGCATCGGCGGATACGGTGGCGTCTCACAGGGCGCGAACGACAGTCTGGCGGCCGGGATGGACATCGCGATCAATCCCAAGCTGCTGATGGACTGGCGGATCGGCTACTACCGGTACAACATCGGCGACCAGAAGTACGACCAGAGCACGCAGTTCGCCAACCAGC
The DNA here is from genome assembly GCA_036267395.1 of Acidobacteriaceae bacterium. Taxonomy (GTDB): domain Bacteria; phylum Acidobacteriota; class Terriglobia; order Terriglobales; family Acidobacteriaceae; genus Palsa-343. The sequence continues at coordinate 34,006 of DATAWD010000051.1, read as the reverse complement.
TGGGCATTCCGGGGATGAACCTGGGAGACAGCTTCACGAGCGGCGCGCCTGGGTTCAACGTGGGTGACGCGGACCGATCCGGCAACGAGGGTGTAAGCAACCCGACGGGCGGCGGAGCGGAGTATGGTTCGGGACTGAACATCACGCGCTGCAACTGCCCGCTGACGGAGCGCGAGGATCAGTTCCAGATCGTGAACAACTGGACCCGGATCGAAGGGAACCACGCCTTCAAGTTCGGAGTGGACGTGCGGTACGCGCGCAACCTGCGGGTGCCCAGCGACAACGACCGGACCGGCCTGCTGAACTTTGCTCCAGGGCCAACCTCAGACAACGGAGCCACAGGCGGCCTGGGCATGGCCAGTTTCCTGCTGGGCGATGTAACCAGCTTTAACCGGTACGTGAGCGTTTCCACGAATGCGAAGGAGTTCCAGAAGAGGGACTTCTTCTACGCGCAGGACACGTGGCACCCGACACCTTCTCTGACGGTGAACTACGGCCTTCGGTACGAGATGTATTTCCCGGAGTCAGTGAACGGCAAAGGCAACGGATCGCTGATGGAGATGAACGACGGCGTCAACGGATACAGCACGGATGGGTATCTGCGCGTCGCCGGATACGGCAGCATCCCGACCAACATGGGATGGGACATGAACACCAACGGGTGGAACCCGCGAATGGGCATTGCCTGGTCGCTGAACTCGAAAACGGTGGTGCGCGCGGGCTACGGGCGAAGCTTCGATATGGGAGTCTTCGGATCGATCTTCGGACATACGGTGACACAGAACCTGCCGGTGCTGGCCAACCAGTCACTGACGGCCGCGACCACGACAGGGAGCGCGTTTTCGCTGGCGGCGGGACCGCCGGCCTATCAGTTCCCGACGGTGCCATCGGATGGTCTGCTGGCGACGCCCGGATACGCGGTGGGTCCGAAGGCACGGCCGAACAGCCTGCGGCTGCCAACGCTGGACGCCTGGAACCTGAGCGTGCAGCGGGCGCTGACGCCGACGCTGTCGCTGACGGCGGCTTACATCGGGAACAAGGGAACGCATACCCTGAGCAACGGCGACGGGAACAGCACGAACCCGAACGAGGCAGGTATCTTTCTGCCGCAGCAATACAGCGTGAACGGAGCTCCGCTGCACTACGACGGAAGCGTTGCGGGTGGCGTGATTGCGGCGGACGGAGGAACTTCGACGAATAACTTCCTGTCGCGGTTCTATGGCGGTGGGACGACAGCCTGTACGGATCCAGGCTATGAAGCGGCACTCATGGCTCAGAACGAGGCGATGATTACGCCCGGCATGTGCGGGTGGACGCAGGGGATCCAGTTTGACGGGGACGACCAGAACACCAGCTTCGACGCGCTGGATGTGACGCTGGCGAAGCAGTACACCCATGGGTTGTCAGGCAACGTCCAGTATGCGTGGCAGCGTTCGTTCAACTACAACGGCGGATATGCGACGTGGAGCAAACAGGCCGGCTACGGGCCGGACGATTCTCTGCGCACGCAGCAACTGGTGATCTTTGGGCTGTATCAGCTGCCCTTTGGCAAGAACCAGATGATTGCCGGCAATGCGACGAAGTGGGAGGACGAGATCATCGGCGGATGGCAGCTGAGTCCGGTGCTGAACTGGTCCAACGGACTGCCGTGGTCGCTGGGTCTGGGATCGGGTTGCGGCGACTCGGTACCGGGAAGCGCACCGTGTTATCCGGAGGGCAAGCGGAGCGCGCTGCACACGAGCCTGTCCGGGTTTAATGCGCAGACGCACAGCCGGACGTTTTTCAAAGCTGCCGACACCACCTCGTATACGGAAGCGCCGCTGGATACGATCGGAAACATCGGCAGGAACAGCTTCATGGGGCCGGGATACTTCAACACGGATCTTTCGCTGGCGAAGAATTTCCCGATACGTGAAAGTCTGACGGCGCAGTTCCGACTCGACGCTTTCAACGCATTCAACCACATCAATGCGGGCAATCCGTCGTCGACGAATACCGGGTCAGACGGGAACATCACGGGAGAACCGGCGCTGGGGATTTACACGAACCCGCGGCAGCTGCAGTTCTCGCTACGCATGCAGTTCTAACCTGTCTCAACCTCCAACACGGAGGAGAGCCCAGCTCTCCTCCGTTTGCTTTTGTGGAGTAGACTTCCGGCATCATGCGTTGGTGTGCCTGGCTCTCAGTCGTTGCCTTAGCGGTGCTGACCGCGGGGGTTCCGGCCCAAAATCCTCCGACAAGCGGCAGCGCGAGCGTGGCCAGCGCCCGGGACCTGGTGGCCCAGGGAAAACTGGACGATGCGCTGCGCGAGCTGGATGCGCTGGCGGCGGAGCATCCCGAAGCGGCGGGGGTGGAGCGGCTGCGGGGCATCGTGGATTACCAGCAGAACCACATGGCCGAGGCGGAAGGCGACTTCACCCGCGCGGTGGAGCAGGATCCTTCGGATCTGCAATCGATGCAGATGCGGGGGATTGTACTGTTTCGGATGAATCTGCCGGAGAAGGCGATTCCGATTCTGGAGAAGGCGCATTCGTCGGCGCCGATCGCGAATGCGGATCCGAATTACGTGCTGGCGCTGTGCTACATTGCGACGGGCCGGTACGACGATGCGCGGCACGCGTTCGCGGCGCAATATGGCTTTGCGCCGGATTCGGCGGCCGCCTGGCTGTTCAGCGGGCGCATGCTGTTCCGTCAGGAACTGACGGCACAGGCGACGACGGCGGCGCAGCGAGCGCTGACTCTGGATCCGCGTCTTCCGCTCGCGCATCGGCTGCTGGGGGAGATCGCATTGGCGAAGGGCGACGTGCCGGGAGCGATCGCGGAACTGGAACAGGAGCAAAAGGTGAATCCGCTGGATGGCGAGACCTACAATCGGATGGGCGACGCGTATTTGCGCCAGGGACAGCTGGATCGAGCACAGCAGGCGCTGGATCGCGCGGTGCTGCTGGAGCCGGATGCCAGCGGGCCGTATATCCTGCTGGGCAAGACGATGCTGGAGCAGCACGATCCCGTGATGGCGGCACTGTATCTGAAGCATGCTGAGGCAATGGATCCATCGAATCCGATGACCCATATGCTGCTGGGGCGGGCGTTTGCGGTGAGCGGACGGAAAGACGAGGCTCAGCGGGAATTTCAAATCGTCGAGAAAATGCAGGGGGCGACCGGAGCGGCCTCCTCGCAGCATTAGCGGAACTGCGGGTGATGGGTCTGACTTCAGATCGATGGCGTATGGCGGTAAGCGTCTGGCTGCTCGCCGGATGCGCGGTGTGCGCGGCCCAGAAAAAGCCAATCGAAGAGGCCAGTGCGGCGTTTCGCGCGGGAAGCGCGGCTTACGCTCAGGGAGACCTGAAGACGGCGCGAGCGCAATTCAGCGAAGCGGTGAAGCTGGCGCCCGATATTGAAGAGGGTCATGCGGCGCTGGGGGTGGTGCTGTATGCGCAGCGAGATTTTGAAGGCGCGATCGCGGAACTGGAGACGGCCCTGCGGCTGAAGCCTGACGATCGCGCAGTCGAGGAGGACCTGGCCCGAGCGTACAGCCAGGCGGGATCGGCACAGCAGGGCGCGGCTTTGCTGGAACGGATGGATCACGATTCTCCGCTGGATGCAGAGATGCTGGCCTTGTGGGCCCGCGATCTGGCGGCAACATCACAAACCGATGCGGCAATCGACGTGATGCACCGCGCGGCAGCGGCGGATCCGGGCAATGCGCTGCTGCTGGATCAGCTCGGCTCACTAGAGGCGCAGAAGGAGGAGTGGGGAGCGGCGGACGCTGCTTTCAGTGCCGCTCTGCAAATCGATCCCCATCTGGTGTCGGCGCATATGCATCTCGGAGTGGTGCTGAGCCATGAGCAGCAGCCGGTGCGCGCTGCAGCGGAGATGAGCCGGGCAGCGGAGCTGGATCCCCGCAATGCGGCGGTGCAGTACGAATGGGGCAATGTTCTGACGGCAAGCGGGGACGATGGGGATGCCATCCCGCATTATCAACAGGCGATGGCGCTCAATCCCGGGGACACTAACGCGGAGTACCAACTGGCTTTGGGGCTGCAGCGGGTGGGACGGTCGGGGGATGCACTGCCCCTGTTTCAGAAGGTGGCGGCGGCTCGTCCTACGGAGGCGGAGCCGCTGATTAATCTGGGTCTGGCGCTGGTACAGACAGGGAAGGCGAAAGAAGCGATTCCGCTGTATCAGCGAGCGATGGGGCTGGATCCGCAGAATTCGTCGGTGTATCTGGATCTGGGAGCTGCCTATCTACAGGAAAGCGACGTCGACGACGCGATTGTGCAGCTGCAGGCGGGGCTGAAGATTGCGTCGGAGAACTCGCTGCTGCACTACGACCTCGGCCTGGCCTACAAGCTCAAGGACGATTTGCCGGATGCGATTCGCGAGCTGGAGACAACGATCAGGATCGCGCCGGATTCGCCGGACGCGCCGTACACTCTGGGCATCCTGTACATGCAGGCGGGGCGGTTCGACGAGGCGGTGAAGAACCTGCGCGCAGCCCTGGCAGTTCGCCCGGAGAACGGCGATGGGTGGTCGACGCTGGGCAGCATTTATCGGCAAGAGGGCAAATACGACGAAGCAGCGGAAGCCTTGCGGAAGGCAATTGAGCTGCTTCCGCAGCAGCCGGGTCCGCATATCACGCTGGCCGGCGTTCTCCAGGAACAGGGGAAGACGGCTGAAGCCATAGCAGAGCGGAAGCAGGCGGCGACGCTGACGCGGGTGGCGGTGAACCGTCAGCGTGCGGTCTTTTCCACGAATGCGGGCAATGTGCTGCTGAGCAAGGGGCAGATAGCGGATGCGATCGCGGATTATCGGGATGCGATCGGGAGCGATCCGGAGTATGCCGAGGCACACCGACAACTGGCGGCAGCGCTGGCGCAGCAGGGGCGCATGACCGAAGCTGCAGGCGAGCGGCAAAAAGCGGAGACGCTGACAACGAAAACACCGTAGGATGGGCATTGTCGTTCCCCATGAATCGTCGCAATTTTCTTGAGTCGCTTTGCCGCACCGCCGTGGTGCTCCCGTTCGCGGAGGTTCTGTGGCTGGCCACGCCACCGTGGAGACGAGATGTGCTGGTGTCGGCGCAGCAGAAGCCGGGGGCTCAGCAAACCTACAATGCCCGGCCGATGCCGCCGCCTCCTGGGCCGGCCTCGCCGATTGCGGGAACGCCGCTGGAGGTACAGTTTGTGGATGCGGCCGAGTCGTCGGGGCTGAACGTAAAGACGATTTTTGGCGGCGAGCACACTAACAAATATCTGCTGGAGACAACGGGCTGCGGGGTCGCCTTCTATGACTACGACCAGGACGGATGGCTGGATATTTTCCTGGTGAATGGCTGGCGGCTGGAGGGGTTTCCCAAAGGCACGGAGCCGACGTGCCATCTGTTCAAAAACAATCGCGACGGAACGTTTACCGACGTGACGGCGAGGGCGGGGCTGGCGCGCAGCGGATGGGGTCAGGCCTGCTGCGTGGGCGATTACGACAATGACGGCTGGGATGATCTGTTCGTGACCTATTACGGACAGAACGCGCTGTTTCGCAACAACGGCAACGGAGCGTTTACCGATGTGACGGCAAAAGCGGGCCTGCTGCAGTCGAAGCAGCGGTGGAACTCGGGCTGCGCTTTTCTTGATTACGATCGCGACGGCCACCTGGATCTGTTCGTCGGCAACTACATCGATCTCGATCTGAAGACAGCACCGCTGCCGGAGTCGGGGCCCTGCTTGTACAAGGGAATTCTGGTGGCATGCGGGCCGCCGGGATTGGCTCCGGGGAAAAACATCCTGTACCACAGCAATGGGAACGGGACCTTCACCGACGTATCGGCGAAGGCAAACATCTGGGATACGTATGGCAATTACGCGCTGAGTGCGACGGTGGCGGATTTCGACAACGATGGCTGGCCCGACATCTATGTAGCGAACGATTCGACCGCGGCGACGCTGTACCAGAACCAGAAGGATGGCACTTTCCGCGATGTCGCCATTGAAGCCGGTGTGGCGTTTTCGCCGGATGGGAAGCCGCAGGCGGGTATGGGCGTGACGGTGGGGGATTACAACCGCGATGGGCTGCTGGACATCGCGAAGACCAACTTTGCCGGGGATACCGATTCGCTGTATGCAAATCTGGGCGGGTTCAACTTCGAAGACCGCACGTATCAGGCGGGACTGGGCATGAACACCCGCTATCTGGGCTGGGGCATCGGTTTCTTCGACATGGATAACGATGGCTGGCTCGATCTGCTGGTGGCCAATGGGCACGTGTATCCCGAGGTGAACAGCGTAAAGACCGAGGCACCCTACGCGGAGCACAAATACCTGTATCGCAATCTTCGCAATGGGCGTTTTGATGACGTGAGCGCTCTGGGCGGGCCCGGCATTACAGCCGCGGTTCCGGCGCGCGGGTGCGCCTTTGGCGATTACGACAACGATGGGCGGCTGGATGTGGTGGTGAACTGCATGAACAGCCTGCCGCAACTGCTGCACTGTGAGTCGAAGCTGCAGCATCACTGGATCCGGTTCCGGGTGGTGGGCGTACGGTCGAATCGCAGCGGGATCGGCGCGCAGATTCGAGTGCGGGCGAAGACGCAGTCTAATCAGGCGAAGCCGATGCTGCTGCTGGACGAGGTGCGCAGCGGCGGCGGCTACTATTCGCAGAGCGATCTGCGGCTGCACTTCGGCCTGGGCGAGGCGGATATTGCCGAGTCGGTGGAGGTGCGCTGGCCTTCGGGGCAGTTGGATACGTATCAGCATCTCGCGGTGGATCGCCTGTACGTCCTGCACGAGGGCGGCAAAGAGCCGGAGGTATACCGCCTTCCGGAGATGAAGAAGGTCTGAGATGCGCAGGCATGTCGCTGTCGTGGTGATGATCGCCGGATTGTTGCTCGGGGTGCGCTGCGCGCGGGCGCAGGATTCGGATGCGCGTTGCGCGTCGTGTCACCAGAAGATTTATGAATCGTGGAAGCGCACGCCGATGGCGGAGGCGAGCGGACCGGCCGCCGAGGGCTTTATCCCTGCGGATTTCACGCACGCGCCTTCAGGTGTGCATTACCGGATGGAGCTGGATCACGGTCAGGTGTGGCTTTCGTACGAAAGGCCCAATGCAGCGCCGGACCGTGCACTCAAGGGGAGGCAGTTGCTGCTCTTCTATCTGGGGTCAGGGCGCCGGGGGCGGACGTGGATCTACGAGCGGGAGGGCTACTGGTACGAAATCCCGATCAACTGGTACGCGAAGAAGCATATGTGGGATATGACGCCGCACTATCTGCAGGCGCAGTCGATGCCATTTACGCTACCGGTCGATTCAGGATGTTTACACTGTCACGCCAGCGACGTGCGGGCGTCCCTGCCCGAAGCGCGGAACAAGTTTGCGGGGGCGCCATTTCCGCATGGCGGCATCACCTGTGAAGCCTGCCATGGCGATGGGACGCGGCATCTGGCGAGTGGTGGGCGGGAGCCGATGATCGATCCTGCGAAGCTGACCGGTTTGCGCCGCGAATCCATCTGCCTTGAATGCCACCTCGAAGGGGAAGTGGCGGTGGTCAAGCAGGGACAGAAGCTGGGGGCGTTTCGTCCCGGGGACAATCTGTTCGACGAGGCGGTATATTTCGAAGATGGGCGGAAGATCGGGCCGGAAGGACGGGCGACGAGCCAGTGGGAATCGCTGCTGGAAAGCGCGTGCAAACGAGCCAGCGGCGATCGGATGACGTGCACGACCTGCCATGATCCCCACGCGACGGTGGCGGCGGAAAATCGTGTTGCGTATTACCGGGCGCGCTGCCTGTCATGCCATACGGGGCTGGCGTCCGGTCACCATGCGGAGAATCCCGACTGCACGGCGTGCCATATGCCGCGGCAAGCGACCGAGGATATCGCGCACGAGCAGGTGACGGATCACCGGATTCAGATTCCGGGCAAGCCGTTCCATCGTGCGAACACGGGCGGGGAACTGGTTGCGATTGGCGGGAGCGAGCCTACGGTGCGAGACGAAGGGATCGCATGGGCGTCACTGGCGCTGCGGGGCGATCAGGCGGCGGGGGAGCGCGCGCTGAATCTTTTGCTGCAGGCCGAGAGCTCCGACGCAAAGCAGGCCGAGGATGCAGACCTGCATGTGAATCTGGGCTTTCTGGAGCAGGCTAACGGAGACCGGGCGCGCGCCGCCGCCGAGTATCAGCAGGCTCTGCATGCCGATCCGTGGAATGCGACCGCAGCAGCGGATCTGGCGATTCTCGACGCGCGGCAGGGAAATTTTGTGGCGGTGACGCCTTTGCTGGCGAAGGTCTTCGGGGATGATCCGGGGTCCAGCACGGCTGGCGTCGATCTGGCTGTCACCCAATGCCGGCAGGGCGATCCTGCTGCGGCGGAAAAGACACTTCGCCGCGTCCTGCTGTTTGCTCCTGACGATGAGGGAGCCCGGCGCTTTTCCCTGGCGCTGGATGGGGGCAGGGCCAGTTGCGGGGCGGCAAAATAAGCGGGAGAGCGATGAGAATCAGGTCATTGTTGCTGGCGGTGGTTGTAGGGTTCGTGGCCGGGGCACCGACGGTACAGCGTGGTTGGGAGATTGTCCCGTTTGCGCGGCCCGCGGAGGACCATCCGGTGATAACGCCGAACCCTGCGTCGGTCTTTCAGGATCCGATTCGCAAAGCGCCGGTGCACTGGGAGGCGCTGCACACGTTCAACCCGGCGGCGGTGGTGCGCGATGGGAAGATTGACGTGCTGTACCGCGCCGAGGACAACACGGGAGAAATGCAGATCGGGATGCACACGTCGCGGCTGGGGCTGGCGGAGAGCAGCGACGGCATTCACTTCACACGGCGGGGGGAGCCGGTGTTCTATCCGGCCGAGGACGACCAGAAGAGTCGCGAGTGGCCGGGAGGGGTAGAGGATCCGCGGATTGTGGAGAGCGGGGATGGAATCTATGTGCTGACGTATACGCAGTGGAACCGCAAGACGTATTCGGTGGGCATCGCCACGTCGCGGGATCTGGTGCACTGGACAAAGCACGGGCCGGCTTTTCTGGATGCGGAGGGTGGGAAGTACGCGCAGCTGAAATACAAATCTGCGGGGATTGTGACGGAGCTGCGGGATGGGCGCCTGGTTGCGACTCGGATCGAGGGCAAGTACTGGATGTACTGGGGTGAGGGAGCGATTCATCTGGCGACGTCGCCGGATTTGATCCACTGGACGCCGGTGGAGGACAAGCACGGGACCCCGGTGGAAGTGCTGCGGCCGCGGCCGGGGCGATTCGACAGCTCTTTTCCGGAGACGGGGCCGCCTCCGGTGCTGACGAGTCGCGGCATCGTAGTTCTCTACAACGGAAAGAATGCGAACTCCGGGGGCGATCCGGGGCTGGCGCCCAGCACGTACGCGGTTGGAGAGGCATTGTTCGATGCGAAGAATCCGGCGAAGCTGCTGGCGCGCACAGATAATCCGGTGCTGGAGCCGACGATGCCCTGGGAAAGGAGCGGCCAGTATGTGGCGGGGACCACGTTTGCGGAAGGGTTGGTGGCGTTCCACGGCCAATGGGTTCTCTATTATGGTTGCGCCGATTCGTTTGTGGGCGTGGTGACGGCGCCGATGCGGCACGAGCCGGCACGGCGCTAAGGATGGGGCTACCGCCCCCCCTTTTGGGAGAGGTTATTTGGCTTGCGGAGGGTCTCCGGCTGTTCGCTTCAGCGTGTACTGCGCGGCGAGTTGGTGGAAGTCCTCGAGTTGGCGGGCGATCCAGGCCGAATCCCGGCCAAGCTCGCCAGCCATGAGCGCGGCTACAGCCGGCGCCATGCGCAACGCAACCCGGGCACGCAGGAAGAGAGCGCGGGTTCGCCGCGCCAGAATGTCTTCGACAGAGCGAGCCATCTCTTCGCGCACGGCCCACACCACTTCGGCGGCAATGGGGGGAAGCTCGGGATCGAGGGGGCGCGACAGCTCCGGAGATTCGGCAGCGAGACGGCGAATCTTCTCCGCGTCGGATCCGTACACGGCCAGTGGATCGGTCGCTTCGGTGCTCTCCTGGCAGCCGTGCAGGCGAAGGTTTTGGGTGACGCAGGGCTTGTCTTCCAGCCGGCCGAGTGTGATGGCGTGATCGACAGCGTCCTGAGCCATGCGGCGGTAGGTGGTCCACTTGCCGCCGGCGATGGTTAACAGGCCTGAGTCGTCAATATGGATGGTATGGTCGCGGGAAATCGCCGATGTGTTGCCGGTATCGGAACCGGCGGCTTTCACGAGGGGGCGGATTCCGACATAGACACTGAGGACATCTTCGCGGCGGGGCGGGCGGCTGAGATATTCGGCGGCGGTGTCGAGGATGAAGGCGATCTCGTGCTCGAAGGGGAGCGGTTCGTAGACCGGGGCGTCAATCGGAGTGTCCGTTGTTCCGATGATCGCGTGCTGGTGCCATGGGATGGCGAAGAGAACGCGGCCGTCGCTGGTGTGAGGAACCATGATGGCGGTGGTGCCGAGCAGGAATTCGCGGTCGAGGACGAGGTGGATGCCCTGGCTGGGCGCAATCATCGGCGGCGCGCCGGGGTTGGCGAGGCGGCGGGTCTCGTCGGTGAAGATGCCGGTGGCGTTGACGACGACGCGGGCATCGATCGTGAATTGCTCACCGGACTCGGTGTCTTCGGCGACAACACCATTCACGAAGCCGGTGTCGTCTTTGCGAATCGCTTTTACGGGCGTGTAGTTCAGCACGGTTGCACCATGATCGGTGGCGGTCGCCATGAGGTGGATGAGCAGGCGGGCGTCGTCGAACTGGCCGTCGTGGTAGATGACGCCGCCGCGCAGACCGTCCTGACGGAGATTGGGCAGGCGCTCCAGGGTTTCCTCGCTCGAGAGCAGGCGTGATTTACCGAATCCATACTGACCGGCGAGGAGGTCGTAGATCTTGAGCCCGATGCCATAGAAGGGCGTCTCCCACCAGGAGTAGTTGGGCACGACGAAAGGGACGTCGTGGACCAGATGCGGCGCGTTGCGACGCAGGACACCGCGCTCCTTGAGTGCCTCCATGACAAGCGAGATATTGCCCTGTTCCAGATAGCGCACGCCGCCATGGACCAATTTGGTGCTGCGGCTGGAGGTGCCTTTGCCGAAGTCTTCGCGTTCGAGAAGGAGGGTCGCGAAGCCGCGGCTGGCGGCATCGACGGCAATGCCCGCGCCAGTAGCTCCGCCGCCAATGATCACAATGTCCCAGGGCTGGCGGCGGGCGCGAAGCTGGCTGAGCATAGTGGCACGATCCATGAAGACTTCCTCAGTTAGGAGTGGAGTTTGTCGGGCGATTCCAGCCGCGGGCGCGCTGCACCGCGTCCTGCCACTTCACCTGGCGGCGCTGCATCTCAGCGCGATCTGCTTTGGGCTGGAAGACGGTATCCGGGCCGCGCAGGGCGGCGATCTCTTCGGTGCTGCTCCAGAAGCCGACGGCGAGACCGGCCAGAAAGGCGGCACCGAGGGCGGTCGTTTCGAGGACCGCGGGACGATGCACGGGAATGCCGAGCAGGTCGGCCTGGAATTGCATGAGGAGATCGTTGGCGGCGGCACCACCGTCGACGCGCAACTCGCGCAGCGGCTGCTGTGTGTCCTGATCCATGGCGTGGAGAACGTCGGCGACCTGAAAGGCGATGCTCTCGATGGCGGCGCGCGCGATGTGGCCGATTTGCGTGCTGCGCTGGATGCCGATGATGAGGCCACTCGCGTAAGGGTCCCAATGGGGGGCGCCGAGACCCGTGAACGCAGGTACGAAGACGACGCCATTGGTGGAATCGACGGAAGCGGCCACCGATTCGACATCAGGGGAGGTATCGAAGAAGCGCATATTGTCGCGGAGCCACTGCACTACGGCACCGCCCACAAAGATGCTGCCTTCGAGCACGTATTCCGGCTGGTTGGAAGGACTGGCGGCCAGGGTAGTAATCAGCTTTCGGCGAGAGAGGGTAAATTCGTTGCCGAGGTGCTTGAGCAGAAAGCAGCCGGTGCCGTAGGTGTTTTTCGCCTGGCCGGGCTTGACGCAGAGTTGGCCGAAGAGCGCCGCCTGCTGATCGCCGGCGATGCCGGCAATGGGCACGTCGCCGAGGCCGAGGGTGGTGGTGACCTGCCCGACGCGTGCGCTGGACGCAACCACTTCCGGCATGAGATTCTCCGGGATCCTGAGGAGCCGGAGCAACTCGGGATCCCAGCGATCCTCGACGATGTTGTAAAGCATGGTGCGGCTGGCATTGGTGCGGTCGGTGATGTGGCGCTGGCCGCTGGTGAGGTTCCAGATGAGCCACGAATCGACGGTGCCAAAGGCCAGCTTGCCGCGATCGGCCTGGTCGCGCGCTCCCGGGACGTTGTCGAGAATCCAGGCGATTTTGGTCGCGGAAAAATAGGAGTCGATAAGGAGGCCAGTCCGGCCGCGGATCATCTCTTCCGAGCCGTCGTCCATCAGCTTCTGGCAGAGCGCAGCACCACGACGATCCTGCCAGACGATGGCGTTGTAGATCGGCTTGCCGGTTTGGCGATTCCAGACCAGTGTAGTTTCGCGCTGATTCGTGATGCCGAGGGCGGTCAGGTCGCGGGGACGCACGCCGGCTCTGCCCAGCACTTCGACGGCGGAGGTGAGCTGCGAGGTCAGGATGTCGTAGGGATCGTGCTCGACCCATCCGACGTTTGGATAGATCTGGCGGAACTCCTGCTGCGCGACGCCGAGGACGGTGGCATCGTGTCCAAAGAGAATGGCCCGGGAGCTGGTGGTTCCCTGATCGAGAGCCAGAATCAAGCGCACGCTCTTATGATGCCTCATTCGGGGGCTTTCAGGGGGCGAGCGACTCCAAGGGGATTATTCCCGGGAGAACCTGGAAGCGCCAGGAGATTTCGAGCTACGACTCGTGGATGGCGGTCATGGGATCGGTGCGCATGGCGCGGAGCGCGGGCAGAAAAGAGGCAGCGCCGGCCACGACGGCCAGCAGCAGGGCGACGAGAATAAAGGTGAGCGGGTCAGCCGGGCTCACTCCGTATAGCTGAGCGCTGATGAACCGGGTAAGAGCCAGGGCAAGAACGACGCCGAGGGCAATGCCGAAAGCGGCGAGGCGCAGACCCTGGCGCAGGATGAGCCAGAGCAAATCGTGGCGCGCGGCTCCCAAAGCCATGCGGATACCGATTTCGTGCGTGCGCAGCTGTGCGCGATAGGCGAGGACGCCATAGATGCCGGAAGCGGCCAGCACCAGCGCCAGCAGAGCAAACGCTGAAGCGAAGGTGGATTCGAGGATGGCGAAGGTGCTGGCGATCTCCGTAGTCTGACGCAGAGAGCGGACGTCGTAGACCAGCCACTGCGGGTTGATTTGGTGGATGGCCTCGACGACCGCTGGGGCAGTGGCCGCGGGATCGCCGGGTGTGCGGATCTGCAGGATTGCCTCCGGACCACCTCCCTGCAGGATGGAGCTGTAGATCATGGGCTCGGGATTTTCTCCCATGCGCAGATGGGCGGAGTTCTTTGCGACGCCCACGACGGTATAGAGTGTGTTCCACATGCGGAGCCGGCGACCCAGCGGATCGCTGCCCGGCCAGTAACGGGCAGCGGCGGCCTGATCCACGATCATGACCGGTGGCGCTTTCTCATCGTCGGTATCGAGAAAGGCCCGACCCTCGATCAGGGGAATCTGCAGGGTCGCGAAATATCCGGCGGAGACATCGGCGCGGGTTACCTCACCGGATTCATGCGGCTGCGGCACATAGCCCTCCGGCCATACGTCGCCGGTTTTGCGGCTCAGACTGAGGGGCAGCCAGTCGGTGAGCGAGACTTCCGAGACGCCGGGAAGCTGGCGCGCGCGGGCCAGGATCTTTTTCTGGAACTGGCGTACTTCGCTGCCGGAATATCCGCTGTCGAGGCCGATAGAGGCGGTGAGCACGTGCGATCCGTCGAAGCCGGGATTGGCTGTGGCTGTATTGTGCAGCGTGCGCAGGAAGAGCCCGGCGCAGACGAGCAGAGCGACTGATAGTCCTACCTGCGCCACGACGAGTCCGCTGAGGACATGCCGGTTGTGCGAGCCGGAAGAGAGGTTCGCGGACTCCTGGCGGAGGACCTGCGCGGGAGTGATGTGGGAGGAACGCCAGGCAGGCAGGGCTCCGCAGAGCACCCCAGCACCTATGGCAACCAGTAAAAGCACCAGCACCACGCCCTGGTCAACGGTGCCGCTCACGGCAACAGGGATGGCATTAGGGGGAAGAAAATGGCCGAGCATCTTTGATGTCCAGACTGTGAGGAGGAGGGCGACGGCGGATCCGGCGAGCGAGACGATGAGTCCCTCGAGGATCATCTGGCGCATGAGAGCGGCGCGGCCGGCGCCCAGCGATTGGCGAATGGCGAGGTCCCGCGCGCGTGCGACAAAGCGCACGAGCATGAGCGTGGCAACGTTGGCGCAGGTGAGGAGCAGTACCAGAGCCGCAAACGCCAGCAGGATCGGAAGCGTGGCGGCGAAGTAGCCGTTTCCGCCGAACGGAGAACGCCACATGGGATCAAGCGTGATGGTGTTGACGCCGAGATGGGCTGCGGGGTATGCGGCCACGAGCCGGCGCATGATGGTTTCGAGGTCCTGAGTGGCCGCTGCTCGGCTGACTCCGGGGCGCAGGCGACCCACCACGTTGAGCCAGGTATCTTCACGATGCAATATGGGCCAGTCGTTGCTGCCGGGGGCGGTTCCGACGGCGAGCGGCGCCCACATGTCCTCGCGGATGGCAGGCATGCATCCGATGAAGCCCTGCGGTGCGACACCGATGATGGTGAACGGCTGATGCTGGATCTCGATGGATTTGCCGAGAATGGCTGGGTCGCCCTGGAAGCGTGTCTTCCAGAGTGAGTAGCCGAGGACGACGAACGGAACGCCGCCGAGGCGGGCTTCTTCATCAAGACGGAAGAATCGTCCCAGAGTCGGCCGGATTCCCAGCACATCGAAGTAGTTGCCGGTGACCTGGGCGGCGTAAATCCGTTGCGGCGAATCGCCGCCGGTCAGGGTGGCCCAGTCGTGGTGATAGCCGAGGATGCCGCTGAAAGTGCGGTTGGCGTCGCGAAGATCACGGTAATCGGGATAGGAAAAGGGAGGCGCGGGCGAGGGATTCCAGGTGCCGCGCATGATCGAGACGAGGGCGCCGGTGTCGCGGGCGCCGGGGACCGGGCGCAGCAGGGTGCCCTCAATCCAGCTGAGGGCGGTGCTCGCAGCGCAGATGCCCAACGCAAGCATAAGAACTGCAGTGGCCGTGAACCAGGGGCTGCGGCGCAGCTGGCGCAAGGCATAGCGGACGTCGTGCAGGAGTCTTGCCATGACGATCTCCGGAAGTGCTCTATTTCGATACCGGGAGAGCTCTTGTTGACAGGATGCACCTGTCGGCCCAAATTCGAGCCATCGAAAATCGGGAGTTTTGGGGCGAATTCGACGCAGGTTCGAATGCGGACCAAAGGTGTCTCTGTTCATTGCCGAACAAAGTGTTCATTGCCGGGCAGTTTGAGCGGCGAGGGATGGCTGTACAAGGTCACGGGCCGGGACGAAGTGATCGCAGGCGGGCGCAAGTGCTGCTGGCCGCTGTGGCCGGTGTGGCGGGGAAGGCCGATCCAAGCGAGGGAGAGACGTAGTGAGTCGATTGCAAGCCAGGCGTCCAACCCCTGATTGGCAAAAGAGGAAATCCAGATCGCACCGATCGGAAAAAGAAATGTCAGCGACCTGGAGCGCGCAGTTTTCGCACCTTCCATATCCGGTGAAACCTGAACGGACAGGCCTGAATCGCGAACGTTCAGGAGGGATTCGCGGCAACTTCCCGCAGGACCTCGACCATGCGCGCTGCTGCAGGAGACAGCGATCGATCCTTCCTCTGGATGATCTCAATTCTGCGGCTCAGGACGGGCTTGTTGATGGTCAGGCAGCGAATGCCGCTGTCTGCAGAGCCCGCGACGAATTCGGGAAGAACAGCGATGCCAAGACCGGCGCGCACCATGCTCACCGCAGTGGACATGTAATTAGTCTCGTAGGCCACGGTGAGGGGGAGCCGCTCGCGGCGGAGGGCACGCTCCAGCAGTTCGCGAACGCTGCTGTCTTTGCCGGTGAGAATGAGGGGGAACGAGATCAGCTCCTTCAGGGCGATGGCGGGCTGGCGGGCGAGCAGGTGCGCACGGGGTACGAAGGCACAGAGCCTATCCCCCAGCAGAGGCGTGGTGCGGATTTCGCGGTCGACACGGACGCGGCTGCCGATTCCGAAATCCACCTGCTCTTTCTTCACGGCTTCGATCAGCTTTTCAGCGACGACGTCGTTGATCTGGACCACGATGCCGGGGTGCATCTGGACGAATCGCTGGATGACCTGAGGCAGAAGCTGGGCGGCGACAGAGGGCAGAACGGCGACGTTGACGATGCCGCGGCGAAGGCCGGCAAGCTGCTGGGTACGGCTGACGATGGCTTCGGAGTCAATGATGAGTCGCTCGAGGGGGACGAGAAGGTCGCGGGCAGCGGAGGTGAGGGCGACGCGGCGCTTGCTGCGATCGAAGAGGGTAACCCCCAGAGCGTCTTCGAGTTGCCGGATCTGGACCGTGAAGGCTGACTGGGAGATGTGCAGTTCCAGCGCGGCGCGGGTGAAATTGCCGATGCGCGCGGCGGCCAGGAAAGCGCGGATGTGCCGGAGGTCGTGAATCATTTGCTTCTTAGATTGTTGTTATCCGTTAATGCAATTGTACTGCATAATCGTCTTCCCTTATACTGACTCCCCATCCACGATGGCGGCGCAAATTTCTGAACATGTTACTGGCAATTTTGGGTTTCCTCACGGTCCTCGGCCTGTTGATCGCGATCCTCAGCAAGCGGGTCACGCCCCTTGTGGCTCTGATTGCCTTCCCGGTGGCGGGGGCGCTGGCGGGGGGCTTCGGTTTGAGGACAGGGAAGTTCATGCTGGCCGGCATGCAGGGCATTGCGGGCGTGATTGGAATGTTCGTGTTTGCCATCCTGTTCTTCGGCGTGTTGACGGACGCGCGCGTGCTGGAACCGATCATCCGTGGGCTGTTGCGGCGCATCGGCAGTCGGCCTTCGCGCATTGTGCCCGGGACGGCACTGTTGGCACTTCTGGTACATCTGGACGGCTCCGGCGCGGTCTGCTTTCTGGTGACGATCCCGGCGCTGCTGCCTCTCTACGAGAAGGTGGGCATCGACCGCCGGGTGATGGCATGTGTGATCGCGATGGCGGCGGGAGTGAACTTCCTTCCCTGGACCGGGCCGACACTACGAGCTTCAGCGGCGTTGCACATTCCGGTCTCGCAGATTTTTCTGCCGATGTTGGGGGTTCAGGCCGTGGGCCTGGCATTTGTGTTTGGCGGGGCATTGGTGCTGGGCATGCGCGAAGAGCGCCGGCTGGCGGCGCAGGCCGGCCCTGTTGCGTCAGAAGGGGCTCCTTCCTTATCCGCAGAGCGACATGCGTGGCCGCGACACTTTGCTCTGAACATTGCACTGACGCTGGCTGTCCTGGGTGTGATGGTGAGTGGCAAAGCCGACCCAGCGGTGGTCTTTATGCTGGGTACCGTCGTGGCACTGACGCTGAATTTTCCCAGCATTCAGGCACAGCAGGCGGAGATTGCCAGGCACGCACCAGCGGCCATTTTGATGGCGAGCATTCTGTTCGGGGCCGGGGCGTTCACCGGGATTCTGCGGGGCACCGGCATGCTGAATGCGATGGCGGGCGCTGTGGTTCAACATCTGCCACAGCATGGGCTGCGGCAGATGCCCCTGGCGCTGGGTGTGGTTTCGATGCCCCTGAGCCTGCTCTTCGATCCTGACTCGTTTTATTTTGGAGTGCTGCCTGTACTGGCAAAGGCCAGCGCGGCTTCGGGTGTGGCGCCGGTAGCCGTGGCCCGGGCGGCGTTGCTGGGTATGCACACCACGGGCTTTCCTGTAAGCCCGCTCACACCGGCGACCTTTCTGCTGGTTGGGCTGGCAGATATTTCTTTGGCGCAACACCAGCGGTATGCGATTCCCTGGCTCTTTGCGGCGTCGCTGTTCATGACGATCGCTGCGGTAGTTTTTCGGATCATCCCGCTTTGATCCCAAATGGAGACAATGATGAAAACCATCAGGATTGGCGTGGGGGCGGGTTACGCGGGAGATCGCATCGATCCGGCCGCGGAACTGGCGGAAAGAGGCTCGATAGGATACCTGGTTTTCGAGTGCCTGGCCGAGCGCACCATCGCTTTGGCGCAGAGGGCGAGGCTGCTCGATCCGGAGGCTGGATACGATCCACTGCTGGAAGAACGGATGGATGCGGTGTTGCCGTTGTGCGCCGAAAAGAAGATCCGCATCGTGAGCAATATGGGTGCGGCGCATCCGATGGCGGCAGCGCGGAAGACCCGGGAGATCGCACAGCGTCTTGGAATCCATGGAATGCGTATTGCCGCAGTCACCGGTGACGATGTGCTCACGTACATCCGCAGGGAGTGGTCCGTGGATTCGCAGGAGGCACTGGCAGGTCTGCCGGCGGGAAAGCTGGTTTCTGCGAATGTCTATATGGGGGCTGAAGCCGTCGTATCGGCACTGGAGGGGGGAGCCGACGTGGTGCTCACCGGCCGCGTCGCCGATTCTTCGTTGTTCCTTGCCATCCTGGTGCACGAGTTCGGCTGGTCCATGGAGGACTGGAACCTCCTGGGGCAGGGGACGGTGATCGGGCATTTGCTGGAATGTGCGGGACAGATCACGGGAGGATATTTCGCCGATCCGCCCTATAGCATGGTGCCCGGACTCGCGCACCTGGGTTTTCCACTCGCGGAGGTGACTGAAGACGGAGTCGCGGTGATCTCCAAGGTTGATGGGTCAGGGGGACAGATCACAAAGGCGATCTGCACGGAGCAGTTGCTCTACGAGATCCAGGATCCGACTGCGTATTTCACGCCGGACGTGGTGGCCGATTTCTCGCAGGTTGCGCTCGATGATGCGGGCGCGGATCGCATTCGCGTCTCGGGAGGCAGGGGTCGAGCCCGACCCGATTCTCTGAAGGTCTCTGCGGGCTATCACGATGGGTATGTCGGTGAAGGGCAGATTTCGTATGCCGGGCCGGGAGCGCTGACTCGCGCCGAACTCGCGCGCGATGTCGTGGCAGAGCGGCTGCGGCAGTATCGGTTCAGTGATCTGCGGATGGAGTTTATCGGCGTCAATGCAATCCACAGCAGTTCCTTCGCCGATCCGGCATCTCGCCCTAACGAAGTCCGGCTGCGTATCGTCGGCCGCGCGGATTCGATGAAGATGGCTTCGCGCATTCCCCGCGAGGTAGAGGCTCTCTATACCAATGGTCCGGCCGCTGGCGGTGGTGTCGTGCAGTCGGTGAAGGAAACCATTGGCATTCTGCCCATGTTGATGCCCCGCACCGCAGTAGCACCGCGGGTCGACTACGAGGTGTCCTGACATGCTGCTGCGAGAAATGGCTCATGCGCGCACGGGAGACAAGGGCGATATCGTGAACATTTCGCTGATCGCCTGGCGCCCCGAAGACTTTCCGATACTGGAGCGGCAGGTGACTGCGGAACGCGTGCATGCGTACTTTGCTGCGATTGTCGATCGGACCGTGCTGCGTTATACCCTCCCGCATCTGTCGGCTCTCAATTTCGTTCTGCACCGGCCGGAGGGACAAGCCGTGACCCGCTCGCTCGCCCTGGACGCGCATGGCAAATGCCTTGGCTCGGCCCTGCTGGCAATGAAGCTGGAGAGCGAGGCGGGCACAGGGACGTGAGCCGGCATGTCGGTCGCAGGCCCCGTTCCGAAAATCCGGCGCGAAGCTGATCCAAAGGAGAGCGAATCTCTCTGCAGATGGTAGGCTACTTTTGGAGACAGCCCAGGGCGGGGCCGGATCAATCCTGCTGGAGGGCGATCCGCAGCGCCGATCGCAGGTGCCGGAGGATCAAATCATCCGTCAGCCCACGACAATCAAACATCAGATTGAGAGCGATACCGTCGAGGAGCGCCCCCACCTGGGCGGTTTGTGTGCGCTTTTGTTTTCGTGTGAGGCAGGTGAAGCCGGGAATAAGCTTCTCGACGTTCGCTTCGACACAGCTCAGGCACAACGCCGCATGCAGATTCGCCAGTCGCTTCGTTCTCCTCGGATGACGGATTGCGTAGAGCTTGAACTCCAGCGCCAGCAGCATACGCCGCCGGTTTCCGATCACCGAAAGCATGTGCCGGGCGAGAACCTCGATCCGCTCGTCCTCTGATCCGGCTTCGCTGAGCTGTTCGCCCATCTGGCGTTTTTCGCGGCGCAGATTCTCTTCAAACAGAGCGAAGAAGACGTCTTCCTTGTCACGGAAATTGGCGTAAAAAGCCCCGCGGGTCTTGCCGGCAGTGGCGGCGATGTCCTGCAGACGGGCCATCTCGAATCCGTCCCGCGCAAAAATGCGGCGGGCCGCCTCCAACAGATCGCGGCGTGTGGAAATCGCCCTGTCCTGTTGTTGCCGGCTGTTTATGCTCACTCTGGGTCTGATGCCGGGGGGCGTCAAGCGTTTCGTGATCATGCGCTGGTGGGATCTCCGTGCGAATTTTGCATCGGGCGGGGGACCGTCAGAATCTTAGGTCAATATACATCCGTGTATGTTTTTCGTGCACTCTTTCACACAGGAGTAACAGATTCATGACAGCGGAGCAGAATTCACGGTGGCACCAGCCTGAGAGTCGCAGCATCGCGGCAATTGCTGCGATTTCGTTCCTTGCCATCTCCGCCGCCCTACTGAGCGGCTGCGAGTCCAGCAACGCAGCCGCCGCAGCCCGGCTCGCGATGGGTCCCATGCCCGTCTCGGTGGTTCGCGTCGCAGAGGCCAACGTGCCGCTGACCGGTTCATGGGTCGGCACCCTGGACGGATACGTCAACGCGCAGATTCAACCTCAGGTCAGCGGCTATCTTGTAAAGCAGAATTACCGCGAAGGGTCGTCTGTCTCGAAGGGCGAGGTGCTCTTCCGGATCGATCCGCGTCCTTTCCAGGCCGTCGTGGATCAGGCGCAGGCGCAAGTAGAGCAGGCCAGAGGGCAGCTGGCCCAGGCCCAGGCCCAACTGGCGCTTGCCCGGATCAACGTGAAGCGCGACACGCCTCTGGCCCAGGTGCGGGCCATCGCCCAGAGCCAGCTGGATACCGAGACGCAACAGGAAGCACAGGCGGAGGCCTCGGTCGCCGCGGGTGAAGCCTCTGTAAGCGCAGCCCAAGCCGCCCTCCAAACCGCGCAACTGAATCTCGGCTTCACGGAGGTTCGCTCGCTTATCGACGGAGTTGCCGGTCAGGCCACCACTCAGGTCGGCAATCTTGTCAACCCGCAATCGGTTCTCACCGCCGTGTCGCAACTCGATCCCATCAAGGTCTATTTCTCGATCAGCGACAGCGAATACCTGGCACTCGTCGAGCGCGCCAGGCAGTCGGGCGGCGATCTTCTCCGCGCCGGATCGAAGCTACCCCTGACGCTGACGCTCTCCAATGGAGAGCCATATTCCTACAAGGGCCACATCGTGTTCGTCGATCGCCAGATGAATCAGCAGACGGGCGCGATCCGCATCGCTGCTGCGTTTCCGAATCCTGGCAACATTCTTCGCCCTGGCCAGTTCGGGCGCGTGACGGCGGAAACGGAGCTGCGCCGTAATGCTCTGCTCGTCCCCCAGATTGCTGTTGAGGAGTTGCAGGGAATCGAGCAGATTTACACGGTTACATCCGGCAACCGCGTCCACGTGGTGAATGTGAAGCTGGGTCCGCAGTACGGAAACGACTGGATCGTGGAAAGCGGTCTCGAGCCCGGAGCCCGGGTGATTACCGACAACCTGCAGAAGCTGAGGGAAGGGGCTCCGGTAGCTCCGCATGCGGCTCAGTTGCCTCCAGCCAATAACCCCGTGGCAGGGAGCTGAACCATGTCGAAGTTCTTTATCAGACGGCCCATCGTTGCCATTGTAATTGCCATCCTCACTGTGATTGTCGGCACCGTGTCGATGCTGACGCTGCCAACCTCGCAGTATCCCGATATCGTCCCGCCGGAGATTCAGGTCCAGGCACTTTATCCCGGCGCGGATGCGAAAACGCTGACCGAAGCGGTGGCTACACCGCTGGAGCAGCAGATGAACGGCGTCGACAACATGCTGTATATGTATTCGGTCAACGCCAACAACGGGCAGTCCACGGTCTACGTCGACTTCGACGTTAAGACGAACCCCGACACCGACCAGGTTCTGTCGCAGCTGCGTGTCTCGCAGGCGCAGTCGCAACTACCGGCGCAGGTGAACACCGCCGGAGTCACCGTACTCAAGTCGTTTACCTCCCCGCTCATGCTGATCGGCGTTTCCGCGCCCGATAACCGCTACAGCTCGGAATTTCTAACCAACTACGCCATCATCAATCTGCAGGACGAACTGACGCGCGTCCCGGGTGTGTCGCGCGTGCAGGTCTTCGGCGGTCAGTATGCGCTGCGCGTCTGGGTCAATCCCGACCTGATGGCCAAGCTCGGAGTCACGGCCACGGACGTGATCAACGCCATCCAGACGCAGAATAACGTGAACCCGGCCGGCCAGATTGGCGGCGAGCCGATTCCGTCCGGCCAACAGTTCACGTACACCGTGCGTACGCAGGGCCGTCTGGTAACGCCCGAGCAGTTCGGCAACATCATTATTCGTGCCAATCCCGACGGATCGGTGCTGCATTTGCGTGATGTTGCCCGTGTGGAGCTTGGCTCACAAAGCTACAGCCTCTCGGCCCGCTATAACAACGCGCCCGCCGGCATGATGGCGATCTACCAGTTACCCGGCTCCAATGCCGTGGAAACGGCGCGGCTGGTGACGAAGCGGATCCGCGAACTGTCGGCGAATTTCCCGGCCGGGATGCGCTACGACATTCCCCTCGATACCACCAAAGCCGTCACCGCCGGCATTCACGATATCGTGCTAACGCTGGGCATCGCACTGCTGCTGGTGGTGCTGGTGGTCTACCTGTTCCTGCAGAGCTGGCGCGCGACGCTGATCCCGCTGATGGCCGTGCCGGTCTCGCTGATCGGCACTTTCATCGTCTTCCCCCTCCTCGGTTTCTCCATCAACACGCTTTCACTCTTCGGTCTCGTGCTGGCCATCGGCCTGGTTGTGGACGACGCCATCGTTGTCGTCGAAGCCGTCGAACACCACATCGAGGAAGGCATGACGCCGCGCGACGCCACTATCCTTGCCATGGAGGAGGTGGGCTCTCCGGTTGTGGCCATCGCGCTCATCCTGGCCGCCGTCTTCATCCCCACGGCGTTCATTCCCGGCATCACGGGGCGGCTCTACCAGCAGTTCGCAGTCACCATCGCGATTTCCGTTCTCATCTCGGCCTTTAACGCCCTTACCCTTAGTCCAGCTCTGGCTACGATGCTGCTGAAGCCCCGCGGCCAGGCGCGACGCAGCCCGCTGCAGTTCTTCTTCAATCGCTTCAACGCCTTCTTCCGTCGCACAACCGATGCGTACGTCTCCGCCTCCGGCCGCCTGATTCACAAATCGCTGTTCACAATGCTCGCCCTCGCCGCGATTGCGGTGGTTGCGGTGTTCATGGGAGGCCATCTGCCCAGTGGCTTTCTTCCCCAGGAAGACCAGGGCTATCTCTTCGTTGCCCTGCAGCTGCCCGACGCTGCTTCCATGCAGAGAACCGACGTCGCTGTGCAGAAAGTGACGACGGCGCTGCTGCACACGCCTGGTATCGGCGGCGTCGTGGGCGTAGACGGTTTCAATCTTCTCTCCCAGACGCAGAGCACGAACACGGCCTTCTTCTTCGTCTCGCTCAAGCCGTGGGAGAAGCGGAAATCGAAACAGGAACAGATCCAGAACATTCAGGCCAGCGTGCAGCATCAACTCATGGGCGTGAGCGATGGCCTCGCCTTTTCATTCCCGCCGCCGGAGATTCCGGGCGTCGGCACTTCAGGCGGCGTCACCATGATCCTGCAGGACCGCTCCGGCAATGACGATCCGGCCTTTCTCACCAAAAATCTGTTCGCGTATCTGGCCGCGCTGCATAAACGCCCCGAGATTGCCGCTGCCATACCCTCGTATCTCCCCGCGGTGCCGCAGCTCTATGCCGATGTGGACCGAGAAAAGGCCGAACAGCAGCAGGTGGATCTCAGCAGTATCTACACCACTATGCAGACCTTCATGGGCGGCTATCTGGTGAACTACTTCAACCGCTTCGGCCGTCAGTGGCAGACCTATGTCGAAGCCGAAGGAGATACGCGCAGCAACATTCAGAACATCGGCGAATTCTATGTCCGCAGTGCCAACGGATCGCAGGTGCCGCTCAGTTCGCTGGTCCACGTAAGGCAGATCACCGGCCCGGAGTTCATCCTGCGCTTTAACGAGTACAACGCGGCGCAGCTCAATATTACCGGCGCTCCCGGCTACAGTTCCGGCCAGGTCCGCGCCGCGCTGGAGGCGGCCTTCCACCAGACCATGCCGCCCGGCATGGGCTATTCGTACTCCGGCATGAGCTACCAGGAGGAGCGCGCCGCGGAAGGCACGCCGGCCTGGGTGGTCTTCTCGCTCTCGCTGCTCTTCGTCTTTCTCATTCTCGCCGCGCTCTATGAGAGCTGGACACTCCCGTTCAGCGTTCTGCTCAGCACCCCGGTCGCCATCCTCGGCGCGTATCTGGCTCTGAACGCGCGTTCGCTGGAGAACGACATCTTCGCCACCGTCGGCCTCATTATGCTGATTGGCCTTTCGGCGAAAAACGCCATCCTCATCGTGGAATTCGCCGTGAAGAACTACGAGACCGGGCAGAGCATCGCGGAGTCGGCACTGGGCGCGGCTCGCCTGCGATTCCGCCCCATCGTCATGACCGCGCTCGCGTTCATCGTGGGCTGCATTCCGCTCTGGACGGCCAGCGGGGCCGGTGCGGTTTCGCGCCGCATCCTCGGCACCGTCGTGATCGGCGGCATGGCGCTGGCCACGGCGATCGGCATTCTTATGATCCCCACAACGTTCTCCGTCGTCGAGTACCTCTCCCACCGCTTCGCCCGCGGCGGCAAAGGGACCACGATGGATTCAACCCACGGCCCGCAGGAGACGGAGGCCGAAGCTCCGGCTGCCGAAGCAGAGGGAGACGCCGCGTGAACCCGTCCACGAACGCCATAAACCGGATCGGCTGGCTCGTCGCTGGCGCAGTGCTCCTGATTCTGCTGGCAGGCTGCACCGTCGGCCCCAACTACAAGCGGCCGCAGACGCCTGTCGCCCCGGCCTTTCGCGGAGCCGACAACGCCGACGTCGCGACCGCCGACACGGCCTCTCTCGGCGACGAGAGCTGGGCTGAGGTTTTTCGTGAACCCGAGCTGCAGGATCTGATCCGCACCGCTCTTGCGAGTAATTACGATGTCCGCATCGCCGCACAGGGCGTCCTCGAGGAGCAGGCCCAGGTCAGGATCACCCGCTCGCAGCAGTTTCCCACTCTTTCGGTAGGGGGCTCTGGCATTGGAGCGGAATTGCCCGACTCGCTCAGCAAGAGCATCGGCAGCTCGCTCTACGCCGGCAGCTTCAACCTCTCCGCGGCATGGACGCCCGACTTCTGGGGGCTGTACCGCCGCCAGACCCAGGCGGCTCGCGCCCAGCTGCTGGCTCAGGTATGGGCCCAGCGTGCTGTCCGCATGACGCTGGTGGAACAGGTCGCGTCGGCGTACATCCAGCTGCGGGCACTCGATCGCCAGTTAGCTATCGCAAAGCAGACCCTCAGCGTCCGTCAGCAGTCCGTTAATCTCACGCGGCGCCTCGCCGACGCAGGATCGGCGCCACTCTCCGATCTCCGCGAGGCCCAGGAGCTGCAGTATACCGCCTCCTCCCAGATTCCCCAGCTCGAGCAACAGATCCAGCAACAGGAGAATGCGCTGCGCCTCCTGCTGGGCGAGAATCCTGGTTCCATTGCTCGCAGCGGTGACGACGCCCTCGCGCCGCCCCCGCAGGAACTGCCTGTCGGGTTGCCCTCGCGTCTGCTCGAACGCCGGCCCGACATTCTCGAGGCAGAGCAGCAACTGATCGCCGCTAATGCGCAAATCGGCGTTGCCCGCGCCGAGTTCTTCCCGCAGCTGTCCATCAGCGCATCAGGCGGTGTCGGCGGCGACCAGTGGTCAAACCTCTTCGACCCCAGCGGCCACACCATCTATGGAATCGCCAGCCTCGCGCAGCCTCTCTTTGAAGGCGGCAAGCTCCGCGGCCAGCTGCAGCTCTCCAAAGATGAAAAGCAGGAAATGGTCCTGAATTATCAGAAGACGATCGCCGGCGCCTTTCGCGATGTCTCCAACGCCCTCATCGCGCTCAACAAGACGCGTGCGACCCGCGAGCAACAGATCCTGCTCGTGGCTGCAGCGCAGGATGCCACCCGCCTGGCGCGAACGCGCTATCAGGGTGGCGCCACCAGCTACCTGGAAGTGCTGACGACCGACTCGAATCTCTTTTCCTCGCAGCTGAACCTCGTGACTGCGCAGGAGGAAGAAGCGCTCTCGCTCGTGCAGCTCTATGGTGCCCTGGGCGGAGGATGGCAATAAGGTCGCTGGGCGCTGGTTTTCTCCCCTTGACAGATTTCGCAGCAGGCGCCGCCGATGGAGCCGCGGGCGCTGTATCCGGGACTCTTCCGGCTGATGCGGCAGGGGCCTTTCCTGGCCAGCCGGGTGCTGTCGTCGATTGTCTACGGAGCTACGCCGCGTGACCCGCTGGTGCTGACCGGCGTGGTGTTGGCGATGGCTCTGCTGGGGCTGGTCGCGACATGGATCCCGGCACGGCGGGCGCTGTCGCTCGATCCGCTGGCGCTGCTCCACGAAGAATAAAGCCGTCTTTGCGATGATGCTTCCGGTCGTGGCGGATTCTGAATCGGGTGGCGACGCAGTGAACGTGACAGGCGTCGGGTGCGATAAGGTGGAGATCGCTCCGAACGGTGTCCGTCTAAGTTATTTCGATGTAGAGAACATTGGGGTGATGCTGCTATCGTTTCTTCTGCCGCCTGGTGGAGGAAAATTCAAGACCCTGCGTTTGAAGCTCCCCCGTGCGGATCGATTCGGACGGAGGTGAACCCCCATCCTGAAAGGAACGACCATCCATGGCCCACATAGCTCTTCCTCAAGGACTGCCTGGAATTCGCGGCGCTATGGCATTCCGTCCTGAGACCGCAAAGCCGCTGAATGAGCTGGTGGAAATCCTGCTCTTTGGTCCCCACACCCTGACGCCCGGCGAGCGGGAGCTGATCGCCACCTATGTCTCTTATCTGAACGACTGCCATTTCTGCCAGAGCATTCACGGCGCCATCGCAGCGGCACATCTGGGTGGCGACGAGGATCTGGTAAAGCGTGTCAAGGCAGACTTTCAGCACGCGAACATCTCTGACAAGCTGAAGGCTCTGCTGGTGATTGCCAGTCAGGTGCAGAGGGGCGGGAAGAATGTGACCGCGGCAGACGTTGAGCGCGCTCGCTGTCTGGGGGCGTCGGATATCGAGATCCACGACGCGGTTCTGATTGCCGCCGCCTTTTGCATGTACAACCGCTACGTCGATGGCCTGAGCACGACCCAGCCCCATGACGAGGCAATGTATCGCGAGCGCGGCAAAATAGTCGCCCGCAAGGGATACGTCGAGGGCAGCAAAGATTTTCTGCCGGCGGAAGCCGGAACTCGCTGAGGAGAACAAGATGCCACACATCGCACTTCCTGAAGGATTGCCTGGCATCAGCGCGGGCTTTGCTTTTCGTCCGGAAACGGCGAAGCCCATGCGCGATCTCGCCCATATTCTTCTGCACGAGCCGAGCAGTCTGACGCCCGGCGAGCGGGAACTGATCGCGACTTATGTCTCTTCGCAGAACGACTGTTACTTCTGCCAGACGAGTCATGGAGCCGCAGCTGCGTGTCATCTGGGTGGCAACGAGATCGTGCAGCAGGTGAAGACCGATTTCCAGAGCGCTGCCGTCACCCCGAAGCTGAAAGCGCTGCTGGCCATTGCGGGCAAGGTCCAGCAGGACGGCAAGCGGGTCTCGGCTGACGACATCGCCCAGGCAAAGGCACAGGGCGCCACCGATATGGAGATTCACGACACGGTGCTGATCGCTGCGGCCTTCTGTATGTACAACCGATACGTCGACGGTCTCGGCACGTGGCAGCCACGCGACGAGTCGATGTACGCGGAGATGGGAAAGCAGCTCGCCGCGCAGGGGTACCGTAAACGCTGACCGTGGCGGATCGTGAAAGGGGGCAGTGCCCATGTCAGCGTCCTGTCCGGCCCGGGGCTCCTTGCCTTCATCCATCGACAGGTGGACTTCTTTTCCCATCTCCGGGCTGAAGACACTGTTCGCCGCACGCAGGTAGTGTTGCCTCCGAGCAGCACGTTAGGATCAGAGCCGTACCGATCCGCCACGGCACTTGCCGCTGGATCCCCGCCAGCACCCAAAGGCGACCGGAGTAGTTCGATGAGCCAGCAGGTCCCCAGACGGCTGAGTACTCTTGTTGTGCTTCCTGGCGTTCCCGGCAGCGCGGGCGTTGAGGTCGCGAAGCCACTGGAAACCATGGCGCGGCGGCGCGCTCGGGGATGAATCCGACGCAACGCGCCGACGAGAGCTCGCCCCACTACGCCGGCTGGGGTGTTCTCGCTGCTGCCTTTACAGGGGTGATGGTCAGTTTTGCCCCAATTGTTCCCTATACATTCAGCCTGTTCCTCGATCCCCTGCATGCCGCATTCGGATGGAAGCGGGAAGCCATGGGCGCAGCTTTTGCGCTGGCGGCCATCACGGTCGCGCTGGTCTCACCCGTCATTGGCCTGCTCCTCGACCGCTTTCCGCCCCGCCGTATCGTTCTGCCCGCGATCGTCTTCTTTGCTCTGGCCCTTGCTTCTCTCAGCCGGCTTAGCGGACACCTCGGTCAGTTCTATTTCACATTCTTCATCATTGGACTGGCGGCGAACGGAACCGCGCAGTTCGCCTACACGCGCACCCTGTTCACCTGGTTTTTGAAGCATCGGGGGTTCGCTCTGGCGTTGCTGCTCACCGGCAGCGGCCTCGGTTCGATCCTGATCCCTCCGCTCACCCAGTGGATGATCCAGCATCACGGATGGCGAAATGCCTGGCTCATGTTGGGCGGCATCGCTCTTCTGGGCCTGCCGCTAACGGCGGTTCTGTTGCGTAACCGGCCCGAGAAGCCGCTCGTCCGAACCGACGGGCAGGCTTCGGGGGTGACCGTGGCTGCCGCTCTGCGCAGCTCTACCTTCTGGATTCTCGCGTTCATCACCATCCTCTCCGCCTTCAGCGAGAACGGCCTTGTCACCAACCTGGCCCCCATCCTCACGGAGCACGGCGTTATCGCGGCCAGCGCTGCCGTGGCCCTGTCCGTCCGCGGTGGCGCGGGTATCATCGGGAGGCTCTTCATCGGATTCGCCATCGACCGCGTGTCTCCGGAGCGGATACAAACGCTGGTGCTGGCGCTGGCTGCCGCGGGAACGGCGATGCTGGCCTTCGCCGGCTCGGAAACGACCGCTTTGCTCGGGGCTGTGGTGCTGGGAGTCGGCCTGGGCAGCGAGGCGGACGTCCTGCCGTATCTGCTGGCGCGGCATTTCGGTCGGCGTCACTTTTCCGTCTTGTACGGCCTGACCTGGACCGCCTACGCGATCGGTGGCGCTACCGGGCCCCTCTGGATCGGGCACATGTACGACAGTGTGGGCGGCTTCTACAAGCCGCGGTTCATTATCGATCTCGCAGTTGTGGCGTTCGCTGCGGTCATCCTGAGCCTGCTTCTACATCCGCGCCGCGGGACGGCTGAAGACATGAGGGACCCTGGCACGGGCGAAACAAATACATTGCAACAGCCTGTTCGGAACCAACAGGTCCGATGATTGGTTGCATGCTCACAAACCGAATCTCTCCCCGAACAGTCCAAACGCTACCTATTGGGCCAAGCCATCGGCTCCGGCCCGCACCTTGCACAAATGCGTGACCGGGCGACTGAAAAAGCCGTCATGCCCGCGGCGATTTTTCCGTTGCTCATTTGATTTTCAAGCCTCCTGCGGTGCTGCTTCGATGATCAGAAGTACGAGGTTCACCTCGCCAGGATTTCGAATGCGTTGGAACTTCGCGGGGAGATTGCCGCTCCATCCGTGTAGTTCAGCGCGAGGCTTACATAGTTGCCGGCCGGATGCCCGTTCGGTGAGAAGGTTGGGTCAGTCATGCTCCCATGTGACCGACCAATGTTCATCGCGCCGAGGGGACGTGATGATCAGGCGCCCATCGTCGGTGAACCGGTACACCCGCACCAGGCTCTTGCCCACGAGCCCCCGCGTGATCGAACCCTGCACGTGATGCGTGACGGTGTGCTTTGCTTCATCGACGTCGTAGATGCCGAACGATGCCTCGTAGCCGTTCTTCACGTAATCATTGGAGAGTGACGTCGCGGACGCGGGGTACATGATCCCTACCGACATGTGGCCGTCGCGGGTGTAGATCAGAGTGCCCCTGAGGCCGGGAACGCCGACCACTTTTCCATCGGCGCCGGGCGATTGCAGCGAGACGAGGTGCCACGCGCCAATGAATCTTTCCCTATCCGAGCCTGGAATTGCGCCCTTCCCTGCAGCGATCTGTGCCTGCGCAAGAACTCCGAGCGCAACAGCGACGCCCAGCGCCGGCCAGAATCGTGGCTTCATGCTCGTTCCTCCTTCACCGGCCCACGAGGCTTTGATGAAAGTCCGGATACCGTGCTCCGACGAGCTCAATCTCTGCCGAAGCGGTTTCGATGGCGCGGAGATCCTCGGGCGCGAGTTCAACGTCGACGGCAATACGACCGCCGTTCTGCGGGTTCATCTCCGTCGCCCCTTGTCCTTTGCGTGATCCTCTTTGAGTGTTTTGTGATATTTCCTGCGGATGTCTGCGAGGTTGACGGTCGACTCAGGCAGTTCGATGCCCAGTTTCTCCATGGCCTCGACGATGATGTGAGACACGGCGAGATCGCGAAACCACTTGTGGTCGGAGGGAATGACGAACCAGGGTGCACGGTTGGTGCTGCATTTGCTGAGGGCGTCTTCGAAGGCTTCCTCGTAGCTATTCCAGTATTCCCGCTCCGCGTAGTCTGCCTCGCTGATCTTCCAGCGGCGTGCAGGATCGTCGAGCCA
This sequence comes from Acidobacteriaceae bacterium, assembly GCA_036267395.1. Lineage (GTDB taxonomy): Bacteria > Acidobacteriota > Terriglobia > Terriglobales > Acidobacteriaceae > Palsa-343. Next base: position 2,929 of record DATAWD010000051.1, on the reverse strand, counting down.
CTGCTTGAACCGCCTTAGTTGTTCCTCTTTGCTGATGTGCAGGAAGAATTTCAGGATGAGGGTTCCGCTCGCAACAAGCCGCTGCTCGAAATTGTTGATCTGCTGGAAGCGTTTCGACCAGATGTTCTTCGGAACCAGATCGTGGACGCGCACGACCAGCACATCTTCGTAGTGCGAGCGATTGAAGATAACGACCTCGTCGCGTCTCGGTACCTGACGCTCCACCCTCCATAGAAAATCGTGTGCGTGCTCTTCGGCCGTAGGCTGTTTGAAGGCAACCACGCGGCAGCCTTGCGGGTTCATCGACCCGATAACGTGTCGGACCACTCCGTCTTTGCCGCCGGCATCCGGGCCTTGAAGGCAAATCAGCAGAGAGCGCTTCTGGTCAGAATAGAGACGATATTGCAACTTGCCGAGCCGTTGTCTGAGCTTCTCGATCTCAGCAAGTGCGGCTCCCTTCTTTTGATGCATGCCTGTCAATCGTGGGTCGAAGTCCGCGAGTCTCACGCAGGTTCCAGGGGAAATTTGAAATTGCTTGCGATAATTCATCGATTTTTCCGCCGTTCTCCGATGAGGTCTTCCGAGGAAGATCCAGGTGGCTGCTCCACATCAGGCACGGGCAAGAGGTTCCAATCGCCCTTCGCGTATGGCTTCTCTGCAGCAGCCACAGGCTGCTCGGTCTTAGTTCGGGCCATCCATTATCCACCCGATGTTGTCCCGCGTGGAACGGCGATTACAGACGTTCGCCGATGCGTCTCGATTGCTGGCGAAAGCGGTCAGGGCCGGCTCAGCCACATCCGCGCCTCGGTGGCCGCAGTGTGATCGAAGTACCGGGTCTCCGCTTTGGTGAAGGGTTTGAAACACTCGGCCATGCCATGTTGCCATTTCTTATCGCCGACCATCGCGAGGCGGCTTATGTCAGCGAAATGTCTTACGTCGAACTTGATATCTTCCCAAGCCGCACCAGCATCCCAGCCGCGGAATCCAGTCATGTCGAAGAGAACGCGAACTCTCCCATGCCGTAGCAGCAGCTGTTCGAATTCCGCGATGAAATGACCGTAGTCCGCCTTTACCAGCTTGCCGGTGACATGAATGACAAGAATTGTTCCCTCATCTTCTTCGCTCAGTTGAATAGGCATTCAGGCTTCCTCCATCTGGACGCATGCAGTTCCTGCACTATGAAACGTCGGACCTGCACATCCGCGTTTACGGAGACGCGGATGTGGTCACTGGCCATCTATTGCGCACCCGTACATTGAAAGGCAAAAAGGTCTCCGATGACTGGCGCTTCGCCAAGGTCTACATCCGCCAAGCGCACCAATGGCGGGTCGTTTCCTTTCACGCCTCCGATTCGCCCGCGCCGTAACCTCCTCAGCAGTCTGTTACTCAGGTTTATCGCGGTCGACCGGCAACACGGAATACGTCAATCGGCGTCTCGAGTGACGGGCCCTCCCCGCCGAACTCCACGAATCGTCCGGGCACCTGAGCGGCGTTAAGCATAGTATCCTCTTATGGCCATCGATCTGGTGGACGTAAACAGGGCGCTGGAGAACGGGGAGTTCCTCCCTTACTTCCAGCCCTCAGGTTCAGCTTCGCAGCGGAAGGCATATGGGCTTTGAGGTTCTCGCTCGGTGGAACCATGCGACCAGAGGGATAATCCTCCCCGATGATTTCATCCCGCTGGCAGAGCGGGATGGATGGATTCACGCGCTGACATTCCAGATTCTGGAGAAGGCCTTTAGTTCGGCCCTGCCATTGCCCAGCACGCTGCAGCTCTCCGTCAACATCTCCCCCATCCAGTTGTGCGACCGCAGCTTGGCAAGACAATTCGAAGAGGTCGCGAGGCTAACTGGATTCTCCCTCGAGCGGGTCATGGTCGAGATCACAGAGAGCGCCATGACCGACAATCTGGCGCAGGCTCGTCTGACTGCAGAGGAGTTAAAAGGAGTTAGGTTGTAAGCTTACCCTGGACGACTTGGGCACCGGCTATTCCAGCCTGCGCCACCTGCAATCTCTGCCCTTCGACGAGTTGAAAACCGACCCAGTGTTCGTTTTGTCATTTGCTTCTCCTTCTATTCGACTGCGAGCTGCTCGCGGAATAAAGACCGGTGCTTATGTTCGGGGCAAGATTCGCACGGCGAAGCATAAACAGGGGTACAGGCGGGCTGGGTATTGAGCTCCGGAAAAATGTAATCAGGATACTGACGCTTTCGCATTGGCGGAAGGCAACACGAGCGGAGGGGATATCGCGATTTCCCGATTCGGGCCTGCGTAGTCGAAGACCCCAGACACGTCCGGAAGCTTCATGCACGAGAACCGGGAGGCCTCGGATGCTTCTGCGAGCAGCAACAGCAGGACGGCGGGTGAAGGCTGAGGCCGCAATACCCGCGTGTACGCGCGCGAGGAGTCGGACAGTGGCATATTACCGATGAATCATTCGAACAAAATCGAGCATTGGATGGCAGAAGGTGAGGATGAAAGACCGCTGATCAAGGAGAACACCTTTTGAGAATCGGATCGGGAGCGGCCTTATCCCGGGAACACCTCACTCGTCGCGACGGATACCGATCTCATCCAGGTGGACCAGCATATCTGCAGGATCCTGATAAACGCGGTAAGCGCCGACCTGTTGAAGTTCTTCTCTGCCGTAGCCCCCTGACAGGACACCAATGCCGAGGCAGCCCGCGCGGCGGGCGGCCAAAAGGTCCCACACACTGTCGCCGACTACCATCCCTCGACTAACAGGCACCTGCAACCGTTCCGCAGCCGCTAGGAAAAGGTCGGGATCCGGCTTCGCACGATGGACCTCTTGGCGCGTGATCACGGGATCTTCGGAACGCACTCCGAGCTTCTTCAGAGCCGGGGCCGCGGCGTCCCTGCGCCCACTGGTGGCGATGGCCCAGGGGATGCCCGCTTCGCGGAGTGTTGA
>DATAWD010000050.1:0-166205 GCA_036267395.1 Acidobacteriaceae bacterium | reverse complement strand
GCGAGATCATCGGACTAGTTTTCTGCGTTTCTTGTCGGTTCTAAGCGCAGGGAGCGAAACTTCCGAACTCGACTGAGCATGGAGTCTCTCTGTTGACAACGATTTCGGACGCGGGTTCGACTCCCGCCGCCTCCACCATATCTCACATTCTGTGAGAAACGGCCCGCCATCCGCGCGGGCCTTCAGCGGAAATCGACGCACGTAAGCAGCACCTGAGAACGCCTGAGCGTCGGGCCAGCTTTACGAAACCGCTTCCAGATCGCGAGCGCGCGCTATATCCGCGCCCCACGCAAGCTGCTCCATCGGATTAGGCGTCGGCCGGCCCAGCAAGTATCCCTGCGCCTCGTTCGTGCCCAGCGCCCGCATCAGCTCGAGTTGCTCGTGCGTCTCAATGCCCTCGACGATCACCTTCATGTGGAGGTTGTGGGCCATCGACAGCACCGACTGCACGAACGCTCGCGTCTCCGGCCGTACCGCCAGCTCCGTCACAAACGTGCGGTCCAGCTTCAACGCATCCAGGAAAAGCTTGGGCAGATAGCTCAGGCACGAGTAGCCGGTCCCAAAGTCATCCATGGCCACGCCGATGCCGCGCCCGGTCAGCCGCCGGATCAGATCCGCTGCGCGCTCCACGCCTGTCAGTGTTGCCGATTCCGTCAGTTCCAGCTGCAGCAGGCTGGGTCTCAGCCCGGTGCGGCGCAGGGCATCTTCCACTTCTTCAAGAAACGTATCCCGGGCAAACTGCACGCTCGATACGTTGACCGCAACCTGTATCGGCCGTTTGGCGCGAGCCTGCCACTTCACCGCATCGGCGCACGCGCGCTCCAGTACATACGCGCCCAACGGCACAATGAGCCCGCTCTCTTCCGCAATCGGGATGAAACTCAGCGGCGGAATCGGCCCCAGGGTCGGATGCGCCCAGCGGGCCAGCGCCTCGAAGCGCACAATCGTGTTCGTCGCCAGATCGAATTCCGGCTGGTAGTGCAGCGTGATCTCGCCATTGTCGATGGCGTGCCGCAGCTCGCCTTCCAGCATCAACCGTTCGCGCGCTGCTGTCCCCAGCCCATCGCCGAACTGCACCACCCGGTTCTTGCCATTGCGCTTCGCCGCAAACATCGCACAGTCGGCCTGCCGCAGCAGCTGCCCGCTTTCCTGGGCGTGATCCGGAAACAAGCTGATGCCCACGCTCGCCGTCATCCGAATCGAATGACCATCCACATCGAACGGAGCTTTCATCAGATCCAGCGCGTCCCGGGCCACGGTGTCGGCGTCTTCCGTACTCTGTACGTTCTCCAGGATAAGCGTGAACTCATCCCCACCGATGCGTGCCAGCGTATCCGACTGCCGAAAGCGTGCCTTCATACGCTGGGCTACCTGTCCCAGCAGCGCATCGCCCACATTGTGGCCCAGTCCGTCGTTCACCAGCTTGAATCCATCCAGATCGATATAGAGCAGCGCTACCTTCCGGTTCTCGCGCCATCCCTTCGCCAGGCTGTGGGTCAGCCGATCGATCAGCAGTCGCCGATTCGGCAATCCCGTCAGATCGTCGAAGAGCACCATCTGCTGCAACCGCGCCTCGGCTTCCTTCCGCGCGCGATCGCGCCGCTGCATCTCCGTCAGCATCGCGTTGAATCCGTCCACCAGCTCGCCAACCTCTTCGCTGCCGCGCACCGGAAACTGCACGTCGAAGGGCCGCTGCGCCGCTACCTGCAACATCGACCGGGAAAGTTCCCGGATCGCCTGGGTTGTCTCTGATGCCTTCTGCAGAGCGCCTTCCTGCTCGCTCACCTGGCACCGCAGCTTGTTCACTCGCGACAGCACGGCCAGGATCGCCAGGCTCAACAGTGCCACGGTAGCCAGCATCATCGTGCTCATGGGCGACGTCCACAAGGGAGCGCTAACGAGGAGTGCGGACGAATGAATGGGAAGACTCTCCAGCGTCCCGGCCGCCGGGGAATGCAAAAAGGCGGACGCGTGGCATAACGAGGCCCCGAAGATCGCCGGGCTCGCCACGAGCGCCAGGCGTGCCGTCAAGCTAGTGCGGCTCATGCACCCATCATCCGAGCCCGCTGGTTACTAAAGCCATACAACTTTGGCCCTGCGTCGTACCCTTTTGGAACCAGATGGGTTAACAGTCGTTCTCTTCAATTTTCTGCGGAAATCAAACCCGTCGCGGGCTGCCCCGGTCATCCTCTCCGGAATCCACGAATTCCGGGCCTGCCAGCAATTTCGTTTGACATTCCTGCGATATAACCAAGGGAGGGGTCTTTGCGGGGAGCACGGATCCCGCCCTCGTCCCGGCACGCCAGCCCCGAGGAACCCCGGCGCGCAGAATGCACTCTTATTTGAAGTCCTTGCCCTTATTGCTGCTTTGGCTCGTCGCATTCGCCCCGTGCCATGCGCTTGCCTCCGCGTCCCGCCCTGCCGAGACGGATGTCGGGCGCGTGTCCCCGAACGCCCCTGTTCCCACCTCCGACAGCAATTCGGGCTCTTCCGGCGCCGGCTACATGCCCGTGCGCCGGCATGAAACCATCGTGATCCCGCGCCTCAGCTCAGTACCGAAGCTGGCCGACTTCTTCTCCAATCCGGTCGAGGGCTCGGCAGCCAAAGAGATGCTCCGCATCCACCGCTTCGTCGAACGCTATCCCGACGACGGCAAACCGCCGCCCGAAGACACCACCGCGTATCTCGGCTACACGCATGAGGCCCTCTTCGTCGCCTTTGTCTGCGAGGATTCCACTCCCGAGCTCATCCGGGCCCACATGCTCGCCCGCGATGCTCCCGGCGATGACGACGACGTCTTCATGATGCTGGATACCTTCCACGATCAGCGGCGCGCCTTCATTTTCCAGACCAACCCTCTGGGCATTCAGACCGACGGCCTCTACAGCGAACAGACCGGCTACGACCTTTCGTTCGATACAGTCTGGGATACATGGGGCAGGCGTACCCGCAACGGTTACGTCGTGCTCATGCGCATTCCGTTCGCCAGCCTCTATTTCGCCAAAGCCGAACCCGGCGAGATGCGCACCTGGGGGATTATTCTCGGACGCAATGTGTCTCACCTGAATGAGTCCGACTACTGGCCGCGCAGTAACCACAACATCGCCGGTAAGCTCACCCAGGATATGGCCGTCGAGGGCTTTCGCGATATCGAGAAAGGCCAGAACCTCCAGTTCGAGCCTTATGCCCTGGCGCGCAATATGCGCCAGCTGAACTCGGTCGATCCCAATAATCCCTTCTTTGAGGACCACCCTCTCCAGGCCTACAGCGGCCTCGACGCCAAGTTCATCCTGCACAACAGTCTCGTCCTCGATACGACGGTGAACCCTGACTTCAGTCAGGTCGGCATCGACAATCCCGCTACCCCCAACCAGCGCTTCCCCCCCTACTACGCCGAGGTGCGGCCGTTCTTTATTGAAAACAGCAGCTACTTCCAGACTCCCATCAGCCTCTACTACACCGACAACATCGTTACCCCGCAGTTTGGCGCGCGCCTCACCGGCAAGCTCGGCCCTTGGGCTATCGGCGTCCTCAGCGTCGACGATCGCAGTCCTGGCCAGCTTGTGCCCGCCACCGATCCCAACGCCAACACCCGCGCCGAGTTCTATGCCGGCCGCGTCAATCGCGACATCGGCAAACTCTCCGACGTGGGGCTCATCTACGCTGACCGCGAATACCGCGACTCGTTCAACCGCGCCGGCGGCTTTGATTACCGCGCGCGTGTCGGCAATGGCTGGACGGTCACCGGCCAGGCCGTGACCTCAGAAACAAAGAACCTCACCAATGACACGCCCGGCGAACAGTACTGCGAGAACTACGCGCTCTTCTGCAGCGGCCAGGCGTACTACCAGCAGGTCAGCTATTCCGACCTGCACTGGGGTTGGTGGATCGCCTACAACGACAACTCCGCCGGCTTCGTCACGGATACTGGATTTTTCCAGCGCCCCGACGTGCGCGAGCCCAACGGCCACATCGCCTATACGTTCCGCCCCGCACACGGCCCCATTCTCTCTCAGGGGCCCAGCCTCTACACCGAGCGCATCTGGGACCACACCGGTCTGCCCCTCGACTACTACCTGAATCCGTCCTGGAGTGTCACCTTCAAGGGCCGCACCTCCATCTCTGGCTGGGCCCAGCTCGGACAGGATCGCCTCCGCCCCATCGACTACTCCGCTCTTCCTGGCAACGTCGAGTACCACAGTGATCAGGCCGGCGCGACCGTCTACTCGTCACCTTTGCCCTGGTTCGCCGTCGGTGGCGGCTACTACCGGGGAACAGCCGTCAACTATTCGCCCCCGGGCAGCCAGGGTCCGGGCCCCGTGGACGTTTCTTCTCCCAACGTCAATCTTGAGATCAAACCCCTCAGCTCCCTCGACCTCCAGAACAGCTACGTCTATACCCATTTCACCAACCCCGCTACCGGCGCTGTCGTCTACGACAACCACGAGCTCATCTCGCGCTGGAACTATCAGCTGACCAAAGCCGCCTCTCTGAATCTCATCGGCCAGTACATCTCTACCTTGCCCAATCCCGGGCTGACGGACGCGGAGAATTCCAAATCGCTGTTCGCCGACGCCCTCTTCACCTACATGCCTCACCCCGGCACCGCGCTTTACGTCGGCTACATCGGTAACTTCGCCAACATCGACCGCGCCCTCTGCACCCGCGAGCAGGACGGGCTCTGCAATCCCAACGAGCCTATCCTGCCCCCCACCGCCTCCTCGCTCACCAACGACGGCAAGAACGTGTACGTCAAGCTCTCGTATCTGTTGCGCTTCTAAAGCTGCCCTCGCTCGGCTTCCACGCTCCGCCCGAATTCGCGAAGAGCTTCGATCGTCTTCCGCGCCGCCCCGGTCTCGATCGCCTCCAGCGCCCGCGCCACCCCATCCTTCAGACTGCTCGCAATTCCCGCCGCTTCCAGCGCCGCCGCCGCGTTCAGCAGCACCACATCCCGGCGCGGGCCTCGCTCCCGGCCATCGAGAACCGACTCCAGAATCGCGGCATTCGTCTCTGGTGTATCGCCCCCTTGCAGGTGGCTCAGGTCGGCCGGGGCCAGGCCCCCATCTTCCGGATGCACCATCATGTGGAACGCGTACGGAACCTCGTGATCAGAGAGCGCCCGGATCACTACTGTGTCCGTCGCTGAAAGTGCGATCTCGTCGATGCCGTTATGCGCATGCACCACGCGCCCAAACCGCACGCCCAGCTGCACCATTGCCCCCGCCACCAGATTCAGTTTGGCCGGCGAAAATACACCCATAATCTGCGCTGGAGCCCCAGCGGGATTCGTCAGGGGGCCCGCCAGATTAAAGATGGTCCGCATGCCCAGCGCTCGCCGCACCGGCTGTACCCGCTTCATCGCCGGATGCAGATTCGGCGCATACAAAAATGTGAATCCCGTCGCCCGCAGGCACTCCGCCGACTGCGCCGGCGTCAGTGCCACCGGCACCCGCATCGCCTCCAGCACATCCGCCGACCCGCACCTCGACGTCACGCCCCGGTTCCCGTGCTTGGCCACCTTCGCCCCGGCAGCCGTTGCCAGCAACGCCGCCCCGGTCGAGATGTTGAATGTGTTCTGCCCGTCGCCGCCCGTTCCGCACGTGTCCACCAGCGAAGCGCGCTCTTCCTCGCTCAGCGGAACCGGCGTGGCCAGCCCTCGCATAGCCTGCGCGAACCCAGTCAGTTCGTCAACCGTTTCCCCTCGGGTCGCCATCGCCGACAGCAGCGCCGCAATCTCCTGGTCCACAGCCGTTCCCGGCTCGCTCGTCAGAATCGCCTGCAGCGCACTCCGCGCCTCATCGCGCGTCAGCGTGCGATGCTCTTCCGCGATCTGTTTCAGCAGTGCTTCCAGCGCCGGCATGGGATTGATCCCATGCTACCCGAGGCCACCCGGAGCGGCGCCAGGAAAAGCCGCCGCTCCGGAACCAGGCTAGTCTCCCGCTGCCGTTCCCGGCAGTGCCTCAAACTCCGGCCTCGCCGCAACCGCACGGGACGCAGGCTCAGGCTTCTCCGCAAAGAAGACCCTGTAGACGAGTCCCGCCAGAACCGCTCCCATGATCGGGGCCAGCCAGAACATCCACAGCTGCGACAACGCCCACCCATGCACAAACAGCGCCTGGGAGGTGCTGCGCGCCGGGTTGACCGAAGTGTTGGTGATGGGAATCCCCACCAAATGGATCAGCGTCAGCCCCAGACCAATGGCGATCGGCCCAAAGCCCTTGGGCGCGCGAACGTCCGTGGCTCCAAAAATGATGAAAAGGAAGAAAAACGTCAGGATCATCTCCGCGACGAAGCAGGACTGCATGGTGTACCCGCCCGGGGAGTGCGCGCCATAGCCGTTCGCGGCGAAATTCCCCAGCACGAACCCAGGCTTCCCGCGGGCGATCACATACAGCGCGGAAGCGGCCACAAAGGCCCCGCTCACCTGCGCTGCGATATACGGCAGCACATGCGCCATAGGGAACCGCTTCCCGATAGCCAGTCCAATCGAGACCGCGGGATTGATGTGGCACCCGGAGATATGGCCGATCGCGAACGCCATCGTCAGAAGTGTGAGGCCAAAGGCCAGGGCTACCCCAAGGAAGCCGATGCCCAGACCGGGATACGCGGCCGCGAAGATGGCGGCGCCGCATCCGCCGAACACCAGCCATGCGGTGCCGAAGAATTCAGCGAACAGTTTCTTGCTTAGATTCATGGGTTCCTCCAGATGTGCTGTCGGGATGACTGCCTGTGATCGTTTCAATGGCAAAGCGGGCCCATGGAAGAGGGAAGGGCCGAAGGAGAACAGCATGCCCCGGGGGAGACCCGCAGTGTACCGCACTGAATGCCGCGCCCGGTACAGAAGTTTGCTCGCCTGCCTTGCGCGTTTGCCCCGGGCCCGAAGCCTTCGCTACACTGAACATTCGGCCCTGCATGGTTTTTCGCGCCGTCTGGCGGAATCCGCAGGAAACGCGCAGTCTTCACACCCAACATTTCTGCACGGTTGCAGATCGCACTGCTGGCTATCCATATATGAAAATTCACGAGTATCAGGCGAAAGACATTCTGGCGAATTACGGCGTGGCCGTCCCTCGCGGCGAAGTGGCCAACACCCTCGATGAAGCCCTCGAAATCGCGAAACGACTCTTCAGCGGCGGCGCTAAAGGCGTGGTCGTCAAGGCGCAGATTCACGCCGGAGGCCGCGGTAAAGGTGGCGGCGTCAAGGTCGCGAAGACCCTCGACGAGGCCGAGCAGTACGCCCGGCAGATCCTCGGCATGCAGCTCGTCACCCACCAGACCGGTCCCCAGGGCCAGAAGGTGCAGCGCCTCCTCATCGAGGAAACCGCCAACATTGACCGTGAGCTTTATCTCGGCATCGTCCTCGATCGCGCCGCCGCGAAGCTGGTCTTCATGGCCTCCCAGGCCGGCGGTATGGAGATCGAAGAGGTCGCCGCTAAAGATCCGAAGGCCATCCATAAGGCCTACATCGATCCCGGCGTCGGCTTCCAGGCCTATCAGGCCCGCGAGCTCGCCTTCGCCCTCGGCCTCAAGCCCACCCAGATCAACGAAGCCGTCAAGTTCATGATGGGCCTCTATCGCGCCTACATCGATACCGACGCTTCGCTCCTCGAGATCAATCCCTTCATCACCACCAAAGACGACAAGCTCTTCGCCCTCGACTGCAAGATCAACTTCGACGACAACGCGATGTTCCGGCACAAAGACCTGAAAGAACTCCGCGACGTCGCTGAAGAAGACCCTCTCGAAGTGGAAGCCTCCAAGTACGCCCTCAACTACATCAAGCTCGATGGCAACATCGCCTGCATGGTCAACGGCGCCGGCCTCGCCATGGCCACCATGGACATCATTCAGTACGCCGGCGGCATGCCAGCCAACTTCCTCGACGTGGGCGGCGGCGCCAACCAGCAACAGATCGAGCACGCCTTCGAAATCCTGCTCTCCGACAAAAACGTCCAGGCCGTCTTCATCAACATCTTCGGAGGCATCCTGCGCGTCGACACCCTGGCCCAAGGCGTCGTCCAGGCGGCGAAAAATCTGAACGTGAAGGTGCCCGTCGTCCTCCGCCTCGAAGGCACCAACGTCGAAGAAGGCCGCAAAATCCTGAAAGAATCCGGCCTCAAGTTCATCGTCGGCGACACCATGCAGGATGCCGCGCAAAAAGTCGTCGCAGCGGCGAAAGGAGCAGCATAGAGATGGCCGTACTGGTGAACAAAGAGACACGCCTCATCGTGCAGGGAATTACCGGCCGCGAAGGAACCTTCCACGCCAAAGGCTGCGCCGAATACGGCACGAAAGTCGTCGGCGGCGTGACTCCCGGCAAAGGCGGCACCATCCACGAAGGCTGGCCCGTCTTTGACACCGTCCACGAAGCCGTCGACAAGACGGGTGCCAACGTCACCGTCATCTTCGTGCCCCCTCCATTCGCCGCTGATGCCATTCTCGAAGCCAATGACGCTGGCTTGCCCCTCATCATCTGCATCACCGAGGGCATCCCCATCAACGACATGGTCAAGGTCTGGAGCGTCCTCAAGCATTCCAGCTCCCGCCTCATCGGTCCCAACTGCCCCGGCGTCATCTCCCCCGGCAAGGCCAAAGTCGGCATCATGCCCGGCCGCATCCATAAAGAAGGCCACATCGGCATCGTCTCCCGCTCCGGCACCCTCACCTACGAGGCTGTCTACCAGCTCAGCCAGCGCGGCATCGGGCAGTCCACCGCCATCGGCATCGGCGGCGACCCCATCATCGGCACCACCCACGTCGACGCCCTGAAGCTCCTCAACGATGATTCCGAAACAGAGGCCATCATTCTGATCGGCGAAATCGGCGGCACCGCCGAAGAAACCGCTGCCCAGTTTGTTAGAGATCATGTCAAGAAGCCGGTCGTCGGCTTCATCGCCGGCCAAACCGCCCCTCCAGGACGCCGCATGGGTCACGCCGGCGCCATCATCTCCGGCGGACAGGGAACCGCCGCCGAGAAGATGAAAGCCCTCACCGCCGCCGGCATTCACGTCGTCGAAACCCCGGCTGCCATCGGCGAAACCGTCGCCAGGGTGATCGGCAAAGCGTAACCAGAGCCATTAGCAACGAGCTCCTGGCTGTATCAGAAATTCAGAGGCTTACATCTAAAATGACCCAGCGCACCTTCAGCATCATCAAGCCCGACGCCCTGCGCAAAGGCTTCGCCGGCACCATCCTCGCCGACATCGACAAGGCCGGCTTCAATATCGTCGCCATCAAAAAACTCTTCATCTCCAAATCCCAGGCCGAAGGCTTCTACTACGTCCACAAAGAACGCCCTTTCTTCGGCTCCCTGACCACCTTCATGTCCTCAGGACCCATCATCGCCCTCGTTCTCGAGAAAGACAACGCCATCGCCGACCTGCGCAAGCTCATGGGCGCCACCAATCCGGCCAACGCCGAAGAAGGCACCATCCGCAAAAAGTATGCCGGCTCCATCGAAGAAAACGCCATCCACGGCTCTGACGCCGAGGACACCGCGAAATTCGAAATCGGCTATTTTTTCGCTGGATACGAGCTCGCCTAACTGGGAAGCGAGCTGCCGGCCGGTTACCCTGGCCCACAATTCCTCTGTGCTCTCTGGGGTGAGAGCGCTCTAGCTCGCCACCCCGGCGATAAACGCCTCCAGATGGCGAATCGTTGCCTGCTGCTCCGAAACCACCCAGTTCACCAGGTCGCCAATCGACACGATCCCGGTGACCTGGTCCCGCTCCACCACCGGCAGATGCCGGATCCGTTTCTCCGTCACGAGTTGCATGCACTCCCCAATCGAATGCACCGGGGTGACTGTGATAACCGGGCTCGACATGATCTCCGCTACCGGCGTCTCCTTTGATGAGCGCCCCTGCAGAATCACCTTCCGCGCGTAATCGCGCTCTGAGACGATGCCGGCCAGCTTCGTCCCCTCCATCACCAGCAGCGCTCCCACCTGCTTCTCCGCCATCATCGCAATGGCCTCATACACCGACGCCGATGGCGGCAGCGACCACACACCTCCACCCTTGTTCCGCATCAGCAGCCCGACATTGCCTGTAATCTCCATCTTCGCGTGCAGAATAGCTCCACCCGAAAATGTACGTCAATCATTTACTTGGCCAGTTCGAACAGGAGAGATTCGATGCGGGTGTGCCGGATGTCCTTGATCCCCGCCAGCACCCGCAAATACAGAAATCCGCTCCCCACAGCCATCAACACTAAGATGCCAGGCGCCACCCAGGGGTGTCCGAATTCCTGGCAGGGCACTTCCACCAGCCCTCCCGCCGCCAGCAGGCTGAACTGCACCGCCACGCTCGTCAGTCCGTTCCCCAGCGCCCCCGGCTCCCGCCGAATGCGCGCCAGGTTCAGCCGATAGGGCATCCGAATCGAGAGCAGGTTTCCTGCTGCGAAATTGGCCGGTACCGCAAACAGGATCCACGCCGCCGTTCCTGCCAGGATGCTCGGCGACGGCATCCCGAACCGGAAGATGATCAGCGCCGCGATCACCAGAGCTTCCAGCCCAAACAGCGTCAGGTGCAGCAGATTCTTCCCCAGTACCACCGTCCGCAACGGCGTCGGCGAAAGAAAATAGAACTGCAGCCCCGCTCCCTCAGCGCCCAGGTTGTTGCACACCAGCCGCGTCAGCCCTAGAAACGCCCACACCATCCCCACCGGCAGGGCATACTCTGCCCGAAACCGCGAGAACTGCCCCCCGTGCATCGCGCCCCCGAATACCACCGCCATTACCAGCGGCGCCGCCAGGTTGTACAGCATGGGCCCGCTTCGCAGCAGATACCGCAGATCCTTCTCAAACACCGCCGCAATCGGCCCTGAGAAGTTCATCAGCCCGCCGGCTCGTGCCTGTGCCCGCGCCTTTGCCGCAGGTGCCGGCCTCGGAGCTTCGTTCAGATTCTCCCCTCGGCTCTCCGCCCGCAGTCGCCACATCAGCAGCCCCGCCGCTCCCAGGGTATAGAGCGCCAGCCACCCCAGCGGCTCCGCCTTTCGCGCACCCCGGCCCTCCATCGCCAGAGCAATCGATTCCGATGCCAGCCCCGGCGGCAGTGCGCCCTGCATTCGCCAGGCGTTATTCCCTACCCGCTCCACCGTCTCCTGCCGCAAGCCAAACGGCAGCCCGCCATGGTGCTGGTGAAACGCCGGGTTCAGCGCCTGCGCGCCCAGCGCCACAAACAGCAACACCCCCGTCACAATCTCCCGCGTCCGCCGCTGCGCCAGCCACCGCTCGATCCACGCCAGGATCATCCGCGACAGCAGCAGGTTGAACAGCACAAAGACCGCCAGCGTCAGCGCCGTCCATCCTGTCAGGTCCGGCCGCGCCACGCTGATCCCGATCCCGATCGCCACCGCCCACAGTGTCCCGATCAGCGACGACGGCGCCGCCAGCCCATAGACCAGATACAGCAGAATCCACGACCCGAACGTCACCGGATACCGCAGCAAATGGCTGAGTTCCGGATTCTGCCCCGCCAGCGCCGGAGCCACCGCCGAGAACACCTGCCACACCAGAAACAGCAGCCACAGCAGCAACGACACCCAGCGCAGGTGTCCCTCCGATGTCATCGCCCAGGCGCCAAACCCCAGCCCCGCCGCCGGTCCCACCGCCACCACCGTGAAAATCAGGAACGTCGCGACCTTCGCGCCCAGTTCGAAGCCGCCCCGCCGCGTCCGCAGCGAGTTCAGGAAGATCTGCATCTGCACCCACGCCAGCGCCGCATACTGTTGCCGCGCCAGCCGCGAGGCAAACCCCGGCCGCCCGCCTGCCACGTTCAGGCCAGCCCCTTTTATGCCAGCCACGACAGCTCCTGTACCGCTTCCTCCGCCGTCTCGCCGCCCGTCCCGCTCACCACCCGCAGGAAGATCTCCTCCAGCGTCAGCTTCTCGCCCGATTCGGAAACCCCCGCTGCCACGCCCGCTCGCAGCTCATCCAGCGACCCGTTCGCCACCAGCCGCCCCTGGTGGATAATTGCCACGTGGCTGCACAGCCGCTCCACTATCTCCAGCACGTGCGACGTCAGAAAAATTGTCGCCCCGCGCTCCGTCATCCGCTGCAGCATCGCCTTCAGCGTTCCCGCCGCAATCGCATCCACGCCCTCGAAAGGCTCGTCCAGAAACAGCACTCGCGGCCCGTGGATCACCGCCGCCGCCAGCGCCAGCTTCTTCTGCATCCCGTGCGAGAAATCCGTCACCAGCTTCTTCGGATCCGCCGCCAGGTTCATAAAGTCCAGCAGCTCTCCCGTCCGCCGATTCGTCGTTTCCCGATCCAGCCCGTACATCCGTCCCACAAAATGCAGATACTCCGACGCCGTTAGCCGCCCAAACAGCGCCAGCCCCTCGGGTACCACGCCGATCTGCCGCTTCACCTCCACCGCATGGGTCGCGAAATCCAGCCCCAGAATCTCGATGCGCCCCGACGTCGGCGCCAGCAGCCCGGTCAGCATTTTGATCGTTGTCGATTTGCCTGCGCCATTCGGTCCCAGAAACCCAAAGAACTGGCCCGCAGCCACGCTCAGGCTGATATTGTCAACGGCTGCAAATGTGCCGAAACGCCGCGTCAGATCGCGCACGGCAATGGCGGGGAGGGTCATGGGTGGGAGCATAGCAGAGCCCCGAATCCACGGTTGAGCCTGCAGAAGTAAAGATCTGCTTCGAAGGGCATGAACTCACATCGGTGGGAAATTCCCTTCTTGGAAGGGACACCGCTTTGAAGCCTGATGAAAAAAGCCCGGTGTCGGGTCCCCGGTGATCTTGATTCCGGTGGCGCGAGAAGGAGATCCCTCACTCCGCTAGCCCACCACGCCGTGGGCGGAGCGGGCGCCTGGTAACGCTTCGCTTCAGGATGACAATCTGGGTTTTTGTAGAAGCGAGAGCGTGCGTCGCTTTGGTGCGTTCGGCTTTGGAGGGACGTGTCGGATTTTGACCGCAGAAATCTGCGTGTGCCGGAACTTCAGGGATGAAGCGCCGGTTTAGTTGAACGGGATGGACGCAGCGGGTCTTCCCAGAGCCATCTTCTCGGGGCAGAGGTGCCTGGCTTCGAGGCGAAGGCGCTCGGCCGGAGTTCGGTATCCACCGATGGTGCCCATGCAGTAGCGGCAAACCAGGAAAGTGGAGAGTTTCCCCACCACGCGAACAGGGGGAAGCTGACTAGGAATGACGTGCGTGGTCTTCACGGAAGGATTCATCGCTTACTCTCCCTCAGAGGTCGCGACGTGGCGGGCCCTGACACCGTGGAATCGCTCTTTACGCCCTTAGTATGGCAGAGATTGTGCGCGAAAACCGCGGGGTTTTCGTGAAATTCACAAGATGACGTTACCAAAGGGCATCGTGCAAAGGGTTACATGCGGAGAGCCGTACGCCGGGACGCTGGACAATCCCAGAAAGGATGTCGGGAGCGTGGTGGAAGGTTGTCCGGGTGGGCGATTGCTTAAAGAAATCTAATGCCGAGGCCGATAGAGGCGGCAGGAGATTTCGATGGGAACCATGGTGACCGTCCACGCCAGCCCGATCGTGCTGGTAGCTTGTGCGGATGCGGAGACGAGTGAGAGCCTGACGGCGATTCTGGAGTCGTGGCATTACGCGGTGGAGGTGGCGGCGAACGGAACCGAGGCGTTGGTTCGGCTGACGACGGCGACTGCCCCCGCGATGGCCTTGTTGGATATGGATTTACCGGTCGTGAGCGGGGCGGCGATTGCGGCCGAGCTGCGACGGCGAGCGGAGCTGCGCCCCGGGTGGGTGATGCTGCTGAGCCGGCACACGAACCCGGAGCGGGTACGACAGGCACTGGAGTCCGGGTGCGACGACTTTCTGCGCATTCCGGTGGACGCGGCAGATCTGCGGGTCCGGGTCCGGGTAGCGGAGCGGGTGATGGCGCTGACCACCCAGGTGCAGAAGCAATCGGCGGAGCTGCGCTACCACGCAACGCACGATGGGCTGACCGGGCTGTGGAACCGGGAATCGCTGCTCAGTCTGATCTTTCAGGAGACGGACCGGGTGCAGCGGATGCGGACGCCGCTGAGCCTGATGCTGTTGGATCTGGACGATTTCTCGCGGGTGAATCACGACTACGGTTATGAGGCTGGGGATCGGGTGCTGGTGGAGCTGGCCAGCCGCTTCCGGCGGCAATTGCGAAGTTATGACCTGATCGGGCGATGCGGAGAGGATGAATTTCTGCTGGCGCTGCCGGGATGCACGCTGGAAAGCGCGAGGGAACTGGCGGGACGAATCCGCGAAGGGATACTGTCGAGGCCGTTCGCGGCAGGGCATGAGGCGACGACCCTGACGGCGAGCATTGGAGTAGCGGTCAGCCACGGGCGGTCGCCGCTGATCGTGCTGCGGGAGGCGGAGCGCGGGCTGGCGGAAGCCAAGCTGGGCGGAAAGAATCGGGTCTGCGGCGACGGGCCCGAAATCTATATGGAAGAGGCGTCGCTGATGCATGCGGCTCGGGAAGCGGTGTAACAGGCTCCCGTCGGGTTTTAAAGAGCAGGTTGTCCGTCTCACCATCTCAAACTGACAGACAAAGAAGGAGCGAATTCCAATTTGAAACTGCTGGGCACGCTCCTGGTTTCTTTCGAGGGTGTGCGACTCATTTGGCGCCCGTTCTTTCCGATAGCGGGAGACAGATATCGGGAGGCCGATTGTGTCCTTACGAGTTTGGAGCGGGCGAGCCGTGTTGTTGGGCTTGGCGGGTGGGTTGTTCACGGTGGTCGCGCACGCGCAGAAGACAGAGCCCCCGGCGCAGGCGGAAGGGCGAGCCACGGTGGTGGGGGCTTCGCTGGTGAATCCGCAGGTGCCGCCGCACGCGACAGAGCCGGGAGCGCCGGCAGTGGTGGAGCGGGCGCCGTCCAGGACGGTGAACCAGGCGCTGGTGCCGATTCGGGTGTTTCCGGTGGGCGGCGTGAAACGCGGCGCGGTGAAAGCCGCCTTCGAGGCCGATGGGGTGGGGATTCTGCCGTATGGCTTTGTGAAGGTGACGGCGGTCGAGGACAGCTCGGAGCCAACCGGCGACGATTTTCCGCTGCCGGGATTCCTCAGCGATACGGGGCCGAACGGAGCGCCGGAGTTCCACATCAAGGCGCGCAGCACGCGCTTTGGGGCGAACATCGAGTGGTACGACCCGAACGCGAAGTGGACGATCACGGGTAAGGTGGAGGCGGACTTCGAGGGGAACTTCAACCGGTCGGACAACCGGAACCTCTCCAGCGTGCGGTCGAACAATCCTTCGCTGCGCGTGGCGTGGGGGCGACTGGATTACGCCTTCGACGCGAAGAATACATTTTCGGCGCTCTTTGGACAGGACTGGACGCTGTTCGGGTCCTCGACCCTGCCGAACCTGCTGGAGACGACGGGACTGGGCATCGACTTCGGATCCCTGTACGAGCGGGATCCGCAGATGCGGGTCGGCTTCACGCACAAGAGGGGCAACGTCTCGATCGAGCCGGAGTTCGCCATCGATCTTCCGGGATCGGGGCTGCCGCCGAGCGCGGTACAGAATCAACTGGGATATGGAGAGCGGCAGGGGCCGGACTCGAATCGCCCGGAGTTGCAGGCACGGGTGGTGGCGCAGTGGCGGCTGGATCCCGCGAAGGGCGTGGCGCCGGCGCAGGTGATCGTGAGCGGGTTTGACGGGAAGCGGACGGCGATTGTGCTGGCGTCCGATATTCCTGCCGACTACCAAAGCGCGTTTCCGACCGGGGTGAGCGCGAGCAGCCGGCAGGATGGCTGGGACGCGGAGTGGCAGCTGCCGACGCGGTGGTTCACGCTGGTGGGCAAGACGTACCGGGGGAGCGACCTGCGGTGGTTTTTCGCAGGGCAGCTGTACTCGTTCTTCAATGACACTGCGGGGCTGAATAACACGGCGACGGCAGCTTCAGAAGACGGGGCGTCGAACGTAGTGCTGGGCATGAACGCGAGCGGCGAGGCGGTGGTGGCTCCGGAGCGGCCGGTGCGGGCGGCGGGAGGATTTGTGCAGGCGGAGCTGCCGTTATCGCGGCTGTTCCATGCCAGTCCGGCCGGCCGCAACGCGGGCTGGTCGCTGTATGGAACCTATGGCGAGGATCAGGCGCGGGCACGGGACATCGATCGCTGCGCGGGGACGCGGCACGCCAGCGACATGCTGGTGGGCACGCTGAATTACCAGATGAACCGGTGGGTATCGTTCTCCTACGAACAGTCGCTGTACACCACGCACGCCAGTGCCGAGGCGCCGCTGCCGCTGTTCCGCGGCGTGCCGTCGCGGGAGTGGAACGACGTGCGGGAAGAGGGAGGGCCGGTGTTCTTCTTCTAGAGGCGTCTTCAGGTCAGGCCGCGCAGGCGGGCGATGAGTTCGTCGGGGTGGATGGGCTTGGGGAAGAGCTCGAAGTGATAGCCCTGCTCTTCGGCGCGGCGCATGAGCTCGCTGGTGGCGGCCTGTCCGGAAAAGAGAAGAACGCGGGTGTCGGGAAGCTCGCGGCTGAGGCGGACGCCGAGGTCCACGCCATTCATGCGGGGCATGAGCACGTCGCTGAGAACGATATCGGGGCGAAAGGCGCGGGCGATGCGGAGGGCGTCTTCGGCGCTGGTGGATTCACGGGCCTCGAAACCGTGGGCGTTGAGGATGGCGGCAACGGTCTGCGCGATGAGCGGCTCGTCGTCGACTACAAGGACCCGGAGGTGCGCGCGGGCGGCCTGGAGGCCGTCGGCTTGAAAATCCTCGGGCGGGGGAGGAGGTGGCCCATCAAGGGGCAAAAAGGCAATCGGTTCCAGCAAGGTTCGGCCTCCTGACACTTACATAAGCCGCTGCGAGGGAACGCTGGGCTTGTTCCGGGAATCGGAAACAGCCACTATCGGCAGAAATATCGTAAATGTTGTTCCATGATTTGTCGGTTCGATCTTGCTGAGGACGTGGATGGTGCCTCCCCAGGACTCGACAAACTGATGAACGACCCAGAGGCCTAGGCCGGTGCCGGCGCCGGCTTTGGTGGTGAAAAACGGCTCAAAGAGGCGGGAGAGGTTGGCGGCAGGGATGCCGGTACCGGTGTCTTCGACGGTCACAACGAGGCCCGGCTTTTCGAGGGATTCACGGATGGACAGGACGAGGCGCCCGCCTTCGCGCATGGCGTCAATGGCGTTGGAGATCAGGTTGGAGAAGACCTGGTGCAGCTCTCCGCGGAGGGCGCGGACGGTGGGGACGACGGCGAAATCCTTTGTGAGCTGAATGCCGGAGGCGCGCAGGCGGCTCTCGTAGACGGTGAGGACCTCCTCAACGAGGGCGGGCATGTCGATCTGGGAGGCGACGGAGGTCTCGCGATAGAAGCCGAGGGTGTGGCGCGCGATGTGGGAGACGCGGGTGAGCTCCTTCTCGGCGGTGGAGAGGTATTCGCGAATCTTCTCCATCTCCGCGCGAGAGGTGCGGGAGAGATAAATGAGGTTGAGAACCGACTCCAGCGGATTATTGATTTCGTGAGCGATGGTGGCGGCGAGGCGGCCGGTGGCGGCGAGTTTTTCTGAGAGCAGGAGCTTTTCCTGCTGGATGCGGCGCTCGGTGATGTCCTGGGCAAAGAGGGAAAGACCGTCCGGAGAGGGGTACGCATTGGCGTGAATCCAGCGGCCGGAGGGCGGGTAATAGTCTTCCACCTGGACAGTCCTGCCGGTTTCCATAGCCTCACGGAAGGCGCTGCCGAATTTCGTCTCGAGAAGCGCGGGAGCCACGTCCCAGACGGTTTTGCCCAGCATCTGCGCGACGGGTAACCCGTTCATGGCTGTCAACTGTTGATTGGCATAGACAATGCGAAAGTCGCGGTCGAGAAATGCGAAGCCTTCGGAGATGCTTTCAAGGATGGTGCGGTACTGCCGCTCGGCGATTTCGGCTTTGGTGCGCAGCTCCGTCTCGCGGTGGGTGAGCTCGAGGCGCAGCCGGTGCATGGCGATATGGGAACCGACGCGGGCGAGGAGCTCGCGGGCGGTGAAGGGCTTGACGAGGTAGTCGTCGGCGCCGGCTTCAAGGCCCTCCGATTCGGCTTCTTCGCCGGCGCGGGCCGAAAGCATGACGACGGGAACCGCGGCGGTCGCGGGATGGGCCCGAAGCGCACGCAACAGAGCAAAGCCGTCGAGGTGAGGCATCATGACGTCGGTGAGAACCAGATCGGGCGGGTTCTCGACGGCTTCACGCACGGCTTGTTCGCCGTCGGCCACAGCGGTAACCCGATAGCGGCGGCTAAGGAGGCGCTGCACGTATTCGCGCATGTCGCGATTGTCGTCGGCCAGCAGGACGCGCGCGGCGGGGGCGCCGGGCGAATGATCCGGGTCGAGCAGAGGCCCCAGGTCGTCGTTCCCCGGATCCTTCAGCATCTCCTCTTCACCGGGCAGACTCCCGGGGAGCCAGCGCAGCGCTTCCTGCACGTAGGGCGCGGCGCCCAGCGAGACTTCAGCGCTCTGCGCGGAGGAGGCGATGCGGTCCCCGGCAAGATGCGCTCTGCCAAAGGGAATGCGGACGCGGAAGGTGGTGCCCTGGCCCATGTGGCTCTCGGCGGAAACGGTGCCGCCATGCAGACGGACCAGCTCATCGACAAGGGCGAGACCGATGCCGGTGCCCTCGTGGGTGCGGCCGGTGGCGCCCTCAATGCGGTGGAAGCGCTCGAAGATGCGGGGCAGCTCGGACTCCGGAATGCCGGTGCCGGTATCGCGAACGGAGAGCTCGGCGCAGTCGTCGACGGCGCGCACCGTGACCGAGACCCCGCCCTCCATGGTGAATTTGAAGGCGTTGGAGATCAGGTTGAGAACGATCTTCTCCCACATGTCGGAGTCAACGTAGACCGGGGCGGGAAGCGATTCGCAGTCGATCTGATAAACCAGGCCGGCGCGTTCCATGGCGGAGCGAAAAACGCTGGCCAGCTCCGCGGTGCGCGTGGCCAGCTCGACCGGGCGGTAGAGCGCCTGAACGCGCCCGGCTTCGATGCGGGAGAAGTCGAGCAGCGTGTTGACCAGCTTGAGGAGGCGGAGACCGTTGCGGTGGACGGTGGCAATGTGATGCAGCTCGATGGGCGGCAGCTTGCTTGCGCGGGTGTTAAGGATATCTTCGAGCGGGCCCAGCATGAGGGTGAGCGGGGTCCGGAATTCGTGGCTGATGTTGGAGAAGAAGATGGTCTTGGCGCGGTCGAGGGCGATGAGGGACTCAGCGCGGCGGCGCTCCTGCTCGTAGGCCTCGGCGTTGGCCAGAGCGGCAGCGATCTGGCCGGCGACCAGCTCGATGAAGCCGGAGTATTCGGGATCGAACTGGCGCACGGGGCTGAGACCGGCCACGAAGAAGCCGGCGGCGCGGGTCTGCCCCTGTTTCTGCAGGGGGACGAGGACCGCGCAGGACGGGGGCTGGTCCCAGGCGCCGGTGGGCAGATCCGGGAAGCGACGCTGCAGGTCCTCCACCATAACGATATTTTTGCCGTTGAACATGTCGCCGACGGGCCAGGGGACGCGCTGGTCCCCCAGCAGCATTTCCTCCGGAGCGGCGGGATGGCCGCTGTCGATACCGCTGCGGGAGACAAGGCGGGCGCTGTCATCGCCACGGAAGAGCCAGGTGAGAGCGAAGGGGAGATCGCGCAGGTTCTGGCGGAGGCATGTGTCGACAGCGGCCAGCACATCGGCTTCGACGATGGCGCCGCTGAGGCCGGCTGAGAGCAAGCGGAGAAAGCTGAGGCGCCGCTCGCCGATGACCCGCTCCGTTTCTTCGGTCACGACGCAGAGCATGCCCGTGATGCGGCCGTCGTCGCCGCTGAGCGGGCTGTAGGAGAAGGTGTGGTAGGTCTCTTCGCGGTAGCCGCTGCGTTCGAGGAAGAGGAGCAGAGCCTCGTCCCAGGTGGCTTCGCCGGTATCGAGGACGCGCTGGATGCGGGGATCGATGTCAGACCAGATCTCGCTCCAGACCTCTCGAGCGGGTTGGCCCAGGGCCCAGGGATGCTTCTTCCCCAGGGTCATGCGGGCATAGGTGTCGTTGTAGAGGAAGGTGAGATCCGGGCCCCAGCCCATCCACATGGCGTAGCGGGAGGTGAGCAGGATGCGGACGACGGTTTTCAGGCTCTGCGGCCAGGAGTCGGGGGGACCCAGAGGCGTCTGCGCCCAGTCCATGCGGCGCATGAGGTCGCCCACTTCACCGCCGCCGGCAAAGAGATCGCTCGAGGCTTGCGGGGGACGCTGCCGGGCAGGGCGTGGTTTGTGGACGGCACTGTCTACCGCCGCCTCGGGGAAGGCGTTCGCTTCTCCTGAATTCACGCAACAACCTCAATTGGCTTAAGGGCCCCGGAGAGACAGAGGGGGCGGACACGCTGCATTGTAGAGAACTCAACGCAAAGATGCCCAGAACAGGCCATGGGTTGCCGGAAGTGGCGGAAGGCGAGAAACCTGGCGGCTTTTCGCCGGCAACGCGGCAGGCCTTTCCAGAGCGATTCCGCGGCGCCCGGACGATCCTCTTCGAAGGGCGGTGCGATCCGAGTGACGAGAACCGCCGCCGCCGTATGTGCGGGACTCGCGCCCAGGCGCTGCGGGAGGCGGTTGCGGCAGGGGATAGACGATCTACAGTGCAGGG
The DNA here is from genome assembly GCA_036267395.1 of Acidobacteriaceae bacterium. GTDB lineage: Bacteria > Acidobacteriota > Terriglobia > Terriglobales > Acidobacteriaceae > Palsa-343. Next base: position 145,645 of record DATAWD010000050.1, on the reverse strand, counting down.
GGTAGAGTGTCTACAACATGAAGAAGGAAAAAGAGACGTACCAGAACCGGATCGAGCTACTGCAGGGCACGCTGGACATGCTGATTCTGCAGACGCTGCAGTGGGGGGCCCAGCATGGCTACGGCATCAGCCAGGCGCTGCGCAGCCGCTCCAGTGAGGTGCTGCAGGTGGAGACTGGATCGCTCTATCCCGCGTTGCACCGGATGGAGCGTTACAAGTGGATTGCCGCGGATTGGCGGAAGACAGAGCAAAACCAGCGCGCGCGCTACTACCGCATTACCGCGGAGGGTCGGCGGCAGCTGGCCAGCGAACGGACCAGGTGGAGCGGGATGGTGGAGGCGATCGCTTCGATTCTGGAGGCGTAGCGCAGCGGCAAGCAAAGGCCAGGAGGATGCGATGAGCCTGTGGCGGCGGATTTTCCGGATGGATGCGCGCAAGTCGGATCTGGACGACGAGATGGAGACGCACCGGCGGATGGCGATGGCGGATCGCGTGGCCCGGGGCGAACCCGAAGATGCGGCGCGGGCGGCAGTGGAGCATGAGATGGGCAACCTTGCCCTGGCCAGGGATGTTACGCGCGAGGCGTGGGGCTGGGTTTGGCTGGAATGGCTGCTGCAGGATGTGCGCTACGCGCTGCGGCAGATGAAGCGGAGCCGGGGATTTGCGGCGACGGTGATCGGGACTCTGGCGCTGGGCATCGGCGCGGCGACGGCGATGTTCACGGTGGTGGATCACGTGCTGCTGCGGCAGCTGCCGTACAAGGATGCGGAGCAGCTGGTGGTGATGTCGGAGCACGGAAACGATCCCCGCTTCAACAATGGCGCATCGTGGCTGGATCTCGCGCAGTGGCGGGCGGCGAGTCATTCTTTCGAAGACCTTGCGTTCTGGAACGGCATGGAGGGGCGCAGTTACGTTACGGGTGGCACCGGATCGGCCCTGCAGATTAACGGCCTGCAGGTGAGTCCGAATCTCTTTGCCCTGCTGGGAGCGAAGCCGGCACTGGGACCGGGGTTCATCGCGGAGCCGCCTGGATTCGGAGCCGTAAAGAATACCGGCTCGATCGTGCTGAGCCACACGGTGTGGGAGACAGCATTCGCCGGCAATAAGGGAATCATCGGCAGCAAGATTCGGATCAACGACACGCCGTATACGGTTGTCGGCGTGATGCCGACTGGATTCCAGTTTCCCTATGACAACTACCCGGCAGGGCAGGTGTGGGTCGTACAGCAGCTCAGCGACAGCGACAAGAAGCTTGGCTACGACGAAAGTTTCTATTCGGTAATCGGGCGGCTGCGATCCGGCGTGACGCTGAAGGCAGCCCAAGCCGAGATGGCGACGATTCAGGAACAGGTGATCCAGCGATACACCGATCCGCAATGGCGGGCGGATCGCATCGATGTAAGCGTTCAGCGTTACGGCAACACCCTGGTAAACGCGGACATCAGGAAAGCCCTGCTGGCGCTGCTCGCGGCGGCCGGGGTGCTGTGGCTGATTGCCAGCGTGAACGTAACGAATCTGCTGCTGGCGCGGTCGACGGCGCGGCAGCGGGAGATTGCCATGCGCGGCGCGCTGGGCGCGAGCCGCGGGCGCGTGCTGCAGCAGATGATGGTGGAGGGGCTGGTGCTGAGCGGATGTGCGTCGGTGCTGGGCATTGCCCTCGCGCTGGTGGCGGTACGGGTGACGGGGAGCGTGGCATCGACCCGCCTGAACGTGGATTTCTCGACCCATCTGAATGGGACGATTCTCGGCGCTCTGTGCGGGCTCACGCTGGTCTCGGCGTTGCTCTCGTGCACATGGCCGGCATGGCTGGCGGTGCGGGCGCCCATTGAACCGGCGCTGAAGCAGGGTGGGCAGCAGACCGGCGCCGGGCGGCGGCACAATCGGATGCGCAGCGGGCTGGTGGCCGTCGAAGTGGCCATGTCGCTGACCCTGCTGGTGGCCTGCGGGCTGCTGCTGCGCACCATCTACACGCTGCGCCATGTGCCGCTCGGATACAGGACCGATCACATCGTGGTGGCCAACCTGTCGATCCCGACGTATCGCTACACAGACAAGAACGTGGCAACGACCCTGTACCAGCCGCTGCTGGAGCGAGTGCAGCATCTGCATGGGGTGCAGATGGCGGGCATGATGAGCGAGGTGCCGCTGGGGCAGACCTTCAATATCATGCTGACGCTGTCGATGAATGGACGGATGGTGGCTGCCGGGCTGAAACCGGTCACGCCGCAGATCCAGCGGATCTTCGGGTTCCCCATGATCGCGGGACGGTTCTTCGATGACCAGGACACTCCGACATCGGAGCCCGTCCTGGTGGTAAATCCGGCCTTCTCGCGGGAGTACGCGCCTGACAAACACGATCCGCAGTCGATTCTTGGCACGGAGGTTTGGAGCCTGAAGAAGGGCGCTCCGAAGGCCAGGGTCATTGGCGTGATGGATGACCAGCGTCAGCGGACGATCGATTCGCCATCGCAGCCGGAGGTGGAAGTGTGCCTGTGTCAGCTCACGACCAGCACGAATTTGTATCAGCCGTCGACCATTGCGATGGATCTCGCCGTGCGGACGCGGATGCCGACGTCCGAGATGATTCCGGAAATTCGCGCGGCTCTGAAGCAGGCCAGCCCGGAGTTGGCCAACTCGACATTCTCCACGATGGACCAGATTGTCGAAGATTCGTATGGAAGCCAGCGACTGGCGGCGCATCTGCTCGAGATCTTCGGCGGATCGGCGCTGCTGCTGTGCGTGGCGGGGCTGTATGGACTGCTGGCGTACGTGGTTTCACAGCGGACGCGGGAGCTGGGGGTGCGTATCGCGCTGGGAGCGCAGCGCAGCGATCTGTCGCGGCTGGTTCTGCGCCAGGCCGGCACCATGCTGTTGATCGGCGTGGCTGTGGGAACCGGGCTGGCGTGGGCGTCGGCACGGCTGTTGCGCGGCTTCCTGTACGGCGTGCAGGCGCATGACGGCTGGACGATGGCGTCGGCAGCGTTGCTGCTGTTTCTCTGCGGGATGCTGGCTGCGTACGTGCCGGCGCGTCGGGCGGCGCGCGTGAATCCGATGGAGGCGCTGCGGTCGGAGTAGGACAGGGCACAGAGCTCAGGGCTCAAACTGCGATCAACTGGCTTCGGCAGCGAGAACTGGTTCGTGCCGGGGGCGATAGCCGCGGAGCCCGAAGTAGAGGACGAAAACGTAGCAGACCAGCGGGACGAGAAAGGCCATCTGGATATTGGTCGCGTCGGAGATGCGGCCCATGATAGCCGGGCAGACGGCTCCCCCGATAATGGCCATGACCAGCAGCGAGGAACCCTTATGCGTGGAGGGTCCGAGGTGGCGGATGCTCAGTGCGAAGATGGTCGGGAACATGATGGAGTGGAAGAAACCGAGCAGCACGATGCCGACCAGCGCCGCGGGCCCGCGCGAGCTGAGGACGAGCGACACGGAGATGAGGGATCCGACGGCGAAGACGGCCAGCATGGTGGCCGGAGGGATGCGGCGCATGAGAGCGGAGCCGCCGAAGCGGCCGATCATAAAAGCCAGCAGGTGCAGCTTGAGGTAGTTCGCGGCCTGCACGTCAGTGGTGCCGGGGTGCGCGAACTCTACGAAACGGATGACGAAGCTGGCCACGCCCACCTGCGCGCCCACATAGAAGAACTGCGCGGCGACGCCCTGGATCAGGTGCGGGAAATGCAGCACGTGGCGCGCGGCAACGGTATCGCCGTCGGCGGATTCAACCGCGATGCGGGGCAGATGCGCGAGGGCGATGATGCCCGCCATGCCCAGAAAAATGCAGACGATGATGAGGTAGGGCAGGCGGACGATGGCGACTTCCGCAGCGGCGGGGTTGGCGCTGTTGGCCAGCTCGTGCGCGCGCGAGAGGATCAGGGCCGATCCAAAGACAGGGGTGAGCACGGCGCCCAGCGCGTTGAACGACTGCGCCAGGTTGAGACGCTGCTCGGCGGTCTGCGTGGGGCCGAGGAAGGTGACGTAGGGATTCGCTGAGACTTCGAGGAAGGACTGTCCGCAGGCCATGATGAACAGTCCCACGAGAAACGCGAAGTAGACGTGGATGTAGGCGGCGGGGATGAAGAGAGCGGCGCCGGCCGCGCAGATGAGGAGTCCGAAGATGATGCCGCGCTGATAGCCGAGGCGCTCGGCGATTTTGCCCGCGGGCCATGCGCCCAGGAAGTATCCACCGAAAAAGGCGACCTGGACGAAGGAGGATTGGAAGTCGGTGAGATGGAAGGCGCGGTGCAGGTGGGGGATGAGGATGTCGTTGAGATTGACGCCGACGGCCCAGAGAAAAAACAGGCTGGTGATGAGGATGAGCGGCAGGATAAAGCGCGGCTCGGTGAGCTTGGCGCGGCTGGAACCGCTGCCGGGAGCGGACGGCGGAAGCGACGGGGGGCGGGCGTCCATCAGTTGGGGGCCCCGACGGGATTGATGAGCTGGCCCAGGCCTTCGACTTCGGCGACCATGGTTTCGCCGGGCTGCAGCCAGCGCTGCGGCTGACGCCCGAGGCCGACGCCGGCGGGTGTGCCGGTGCTGATGATGTCGCCGGGCTCGAGCGGCGTGACGGAGGAGAGATACGCGATCAGCTCCGGCGCTTTGAAGATGAGCTCGCGGGTGTTGGAGTGCTGCAGAACTTCGCCGCCGATGGAGAGGCGGATGTCGAGCGCGTGCGGGTCGGGGATTTCGTCGTCGCTGACGATCGCTGGGCCGATGGGGCAGAAGGTGTCAAAGCTCTTGCCGAGCGTCCACTGCGAGGTGGCGAGCTGCACGTCGCGCGCGCTCACGTCGTTGAGAATCGTGTAGCCGAAGATGTGCTCGCGCCAGTTTTCTTTAGGGATATCGCGGCCGGCTTTGCCGATGACGAGGGCCAGCTCGACTTCGTAATCCGGCTGCTGCGTCATTGAGGGGATGCGCACGGTTTCTTCAGGGCCGATGACGGCCGACGGCAGCTTGAGGAAGATCGTCGGCACTTTGGGGATTTCCATTTTCGACTCGATCGCGTGATCGCGGTAGTTGAGGCCCACGCAGAAGATGCGCGGCGGCCGCGGGATGGGCGCCAGCAGGCGGACGCCGCTGCGCGCGATGCGCGAGCTTTCCGGCATGGTGAGGGCCTGATGGAGAGCCACGGAGCCAACCGCGATGGCGCCCGCCGTGTCAGGAACGCCCAGCACGGAGAGGTCGAGGATCTCCTCTTCGACAAGCAGGCCGGGACGCGGGGTGGGGTCGGAAAAGAAGGCGAACGAGACCAGCTTCATGCGTTTCTCCAGATGCGGCCGTCGGGAAAGCTGTAATCGCGCAGCGTTGCGGCGAAGATTTCGGCGCTGTAGCCGGGCTGCGAGGGCAGGCGGTAACGGCCGTTCTCCACGCGGACGGGGTCGACGAAGTGCTCGTGCAGGTGGTCGACGAATTCGACGACGCGGTTTTCCAGAGTGGTTGCGACGCGCAAATAGTCGAAGGCGGAGAGATGCTGCACGTATTCGCACAGTCCCACGCCGCCAGCATGGGGACAGACGGGGATGCCGAATTTCGCGGCCAGCAGAATGACGGCGAGGTTCTCGTTGACGCCGGCGAGACGGCAGCTGTCGATCTGGCAAACGTCAATGGCCTCAGCCTGCATGAACTGCTTGAAGAGAACGCGATTGGCGCAGTGCTCGCCGGTGGCGATGCGGACGCCGGGCACTTCGCGGCGGATACGCGCGTGGCCGAGGATGTCGTCGGGGCTGGTGGGCTCCTCCATCCACCAGGGGTTGAAGGGCTGGAGCTCGCGCGTGCGAAGGATGGCTTCCTCGACCTCCCACTTCTGGTTGGCGTCCATCATGAGGAAGCGGGAGTCGCCGATTTTCGAACGGAGAATATGCGCCCGGCGGCGATCGTCGTCGGGATTGCCGCCGACCTTGAGCTTGAAGTGGGTGAAGCCGGCGGCCAGGGCTTCGTCGCAGAGGCGTGCGATTTTCTCGTCGCTGAAGCCGAGCCAACCGGCGGAGGTGGTGTAGGCGGGCAGACCCTGCGTGCGCAGCACGTCGAGACGCTCGTCGATGCCGGCGCGGCGTTCTTCGAGCAGCGCGATGGCCTCTTCGCGCGTGAGGGCATCGCTGATGTAGTGAAAGTCGATGACGCTGGCGATGCGCTCGGGCTCCATTTCGGCCAGCAGCAGCCACAGCGGCTTGTTCTCGGCGCGGGCATAGAGATCCCAGACAGCGTTGAGGAGCGCGGCAGTGGCCAGGTGAATCACGCCTTTTTCCGGGCCGAGCCAGCGGAATTGCGTGTCGCCGGTGAGCTCGCGGCTGAAGGCGCAGAAGTCGTCGGTGATGGAGGCGAGGGTGCGGCCCTGCACGCTGCGCGACAGGTAGCGCAGCGCCTCGCAGCAGAGTTCGGTGCCGCGGCCCAGCGTGAAGGTGAGGCCAAATCCGCGCAGGTCCTGGTTGGTCTCGAGGATGCAGTAGGCGGCGGAGTAATCGGGATCCTTATTGACGGCGTCGGAGCCGATGCTTTCACGCGAAGTGGGAAAGCGGAGATCGATGACGCGAACGCCGGTGATGCGCAGGTCACTCAAGAGAGCAGTTCTCCTCCGACGATCAGGATAGCTGGCGCGAGGCCGACGCGCGGCGCACAGTTGGAATTTCATTCGCCGATGCGGGCAGCCGATCGATGGCGCCGCCGCGGCCAGGAGACTAAGATGACTCCTTTGGCGAGAAGCGAACGGCAAAGCGCGCAAAGGCGGGAAGTTGGATGGCGGGAGAAGGAAAACTGAGCGGCCGGAGGGCCGTGGTTACGGGAGGCGCGAGCGGCATTGGCCTGGCCATTGCGAAGGCGTTTGCGCGTGAGGGTGCGCCGGTGCACATCCTGGACCTGAATGAGACGGGCGCGCAGGCAGCCGCGGAAGCGATTCGAGCCGCGGGCGGGGCGGCCGAGGCTCATGCGTGCGACGTGTCCGATGCGGCAGGCGTGCGGCAGGCGTTCGAGCCCATCTTTGCTCGCGGACCAGTGCAGATCCTCGTGAACAATGCCGGCGTGGCGCACGTGGGCTCGGTGGCGTCCACGAGTGAAGAGGACTTCGACCGGCTCATGCGCATCAACGTGCGCAGCGTGTACCTGTGCACGCGGGCGGTGGTGGAGCGGATGAAAGCCCAGGGCGGCGGCGTGATTCTGAATATGGCATCGATTGCAGCGACCGCGGGACTGCCGGATCGCTTCGCCTATTCGACGACCAAGGGCGCCGTGCTGGCCATGACCTTCTCTGTGGCGCGGGATTACCTGAAGGACAACATTCGCTGCAATGCGATTTCGCCGGCGCGCGTGCACACGCCGTTTGTCGACGGATTCGTGGCGAAGAACTATCCCGGCCGTGAGAAGGAAATGATGGAAGTGCTGGGGCAGGCGCAGCCGATCGGACGCATGGCGGAGCCCGACGAGGTAGCCAACCTGGCGGTTTGGTTGTGTTCCGACGAGGCCAGCTTCATCACAGGCGGGAATTATCCACTCGACGGCGGATTTGTGAACCTGCGCGGCTGAGAAGCCAGGTGCATCCTTCAGCGCGCGCGGGGAAAGAAAGACTGCAGTTCCTGCGGCGGTACGACCTCCAGCTGAGCATACGTGCAGTCGCTGGGTCTCTTGTCATAGCGCCAGCAGCGGAAGTGGGAGATCTGGCGGGATCTTCGGTTCGGCATGTGTTCCCGGGCCCCTTCGGTCTCCGTGAACGTCGCACCCGGCCTGCGCCTCAGGCGGCCGGCGCTGATGGATCGCCAGCGCTCGCCTGCGGAATCCAGATGGAGAAGACCGTGCCGCTGCGGCCGGGCTGGGTGCAGCTGTGCAGGCGGATGGAGGCATGGTGCTTGTTCAGGATTTCGCGGCTCACCCAGAGTCCGAGTCCGGTGCCACTGTCGCCTTTGGTGGTGAAGAATGGCTCGAAGAGGCGGGCCTTGGTCGCGGGGGGAATCCCGTGCCCGGTATCGGCGATGGTGATGCGAACGCCCGGCTCGGCCGTGCGCCCGTGGTTCTGTCGGCGGGTTCTCAGCACCAGGGAACCGGGCCCGCGGGTGGCGTCGAAGGCGTTGCCGATGAGGTTGGCGAAGACCTGGCGCAGCTCCGCGCCGAAGCAGCAGACGCGGGGCGCATCGCGGTAATCGCGGCGCAGCGTAATGCCGGAATGGCGCAGCCGCGCCTCGTAAATGGCCAGTGCGGAGTCCAGCAGTTCGGAGAGGCTCTCCTCGCCGGCGACGTTGCCCTGGCGGTTGAAGCGCAGGGTATGCGTCACGATGTGGGAGACGCGGGCCAGTTCCGCCTGGGCTGTCTGGCAGTACATCTTTGCTGCGTCGCCGGTCGCTTCCTGCTCCAGCAGGTAAAGCAGATTGGTCACCGACTCGAGCGGGTTATTGATCTCGTGCGAGATAGTAGCGGCCAGCCGTCCCACCAGAGCCAGTTTCTCGGCGCGGATCAGCGCCTCTTCCGCGCGCTGGCGGGCACCCTGCGTCTGCTTGAGCTGGGTGATGTCCTGGGTCACGCCGTCGAAGCGAAGTGGGCCGCCGTCCGCGTCATAGGCGGTGCGCCCGAAGGCGTGGATCCACTTGCAGCGGCCGTCCGGAGCCATGCTGCGGTACTCGATATCGTAGGCGGTGTGCCGGGCGATGGAGGTCTCGATGGCCTCGCGGGTGCGCTCCCGATCCTCAGGATGCAACAGCTCATAGAAGAGCCGAATATCCACTTTCGCATCCGGAGGAAGCCAGAAGTGCTCCTTGACGCGAACATCCCAGCTGAGCTGGTCGAAGGGGAGATCGCAGAACCAGTAGCCGATCTGGGCGGCGTCGGTGGCGAACTCAAAGCGATCGCGCTGTTCCTTCAGGGCGGTGTCGGAATGGATGCGGTGCGTCAGATCGACGCCGAACACCAGGATCCCGGAGACGCTGCCGTCGGCCTCGCGCAGCGGCTGATAGACAAAATCGACGTAGCGTTCCTCCCGGGGAAGGCCGTCCGTCTCCTCCAGCGTGAAGCGCAGCCCCTGCCCAACGAAAGGCTCGCCGGTGCTGAAGACGCGATCCAGCAGGTCGACGTAGCCCTGCTCCACGATCTCCGGCAAAGCCTTGCCGATCGGTTTGCCCGCCACATCGCGCCCGCCAATGAGGCGGAGGTACATGGGATTGACCAGCTCGAAGACGTGCTCCGGACCCTTCAGCAAGGCAAAAAAGGCGGGCGCCTGCTGAAAGGCGGCCAGCAGCCGCTGCCGCTCCAGTTGCAGGGCCCGCGCGGCTCCCACCCGGCTGCTCGTATCCAGAAAACTGATGAGCACGCCCTGAATGGCGCCCTCGGCATCGCGTGCTGGGCTATAGCTGTAAGTGAACCAGGTGTCCTGGAGCTGGCCGTCGCGGTAAATCGGGACGTGCTGATCCTCGTTCCAGCAGGCTTCTCCGTGCAGAGCGGCTTCAATCTGGGGTCCGGAGATCGGCCATGCCTCGCGCCACACAACCTCACCCCGTTCGCCCAGCGCCGCCGGATGCCTGGCCGCATCCAGAATCGGAATGACGGCATCGTTGTAGAGGTGAGTCAGCTCCGCTCCCCACATCAGGATCATGGGCAGCCGCGTTCCCAGGAGGTTATTCACAAGAACCGTCAGCGCCTCCGGCCACTCCACGATGGGCCCGATCGGCGTCCGGCTCCAGTCGAAATTTCGGATGCGCTCCGCCATCTCGCCGGACCCGAAGATCCGCGAACGCGCGGCAGGAGTCGCGGGCTCGTTACTGGCGGAATGACCGGTCCTGGATCGGGGTCCCATGCTTCTGAGTTCTGATGCCATTGGATGCGGGAACCAAAAACGCCGGGACGCACAGGGCGTGAACGAGGATGAGAAAATCTTCGCCTGTGCCCGGATCGTGCGGGCCCGGCGGTCCTGCGCCCGGACGGTGGAACCGGGCTGCTGCAGAATATCAGGGTCTCACCGAGCGGACGGCGGGTCAGAGCAGGAGGAGTGCTGCTGCGAGCGGATTCTCCCCCCGGGGCCGGGCCACTGCGCCGCACCGGGAACCCTCGCCCCAAAACAAAGCCCCGGCCGCAGCCGGGGCTGATTCGGGACGAGCCCGTTTACATGGCGTATTCCGCTTCCTCTGCCTCGTCCAGCCCGTGCCGCCGCAGCAGCGTGGGCAGGTTCTGCGAGAAGGCCGAGCGCGGCATCACCATGTCGCAGCCGGCTTCCAGCGCCTTGGCCTTCAGATCGCCCTGCAGATGCGAGAGGAATCCGATCACCGAGGTGCCCTTTTTCAGCTTCGACTTGATCTTGGGGATGAGCGTCATGGGCTTGGCCGCCGTGTTGTTCAGGTCAAAAACGATCAGCGACGGCTTCTCCTCCGAGGCCTCGAAGAGGCGGGCCACGGTCTCCGGCTCATTCTTGACGAAGGCGACTTTGATGCCGAGCTTGCGCGCCGCCTCATTGATCTTCGCGAAGAAGAACAGGTCCTCAATGAAGAGGTAGATGCGCACGGGAGCGTCTTCACGGACCGGCGGCGGCGCCTCGCGGCTGGTCGGCTCCATGTAGTAGCCATTGCCGTTGCCGTTGCGGAACTCGATGGTCGAAGGAGGAGAGTCGGCAATGTTGCCGTTGATCTCGCGATAGCTGTGGTCCATCGGACCCACGAAGACGCGCTCCCGCCGCCCTTTGTTGCGGCGCCGGCCGCCTCCGCCCTGCTGCTGGCCGTTGCTCTTGAAGAACCGTTGCTGGCTCGAAGGCTGCGGCTTGGGCGGCTTGGGCTTGTGGACCTGCGGCTGGGCCTGATGATTCTGGACCGGCTGCGCATTCTGGGTCTGGCCGTTGGCCGGCCCGCCTGCCCCGCGCTTATTCTTGCGCCTGCGGCGGCGGCGGCGATGTCCCCCCGGTCCTTCCGACTGCCCCGGATTGGAGGCTTGTGCCGGGGCCGGATAGTCGGCCGGCGGCTGAGGCTGGTTCTGCTCTGTTGTCATGCGTGCACTTCCTGGTGCGATGAATCTGGTGATTCGGTTTCCTGCTCCCTCAGCGGTCCTTCCGGATCAGCCTGCGAAACCATGGCGGCCAGCCGGTTTTCCGGAAATAGGGAACGTGATATTCGTCAGCTCCGGTCCCAGCGCGCGGGTTGCGACCCGACGCACAGGCCCGGAAAGGATTGGGTGCGGTGCGAGAATGTGCTGGGCTCTTCCCCTGTCGTGAGATGGCCCAACGGCCCTCCCAAATGAGCAGGGGGAACGCAACCGAATGCCGCGCCGATCAACGCAACGTACTTGAGTTGCCGTCTAATTCTGATTCAACCTTCACAACCGGGGCTTTCTCCTCTGGCGGCAGACGCGACGGCGGAGAACATCTCCCGGGGATGATACCTGACTCTCGAGAATGGCGGCGAACCTCGCGGAACCACCTGCGTGGCGTCAGCCGCTCGATAGGTAAAGATCATACTACCCCGGGAGCCTGGCCCTGACAAGTATTTTGATGCGGGTACCTTGAAGACCGATGGTTGGGCCGGTCCCCCAGGGGTGGGATTGCCAGCAGACCAGAAAAGCCACCCGCTTCCGGATGGCTTTCCCGTGTGACGGCCAGTCACTGGCCTCCCTGAAGTGCCCTTCATCCAAATCAAAAAACGACGGATCAGGACGGCATTTATTCCGGCCGGGGCAAAATCTCAAGGATCATGCTCTCTTCGGCCGGAACCCTCTTGTTCGCACATCCCCGTTTCCGGGGCCTATGCGTCGCTGGCGCCGGAGTAAAGTGCAATTCTCGTGCCGTTTAAATTGCCGAATGAAATCAATTGTTTAACTCGCGGCCCAGCGCCCAGCCATTCTGATTACCGTAGAACGGAATTCTGCAAGTCCACAAATTCATAACCCGGCACGGCATCGTCATCTCTGGCAGTGGGGGCAGAAATGGGTGCTGCGCCCCCCGACCACAATGCGGCGGATTGGCGTCCCGCACACCCGGCACGGCTCCCCCTCCCGTCCGTAAACCCGGTGCTGGATCTGGAAGAATCCTTCTGCGCCATCCGCATCCACGTAATCGGAGATCGACGAGCCGCCTGCCTTGATGGCTCGCCGCAGAATCACCCCCAGCGCGGTGTGCAGCCGATCCAGCTGCTCCCGGCTCAACCGCCCAGCCGGGCGCGTGGGCCGGATCCCGGCGCGAAACAGGCTCTCGTCCGCATAGATATTGCCGACCCCATGCAGCAGCGACTGATTGAGCAGCGCCGCCTTGATGGCCAGCTTGCGCCCCCGAAACAGCGCGGCAAACTCCGTGGCCGAGATGGTCAGCGGCTCCCGGCCCGGACCCGCGAATCTCCCCCTCTCCATGGGGTGCAGAGTGAGCCGGCCGAAGCGCCGCGGATCGACAAAGCGAAGCTCCCGGCCCGACGCCAGCCGCAGAATCGCATGGGTGTGCGGCGGCACCGGCACGGCCGCCGCGGAAACCAGCAGCCGCCCCGTCATGCCCAGATGCACAATCCATTGCGCGGCGATCTTCCGGCCGGCCCTGGGCGTCAGATCGAAGACGATGTGCTTGCCCACTCGCGCCACGCGCGCGATGCGCAGTCCGACGAGGGCGGCTTCCATGGCATCGGGGGGCGTCCGGAACGGCTCCTTGTAGTGGCTGAACTCGACGGACAGGATGCTGTCGCCGTGGATGCGCCGATGAACGCCGTTCGCGATGGTTTCGACTTCGGGGAGTTCCGGCATACGCTCCCCCGAGTGTAAACAGCCCTCGCGCAGACAGGGAAGCTGCACCGGTCCGTCGATTTCCTGAGGTCTCCTGCTTGACGCATCCCGCCGTCGGCTGGATAGTGGAAGATTCCTTCCCCGAGCGACTCATCACGGAGCGTGAACATGCGGCGCATGGCAACCCTGGCAGTTGTGTGTCTGATCCTGAGCGGAGGGGGGTTTGCCCAGGAGGCAAGCCAACCGGCCTCGCTCGTCCCCGCGGCGCTCAAGCCCTTCGTCAAAATCGACGCGCCTGTCCTCGTTCTCGAACATGCCCGCGTGATCGACGGCACCGGAGCGGCGGCTCGCGACGACCAGGAAATCATCATCGAGAACGGACGCATCAGCTTTGTCGGGCTGGAATACGCTGCGCCGCCTCCCCCCCTCGGCGCGACCGTCATGAACCTGACCGGCAGGACCGTCTTTCCCGGGCTGGTGGGGATGCACGAGCACCTTTTCTATCCCCTGCCCGACGGCGGCCCTGGCCTGTTGCCACTCTATGGCGAAATGGCCGACAGCGCACCGCGGCTGTATCTCGCCGCAGGCGTCACCGCGGCGCGCACCGCCGGCAGTCTGGAGCCTTACACCGATATCTCCATCAAGCAGGCCATCGACGCCGGTCAGATGCCGGGCCCGAAGCTGTTTCTCACCGGTCCTTATCTGGAAGGAGCACCGGCCATCGGCCCGCAGCTCCATACCCTCACCGGGCCTGACGATGCGGCGCGCCTGGTGGACTACTGGTCGACGGAAGGTATGACCTCCTTCAAGGCCTACATGCACATCACCCCGGCGGAGCTGAAGGCCGCCATCGATCACGCCCACGCACATGGGCTCAAAATCACCGGCCACCTGTGCGCGGTTGGCTTCCAGGAGGCGGCCTCGCTCGGCATCGACAACCTGGAACACGGCCTCGTGGTCGATACGGAGTTCTACTCGCAGAAGAAGGAGGGCGTGTGCCCCGGCCAGCGGCCTCCGCAAATGGATCTGGCGAAGATGGACGTGGAAGGTCCGAAAATCCAGGGCACCATCCGCGATCTGATCGCGCACCATGTCGCCCTCACCTCCACGCTTGCGATCTTCGAGAGCTTTGTGCCGAATCGACCGCCCATGAGCGAAGAGATGCGCGCCCGCACGGCGCTGCTTCCCGCCGCCTGGGGCAGCTACGCGACCACGCGTGCCCAAATTGCCGAGCATGCCGATTCGTCCATTGCGGGGCGGCTGCTGACCATGGAGATGCAGTTCGAACGCGACTTTGTGAACCAGGGCGGCGTGCTCATGGCCGGCTGCGATCCCACCGGCTACGGCGGCGTGCTGCCCGGCTTCGGCGACCAGCGCAATCTGGAGTTGCTGGTCGAGGCCGGCTTTACTCCCGAAGAAGCCATCCACATTGCCACCCAGAATGGCGCACAGTGGCTGGGGCAAGCCACCCGGTTCGGCACCGTTGAGCCCGCCCATGCGGCAGATATGGTCGTGGTGGATGGCAATCCCGCCGTGCACATCGCCGACGTGGAGAAGGTGGAGATCGTCTTCAAAGATGGCATCGGCTACGATCCGCAGAAGCTGCTGGACTCTGTACGCGGGCTCACGGGACTGCGGTAGCCCGGATCAGCCTTCCGGGGATGTCGGATTCGTTACCATCTTGCGCACCGTCAGGCCCGGTGATACTACAGGGATTCCCCCCAAAACAAACGAAAGAGAGGACCTGGCTTAATGGGACACGGATTGATTGCCTGGATCATTATCGGATTGATAGCGGGCTGGCTCACCGGCAAGCTGATGAAGGGCTCCGGCTTCGGCTTTCTCATGGACATGGTTGTCGGCCTGATCGGCGCTCTGATCGGCGGATTCATCTCAGCCCATCTTGGCCTGGGCGGTGTGGGCCAGCATGGTCTGATCGTGAGCATCCTGATCGCCGTGGTGGGCGCGGTGATTCTCACGTGGATCGTCCGGCTGTTCTCGGGCAATCGGAAGGCGAACCTCTGACGGTTGCGGGCGGCGCTGCATCCTGCGCCGCCCATGCCGCGCTTTTTCAGGCGGACCGGGTGCGAGCAGTCTTCTCGAGCCGCTCTTCCAGCTCCACCTTCACCCGGTCGCCGACGCCTTTGCCGATCGATTGCAGGATGTCGGTCTTGACCGGCAGCTTGTGCTGCCCATTGCCCAGCGCCATGAAGGAGCTGCGAAAGGGAACGCCGTCGATCGTTCCGCGCACCTTCACCAGCCCCCGCGTTGCAAAGAATTCGACGGACTTCGGCCAGATCACATAGGTCCAGCCGCCTTTGGCGAGGCTCTTTTGCAGCTCTGCGGTAAATGCCTGATGCAGCTTCATACGGGCCTCCGGGAGATTCGTTACTGCAGCAGCGAGATCGCCACACTGGTCATCGCCGTCACCCCGGTGCGCAGCGTGGGTTCCGGCAGCGGCTCGAAGCGGCTGGTGTGCGGCCCCGGCAGCTCTTTGCCCTCCGCCTTTGCCGCGGCAAATTTCACCGGATCCATCGCGCCCAGGATGAAATACGTCAGCGGAATTTCATGATTGGGCAGAGCAAACACGCCGACATCCTCGCTGGCCATGCCGCGCGGAATGTCGAAGACGTTGTTCGATCCCAGCGCCTTCACCAGCGTGGCCTTCACGCGCTCCGTCTGCGCCGGATCGTTGTACAGCACCGGCGTCGATTCATTTTCCAGCACAGTCACAGTGGCGGCCTTATCCGGAGGCAGCCCGGCGGAGGCCGTGATGCCTGCCGCCATCTGCTTCAGTCCCTCAATGACCACATCGCGGCTGGGGTCGCTGAAAGAGCGCGTGGTCAGCTCCAGCTTGACCTCGTTGGGAATGATGTTGCGCTTGGTGCCCCCTTCGATGTGTCCCACCGTCACCACCGTCGGATCCTGCGGATCCTCCTCACGGCTCACGATGGTCTGGATCTGCATGATGTAGAGCGCGGCCAGCGTGATGGGATCGCGCCCCGCCTCCGGGTACGCGCCATGGCCGCCGATGCCGCGAATCACCACGTCCACTGATGTAGAGCTGGAGGCTGACGGCCCGCTGCGCACACCGACGGTGCCGGCCGGCAGCCCATTCGTATCGTGCAGGCCAATGATGCGGTCCGGCCGTCCAAAGCGCTCGTACAAATGATCGGCCAGCATGGCCTTCGCCCCGTCAATCGTCTCTTCTGACGGCTGCCCAACGAGCATCAGCGTCCCGTGCCACTGCGATTTCATCGCCACCATGGCGCGCGCCGTGCCGATCAGCACCGTGGTGTGCACATCGTGACCACAGGCGTGCATCACCCCCACCATCTGTCCCTGCAGGTCCTTCATCTGCACGTGGCTCGCATAGGGCACGCCCGTTTGCTCCACAATGGGCAGAGCGTCCATGTCGGCCCGAATCATTAGCGTCGGCCCGGCGCCGTTCTTCAGGACGCCGACCACCCCATACGCTTGGCTGCCGTCAGGATAGCGGCCGACGCGCTCCGTCACCGTGTATCCCGCCGCCCGCAGAGCCGCCGCGAGGATGCCCGAGGTGCGGGCTTCGAAATGGGAGAGCTCCGGATGCTCGTGGATGTCCTTATAGGTATTCACCAGCGTGGGCAGCTGGGAATTCACGAATGAAGGAACGTCCTGCGCGGCTGCCGCCGTCGCAAGGACAAAACAGGCCACTCCTGCAGCTGGAAAGCGTTGCACTCGCGTCTCCTGAGAACGAAAGAATGGCGGCAGTATACGCGACGAGCAGCCGCACCAGCCGCGGAAAAGCGTACCAGCCCCTCGCGCTTGAGCTCGAAGTGCCCATGAAGCACGCCCCTGCAGGACTCGCCCGTCCCAGGGGCGAAGAAGAATCGAAAATCCGCGGTAGAATAGGCAGATGTTGTCCCCGGTGACCCCAGTCCCGGAAAGCCTCCCGGAGCTGTCCATTCCCGCAAGCCTCTCCTGGGCGCATCCGCTCGTTCAGGAGTGGTTCGTGCGCCGCTTCGGCACGCCCACCGAGCCCCAGGAAGCCGGCTGGCCGGTGATTCTGCAACAGCAGCCGGTACTGATTTCCGCCCCCACCGGCTCCGGCAAGACCCTGGCCGCCTTCCTCATCTGCATCGACGGCCTCATCCGCAAGGCGCTCGACGGCCGCCTCGGCTGCGCCACCGAAGTCGTCTACGTCTCGCCGCTGAAGGCGCTCTCCAACGACGTGCAGAAGAACCTGGAGACGCCGCTGCGCGAAATCCAGGAGCTGGCCATGCAGCGCGGCTATCTCTGCCCGCCTGTCCGCGCGGCCGTCCGCACCGGGGACACACCCACGGCCGAGCGCCGCTCCATGCTGAAGACGCCGCCCCACATCCTCGTCACCACGCCGGAATCGCTCTACATCCTGCTCACCGCGCAGCAGAGCCGCGAGAACCTGCGCCGGGTGCACACGGTCATCGTGGACGAGATTCACGCCATGGCCGACGACAAGCGAGGCTCCCATCTGGCCCTCAGCCTCGAGCGCCTGGACGCGCTGGTCAGCGGCGAAAACGCTCTTCTGGCCGGAGCCAGCCTGCTTTCGTATCCAAAACCGTTACGCATTGGCCTCTCCGCCACGCAGAACCCCATCGAGCTGGTCGCACAGTTCCTCGGCGGCGCGCGCGGCGACGACGTGCACATCGTCCAGGCCGGGCAGAAACGCCAGCTCGACCTCGGCATCGAAGTCCCGACGGATGAGCTCGGCTCCGTCGCCACCATGGCCATCTGGGAGAGCGTCTACGACCGTCTCACCGAGCTGACCCTCCAGCATCGATCCACCCTGGTCTTCGTCAATACGCGCAAAATGGCCGAGCGCCTGGCCTTCGCCCTCGGCGAGCGCCTCGACAAGGAGAACGTCGCCTGCCACCACGGCAGCCTCTCGCGCAGGCTGCGCCTCGACGCCGAGCGCCGCCTGAAGAACGGCGAGATTCGCGTGCTCATCGCCACCGCCTCCCTGGAGCTGGGCATCGACATCGGCACCGTGGACCTCGTCTGCCAGATCCAGTCGCCGCGCGCCATTTCCGTAGGCATGCAGCGCGTCGGCCGCGCCGGCCACTGGCGGGGCGCCATCCCCAAAGGCCGCTTCTTCGCCGTCACGCGCGACGATCTTATGGAGCAGGCCGCGTTGGTCCGCGCCATGCGCTCCGGCGTCCTCGATCGCCTCGAGATTCCTCCCCAGCCCTTCGACGTCCTGCTGCAGCAGATCGTCGCCGCCTGCTCCGCCGAGCCGTGGGAAGAGCGCACCCTGTGGGAGGTCTTCCGCCGCGCGCAGCCCTATCGCCATCTCTCCTGGGAAACCTTCGGCCAGGCCCTTGGGCTGCTGGCCGACGGCATCGAGTCCAGCCGCGGACGCTACGGCGCCTACCTGCTGCGCGACCGCGTGCAGGGACGCATCCAGGCACGCCGCGGCGCCCGCACCACCGCTATCACCAATGGTGGCGCCATCCCCGATGCGGCCATCTTCCCCGTGATCCTGCAGCCGGAAGGCGTGCAGATTGCTACCCTCGACGAGCACTTCGCCGTGGACTCCTCGCCCGGCGACGTCATTCAGCTCGGCAACGCCAGCTGGCGCATCCAGCGCATCGAAACCGCTGGCCGCGTTCTCGTGGAAGATGCGCATGGCGCGCCACCCACGCTGCCCTTCTGGTTTGGCGAAGCCCCGCAACGTACCCGTGAGCTCTCCGAGTTCGTCGCCGAGCTGCGCGAGGAGATCGACCGGCGCACGCGGAATGCGCTCCCTGGCTACATCAGCCACGCCATGCCCGAGATCGCCGCCGCCGCCGCTTTCCTGAAAGAAGAGTGCCGCCTCGACGATGCCGGCGCCGAGCAGCTCATCGGCTATGTGGTTGCCGGCCGCGCCGTGCTCGGGGTCGTCCCTTCTGTCACCACCATTGTTGCAGAACGCTTCTTTGACGAGGGCGGAGGCATGCAGCTGATCCTGCACGCGCCCTTCGGCGGCCGCATCAACAAAGCCTGGGGCCTCGCGCTGCGCAAACGCTTCTGCCGCGGTTTCAATTTCGAGCTGCAGGCCGCCGCCACTGACAACGGCCTGAACATCTGCCTCGCCGAGCAGCACAGCTTCCCCCTCAGCGATGTCTTCCACTTCCTCACCACCGAGACCGTGACGGAGTTGCTGGAGCAGGCTTCCCTGGCCTCGCCCCTCTTCAAAACGCGCTGGCGCTGGGATGCCGCCCGCAGTCTGCAACTGTTACGGTTCCAAAAAGGAAAGAGAGTCCCTCCGCAGATCCAGCGCATGCGCGGTGACGATCTCCTGGCCAGCGTCTTCCCCCAGGCCGCGGCGTGCTTTGAAAATATCGAGGGCGATATTCAGATTCCCGATCACCCCCTCGTCCAGGAAGTCATGCGCGACGTCCTGCAGGAGGCCATGGACCTCGAGGGCCTCAAAGCCGTCCTCCAGGCCATGCACAGCGGTCAAATCCGTTGTGTGGCCGTCGACACCACCACGCCGTCGGCCTTCGCCCACGAGCTGATCAACGCCAATCCCTACGCCTTCCTCGACGACGCCGGTCTGGAGGAGCGCCGCGCCCGGGCGGTCCAGCTGCGGGGCGTCCTGCCCGATGCCGTCCTCGGTGAAGCGGGCCGTCTCTCGCCTCAGGCCATCGCCGAAGTGCGCGCGGAGATCTGGCCCGACATTCGCGACGAGCACGAGCTGCACGACCTCCTCTGTGCCCTGGTCGTCGTTCCCGCGGCGCTTCTGGACCGGCCGGAAGCCCGCGACTGGCCTGTTTTTCTGGCTCGCCTGGAACGAGACCGACGCGCCACCCTCGCCCGTGCCGGCGGCAAGGAATATTACGTCGCAGCCGAACGGACTGAATGGTTTAGCATGTTGCGGCCCACTGTGGAATTCGCTGTGGAAATGTGCAAAATGCCCGCAGAATTGCCCGATAGCGGTGACGTTCTGCGCAAAGCGTGCCAGGGATGGTTACAGATCGTGGGCCCTACCACCTCCGCCGCCCTCGCCGCCCGTCTCGGCCTCGATTCCGCCGCCCTTTGGACGCAGATGGTCCGCCTCGAATCCTCCGGAACCATCCTCCGCGGCGTCTTCGAGGGCCGGCCCGGCCAAAACGAAATCCCCGACGTGGACGTCGAATGGTGCGAGCGGCGCATCCTGCAGCGCATTCACAAACGCACCCTCAACGCGCTGCGCCAGCGAATTGAGCCGGTCACCCCCGCCGTCTATATGCGCTTCCTCCTCGACTGGCAGCACCTCGGCGAGCGCCGGCAACTGAGCGGGGAGCAGGGACTCCTCGAGGCTCTGCGCGCCCTCGAAGGCTTCGAAGCCCCCGCCGCCGAATGGGAACGCTCCCTGCTGCCCCAGCGCGTGGCCGGCTACGATCCCCGCTGGCTCGACGCCCTCTGCCTCACCGGAGCCGTCGGCTGGGGACGTATCTCGCCCCACCCCGCCTTTGCCGACCCGGCCAGCGGTGGACCCCGGCGCGTGGTGCCCACCAGCATGGCGCCGGTGACGTTTTTTGTCCGCCAAGAGGCTCTGTGGATGGATTTGTGCCTCTCGCGGCGACAAATACCGGAAGCCGCCCTCAACGCCTGCCTCAGCGAGCTCGCCAACCGCCTCCGCTCTTGCCTGTCGGGGCGCGGCGCCATGTTCTCCGCCGATCTGATCCGCCTGCTCGGCGCTCCCGCCGAAGACGTGCACCGCGCGCTGTGGGAGCTGGTGGCCGCCGGCCTGGTCAATGCCGACGGCTTCGACAGCCTGCGCCTGCTGATCGATCCCCGCCGCAAGCGCGCCTTCTCCACGCCCGGACGCGGCAAGGCCGCCGCTCGCCACGCCTCCGGCCGCTGGGCGCTGCTCGCCGATCCCGCTGCTGAGCCGGTGACTCCGCTCTCGCGCAACTCCGAAGCCGCTGCACATGCCGCCACCCAGGCCGCCGTCCGCCACGATGCGCAGCTCGAATCCGCTTGCCACCTGCTGTTGCGCCGCTACGGCATCGTCTTCCGCGACGCGCTGGCGCGCGAAACCACCGTACCGCCCTGGCGCGAGCTGGTTGGGATGTTCCGCCGCCTGGAAGCCCGCGGCCTGGTCCGCGGCGGCCGCTTTGTCTCCGGATTCGGCGGCGAGCAGTTTGCCCTGCCGGAAGCCGCCGAAAGCCTGCGCGCCAACCGCACTCGCTCTCTGGGGGACATGCCGCCGCTCACGATGGCCGCCGCCGATCCCATGAACCTGGTCGGCGTCGTCATCCCTGGCGAGCGTACGCCCTCGATCGCCGGCAACACCGTCACGCTGCCTCTGGCCCAGGCCATCGCGGAACCCGCAGCGATGACAATGCCCGTGCCCGGCGCCTTCGTTTTCGATTCCTCAGACATCCCTCCGCAGCGGCCCCACGCGCTGGGGAACCCGGCAGAAGGCGGCGCGCTTGCCTGACTCCGCGCCTGATCCTGCGCCCGATCCTGCGCCTCGTCCGGACGCACGCGAGCGCCCGCTCATCGAAGGCGAAGATTTCTACCGGGAAGGGCCGTACGTTGTCTTCACCGAGGCGTATCACCGCAGGCGCGGATCGTGCTGCGGTTCCGGGTGCCGCCACTGCCCCTGGCGGTCGAGTGCTGCGCCGGGGGCGCAGATCCCGACAACCGGCGAACGACGTTAGCTCAAAGTCCTATGGCCACGGGAGGAAGGTACTCCGGGTCGCCCACCGAGCGATTGGCGATCAGAAGGTCCGTCATGGCCGGCGCGCCCACGGGACGCCCCAGCAGGTATCCCTGAAATTTGGTGCAGCCGGCGGAGCGCAGCAATTCGAGCTGCTCCTGCATTTCCACCCCTTCGGCGATCACTTCGAGGCCCAGGTGCCGGGCAAGATCCACCATGCCCTGAACCGTGGCGAAGACTCGCTCGTTGCTCCGGATCTCCCGAACGAAGCTCTGATCGATCTTCATGGTCGAGACCGGCAGCCGGGAGAGCCGCTCCAGAGTCGAGTAACCGGTTCCAAAATCGTCGATAGAAAAACACACACCGGCCTCGGCCAGCAGCGTCATTTCCGCCAGCATCGATGTCGTGTCCCGCGCCAGCTTCGACTCCGTAATCTCCATGTGGATGGTTGCCGGTCGAATGCGATGCTCTTCGAAGAGGGCAAGCGCGAGTCGCGCAAATCCTGCGGTGACCAGCTGCATGCACGAGACGTTGACCGCCAGGGTCACGTCGTGCACGCCCAGATCGTGCCACTGGGTCATGCCCCGGCACGCCATCAGGAGCACACGCTCTCCCACCGCCAGAATCAGGTTGCTCTCTTCAGCGACGCGGATGTACTCCGACGTTCCCGCCTTCTGCAGCAGCGGGTCCCGCGAGCGTAGCAGCGCTTCGATTTCAACTACTTTTCCCGAGGCATTGAAGATGGGCTGATAATCCAGAAACAGACGGTCGTTCTCAAGAGCGTTGCGCAGAGCCGCCTCGACCGGACTAACATCGGGCGCAACGACTGGCTGGCGATCCAGCAGGGAGACCGCCTCTTCCCACCCGCCGGGCAGCGCGGGATTCGATTTTCGATCGCCGTGGTCGCGTGCTCTGCCAACACCCAGGATCTTTCCCATAAGGGCGATGGCATTCATTCCATGAACCTTTTTAATAACGACGCGCAGCGTACGGCGGCGTAGGTTGTCACATGAGTACCTTAGCGAAACGATACTCAATCCTTATATGGCACGTTCGTGTTACGGATACCCCTGCAGTCATCGCCCCGGCCGCGATACGCGGCCGGATCTTCTGCCGGGCCGCTTACCGGACCCGGCCGATATACACGCTGTACGGTCCCAGCGCCACCGATTGCAACGACTGCGGATCGGCGACGTCCGGCGACTTCAGCAGCGTCTTCGCGTGCGTCCCCTGCACGCCCTGCGCCGCAAGATCCAGGTTGATCGTCTCCGGCTGCGCCGTGAAGTTGCAGGCCACCACTACCACTTCCCCGTCCGGCGCCTTGCGCATCCACGAGAGCACGTGCGGGTCATTCGGATTCAGCATGACCTCTTCGCCGTCGTGAAGTGCGGCATCGTTTGCCTTCAACGCAATGATCTGCCGGTACCAGTGCAGCAGAGAATCCGGCTCCTTCTCTTCCGCAGCCACATTCACTTCTTTGTAGCTGGGCGGAATCGGCAGCCAGGTCTTTGCCGCGGTTGAGAAGCCCGCATCCTTGCCCGCATCCCACTGCATCGGCGTCCGCTCGCCGTCGCGGCCCTTCTCTTTCGGCCAGCCGCGAATGCCGATGGGATCCTTCACTTCCGCCTTCGTCTTCGGCGGTGTGGTCACCATCCCGATCGCGTCGCCGTAATACATCATGGCCGTATCGCGAGAGGCGAACAGCATCGTCGCCAGTACCCGGCCTACGCCGTCTTTGTGATCGTCCGTGATGTAGCGATCCCAGCGCGGATTGTCGTGGTTGTCGAAGACGAACAGGGGCATCTTCCCGCCGATCTCGGTCTCCGCCTCGTTGATGCGGGCGCGGAAGCGGGCCACGTCCAGCGTGGGGTGTGCCGTCGGCGGGAATCCCACCTGCATATCCATCGGCAGGTCCAGCTCATCGTTGTGCGTCCCATACCATTTGTCCAGATCGTGGACCGAGCGCAGATACGTTTCTCCGATCAGGATCACCTTGCGCCCCTTCGTCTCGTTCGTTACCTGGCGCAGTTGCCGGATCACATCGTGCACTTCCGGCAGGTCGTCAGTCAGATTCGTTTTCACTTCCTTGTCGCCGAAGGCGTTGATCTCCGGCTTGCCGTCCGGCCCCAGGATGTACTCCTCATTGCGGAACTGCGGATCCTCGAACAGCGATGTGATCGCATCCAGACGGAAACCCGCGACCCCTCGGTTGATCCAGAAGCGCACAACGTCGAACATGGCCTTGCGCACCTGAGGATTGCTCCAGTTCAGGTCCGGTTGCTGCACATAGAAGCGGTGGTAATAGTACTGCTGCCGTGCCGGATCCCACTGCCACGCCGAGCCG
Source organism: Acidobacteriaceae bacterium (assembly GCA_036267395.1). Classification (GTDB taxonomy): domain Bacteria; phylum Acidobacteriota; class Terriglobia; order Terriglobales; family Acidobacteriaceae; genus Palsa-343. Next base: position 121,994 of record DATAWD010000050.1, on the reverse strand, counting down.
CCGAAGACCGACAGCCAGTTGTTGGGGGGCTCCCGCTTGCCGTTCACCATCTTTGCGTCGTGCCACATGTACCAGTCGGCCTTGGGATTCGTGCGCGACTTCGCCGATTCGATGAACCACGGATCCTGGTCCGATGTGTGGTTCAGCACAAGGTCCATGATGATGCCGATGTGCCGCTTGTCTGCCTCGTGCTCCAGCCGGTCGAAGTCCGCCATCGTCCCGTACTGCGGATCAATCGCCTCATAGTTGGAGATGTCGTATCCGAAATCCACCTGCGGCGAAGGATAGATCGGCGTCAGCCAGATGGCGCTCACGCCCATTTTCTGCAGATAATCCAGCCGCGAAGTAATGCCGTTGAGGTCGCCGATGCCGTCGCCGTTCGAATCCTGGAAGCTGCGCGGATAGATCTCGTAGATCACCGCATTTTTCCACCAGTTAGGATTCTCATGGGCAGGCTCTGAGCCGGCCCCGGCCGCTCCCTGCTGGGCTGCCAGCTGTGAGGGCACAATTCCGTTCAGAAACAGAGCGACGACAAGACAGGCCAGGGTGCGGACCGCTGCATTCATGTTGGTTGTTCACTCCCAAATAAGTTGGACTGCGATCAGGCCGCTCTTGTGAGGCGGCTTCCAGACCCAGCCAACGAAGTTACCACAATCCGCTCCACCGGCGCGGACCGCCCACCGGACGCGATACTCTGTTGCCCATGAGCAAGCTCTCGCATTTCGATGACGCGGGCCACGCGCGCATGGTGGATGTGAGCGGCAAATCCGACACGCGCCGCGAAGCCGAAGCCTCCGCCTTCGTGGCCATCTCCGCAGAGGCCCTCGCCGCGTTGCCCCATAACCCCAAGGGCAATCCGCTGGAAGTAGCGCGCATCGCCGGCATTCAGGCCGCCAAGCGCACCGCCGACCTCATCCCCATGTGCCATCCCCTGCCGCTCAGTTTCGTCGATGTGCGCATGGACGTCGCCCCCGGCGGCATCGCCATCCGCGCCACTGCCGCCACCACCGCCCCCACCGGCGTGGAAATGGAAGCGATGACCGCTGCCGCCGTGGCCGCCCTCACCGTCTACGACATGTGCAAGGCCGCCGATAAAGCCATTGCCATCCGCGAGCTGCGCCTCGAGCGCAAAACCGGTGGGAAAAGCGGCGCCTGGACCCGCTCCTCCGCGTCCTGATTGCCGGTCTGGTCAGGCATCCGCTCGCCGCTCCTCTTCATCTCCAGATAGAGAAGGTGTTTTCCTGCGCCGCACGATCTGCGGCCGGTGCGTCTTGGTGCGCGGCCGGTCCGAGGGGCGGATTCCGGCACGGGCGACATCACCAGGTAAGTCCACCTGCATTAAGGATGAAACCTTCTGATGCCCCACGTACTGGTTACCGGCGGTGCCGGCTTCTTCGGCGGAATCCTGAAGCGTCATCTCCTGCAGAAGCGCTTTCAGGTCACCAGCATCGATCGTGTTCCCGATCCCAGCTGGCATCCCAGCCTCGTCAAAATCACCGGCGACCTGCGCGATCCGTGGACGATGAATAACGTCTTCCGGCGCAATCGCTACGATGCTGTCTTTCACTGCGCGGCCATGCTCGCTCACGGCATGTCCGTCGACGAGGACGACCTCTGGGCCTCCAACGTCAGTGCTACGCGCATGCTGGCTGAGGCCTGCCGCACCCACCGCGTGCCCAAGCTCGTCTTTACCTCAACCAATTGCCTCTGGGCCAGCAATCCCGGCCACCCCATTCGCGAGGACGAGCCGCCCGCCCCCGTGGAGATTTATGGCCAGTCCAAGCAGGCTGCCGAGGACATCCTGCAGCGCTACGCCAAATATCTCGACGTCGTCATCCTGCGCTGCCCCACCATCATCGACCGCGGACGGCTCGGTTTGCTGGCCATCCTCTTCGAGTTCATCCAGGATGGCAAAACCGTCTGGGTGGTCGGCGACGGCGGCAATCGCTATCAGTTCATCTATGCCGAAGACCTGGTGCGGGCCTGCGTGGCCGCCCTCGACTACCGCGACTCTGACATCTTCCACGTCGGCTCCGATCGCGTCCGGCCCCTGCGCGAGGTCTATCAGGCCGTCATCGACGCCGCCGGCAGCTCGTCCAAAGTGCGATGCCTGCCTCGCAAACCCGCGGTGGCCGCCATGCGCCTCGCCCATCATCTCCACATCTCCCCGCTCGGCCCTTACCACTACAACATGATTGCCGAGGACTTCCTCTTCGATACCGCGAAGATCCAAACTCGCCTCGGCTGGCGCCCCACCCTGACGAATGAAGAAATGCTCATCCAGGCCTATCGCTATTTTGCCGGCCGGCGTGAAGAAATCGGCGAGCGCACTGACGCTTCCGCGCACTCAAAACCCGCAGCCATGGGCGTCATCCGGCTGCTGAAGTGGGTTTCCTGATGGCCGAGCCCCTTCGCATACCGGCCCCCCAACCGATCGGCCCTGAGCATCAGCCGTTCCTCGTCGAGCCTCATGCCCCGCCCCGGCCGCGGGCGCGCCACTGGACCTGGATTGAATCCGCGGTCCTCGCCGCTTACGCCGCGGTGGTCGCGCTCGGCATCCCCTGGCACGAGCCGTGGGCCGACGAAGCTCAGGCCTGGTTGCTCGCCCGCCACCAGGGCTTCTGGCACCTCATGCTCCACAGCATTCGCTATGAGGGTACCCCTGGCTTGTGGCACGCGTGGCTGTGGCTGCTGGAGCGCCTCCATGTCAGCTACACGGGCATGCACTGGATCTCCGGCCTCCTCGCCGCCGCCGGCGTCTGTGTCCTGTTGCGCTGGTCCCCGTTTCCGCTGGTCCTCCGCATCCTGTTGCCCTTTGGATTCTGGCTGGCTTACCAGAATGCCGTCGTCGCGCGCAGCTATGTCCTCTTCGCGGTTCTGGCGTTCTCCGCCGCTGCCATCCTCCGCACCATGGCCTGGGGTGCCATCTCCAAACGCCGGCTGCTGTGGCTCGCTCTGGTGCTTGGCCTCATGGCCAATCTCTCCGTCCACGGCCTCATCGCTTCCCTGGGCTTCGCCATCGCTGCCGTGGCCGCGGTGCGCCGGGCCCGCATGCCCGTCCCCGTGCGATGGAAGACCGCCACGGCCGCCGTCTGCCTCTTCTGGCTCTTCGCCCTCGTCACCACCTTTCCTCCGTCCGACGACAGCTTCGGCGCCGGGCGCAACGTCGAGCGCTCCATTGTGAAGATCCGCGCCGACCTTGGCGCCCGCACCGCTCCCGCCGAGTTGGCCTCGTACCCGGGCCGCGCCCCGCTGGGCATCGCCCGTCCCGGTGAGCTCGCTCCCGCCGTCATCCCCGCGCCGCACTGGACTGCCGCTGAGGCCGCCTGGCATCGCATCGCCCGCGCTCTGGCTTTGCTCACCTATCCGGTTTCCAGCTTCCGCTGGCTGGCCCTGGCCGTCTGCATCCTCGCCCTCGTGCAGGCCGTGCTCTTCCGCGCTTCGCCCGGGCCCCTCGGCTGGACCGGCTTACTCCCCTGGCTTCTGATGGTGCTGGTCTTCACATCCATGTACCTGGCCCCGCGCCACGCCGGCATGCTGTGGATCGCATTTCTCTCCGCGCTCTGGATCACCTGGCCCGCCGAGAGCCTGACCTCCGGACGCGGCCTCGGCCTGCGCCGCGTCTTCGTGGCCCTGCTCCTCCTCGTTGCCGTGGATCAGATCGCGTGGACTGTCCACGCCGTCCGCTCCGACATCCACCAGCCCTACTCCGGCGATGTCGCCATGGCTCGCTTCCTCGCCGCGCAGCCCCCGGGAACCCGGGTCGCGGGCTTCTACTATCACACCGTCGGCGCGGCGGCCTTCTTTCCGCACCGGATCTACTTCAATCAGCCGCACGCTTACTGGGAATGGAGCGAGAACGTCCGCGTCACGCCAACCGCCCCAGCCACCATCGCCACCCATCCCGACATCATCGTCGTCGGCGGTTTCAACTCCAGCCCCCGCAACGACAACATCCTCGATGACTGGATTCCCGGCAATCCAGCCGAGCTCAATCGCATCCCGCTCGGCGACCGGTACGGCGTTCTGCGCTACGCCGAGGCGCACGGCTATCGCGAAACCCATCGCTTCTGCGGCCATGCCTTCATGCGCTACGGCTACTCCGAAGAGCTCTGCGAGGTGGCGCTGCAGCCGGTGCGCTGACCCTCCCGGCTCCGGGCACTCAGCTCCCGGCTGTTCCCACAGCGCCCTACGGCGCCGCTGGCACCTGCGCTGCTGTTGTCACGCGCGCAGCATCCAGTGTCAGCGGCGCCGCGAGCGTCATTTGCAATTGCCATCCGCCGTCGAACAACACGAAGTTCCCACTCCCCCGGCGGTGCGAGGTCAGGATGGCGATCAGGACGATGGCTGCGACCCCGCCGACCGCGCCGCCAATGATCGCCCCTTTCGATGGGCCTTCCTGAGGCAGCAGCGGTAAGGTCGGCTCGGAGACCGCCTGTTCAGCTCCAGCCGATGGCAACGGTGGCGCTGCCCCAAAGGCCAGCTCGCCGATCCTTTGCGGTCCCGCCAACGGCCCCGCGCCCGGCCATTCCACCAGCGCCTGCATGTTCGTCGCATCCAGTGGCACCGAGTAGCCATTCGCGAACAGCATCCGCGTGAAATGGATCTTCACCGAGGGCCCATGCGTTGACCGCGCATTCACCAGCCCCTCCACGTACGTTCCCGCCGGGATCGCCACCTGCGCGCCCACCGTCACCGGAAACGCCACCACCGCGCGCTGCGTCTCTGGTCCCGATCCCCACTGCATGGCCGCCTGCCTTCCTCGCCACCATCCACCAAAGACGAGCCCTCCGCATTCTGGTTTCACTCCCCTTCAACGATCCGCTGTCCGCTGTACCCTGTCCAGATGTCGCTCTCCATCGTCCGACTTGGCTCTCCTCGTTCGCGCGACGAGGGCCTTCGCCTGGGCACGGTGCGCCGTCCGCCCCGCGGGGTTCGCAAAGATGACTACGCCAGGATGGATTTCTATGATGTCTGGCTCCCGGCCCTCTCGCCCTCGCCGAATCTGGTCGCCCTCGCACTGCACTCCCGCGACGACCCTGGCGCCTGGAAGACCTTCGAGCGGAAATTCCGCGCCGAGATGAAGCAGCCCGAGTCCGCTCACCTCCTCGACCTGCTCGCCGCCCTCTCCCACCAAACGAACCTGGTCGTGGGCTGCTACTGCGCCGACGAGGCGCGCTGCCATCGATCGATCCTGCGCCAGCTGCTGGCCGACCGCGGTGCTGAGCTGCGCCCCTGAATTCTCCCGAGTATGGGTTTCTTCATCTCTTTGTGGAAAACGTGTCAAGGGGGTCCGCGCCGAACCAAAGTCACAAGCAATGAAAATACAGGACTTCCAGGCCAAAACACCCGCCCGAGCCTGGCACTAAACCCAGCCCAACTTGCTATTCTAAAAATAGAGGGGAAAAACGAGATTTCCGCACGCGCAGGCTGCCCATCTGGCAGCCTTTTTCAGTTCTGCTCAGGCTTTTCAGGAGAGCACAGCTCTGGGTGGTATGCCACGTGTTGGGACATGGGATGGGGATGTCACCGATGGATGTTACTGAAGTGGCCCTGCCGAATCAGCAACATCGCTCTCCGATGCCCATCGAAAACGATCAAAATTCGTGGACTGTTGCCTATTGCCTGCCTTTACGCCCGGCTCAGGTAAGAGCCCTCAGCCGTGTCCACCCGGATCTTCTCTCCCTCGTTGATGAAGGGCGGCACCTGCACGATGAGGCCGGTTTCGGTCTTGGCGGGCTTGGTCACCGACGACGCCGTGGCGGACTTCAGGCCCGGCTCGGTTTCGACCACCTTCAGTTCCACCGTCTGGGGCAATTCGATGCCGACCGCCACGCCATCGTGGAACGAGACCTTGATCTGCAGGTTCGCCGTCAGGTATTCAACAGCGTCGCCCAGCATCTCCGCCTTCAGGTGGGTCTGCTCGTAGTCCTCGATGTTCATGAAGTAGTAGTCGTCGCCGTCGTTATAGAGGAACTCCATGGGGATCTCATCCACGATCACGCGCTCGATGGGGTCCGGGGAGCGGAAGCGCTCCACGAACATGGCGCCGGTCCGGATGTTCCGCAGCTTGGCCTGGATGAAGGCGCGCAGGTTGCCGGGGGTGCGGTGCTCCACCGAGAAGACAAGGTGGAGATCGTTGTTGTGCTTGATGATCATGCCCGGGCGCATTTGGGTGGCGGGAATCGCCATGGGTAAGGCTCCTTGCAAAATATGGATGCGGAGAGAAGCGGCGGAAACGGGCCGCGGCAGGCGAACCGCGATAGGTCCGCGCAGAAAACAGACTCCGGCCTTTCGATTTTAGCGCAGCGGCGCGACGGCCTGCTTTACCCGCCGAACATCCGCTTGAAGAAGTGCCCGATGTGTCCGAAGAAGCCGGAGTGGTGCGGCTTAGCGGGTGGCGGCTCGGTGGCAACCGGGCCCGGAGCGGCGGTCGTGTTCGCCGGCGGCTGTGGCGGGACGGACTGGGCACTGTTGAAGGTGAGCGGCGCGCTCACCTGGGTGTGGACCTCGCCAGCGGGGACAATCGGTGTGGTTGGCGGAGGGGGCGCCGACTTCAGCCCTTCGCTCTCTGCCAGCGGGAAGGGATTCTCGGCCTCGGCTTTGGTTTTCGCCACGGTTTCACCGGATTGAGCCGGGGTTGTGCCGTGAACACCGGTACTGGCCACAGACAGCGGATGGTCCGGCGGGCAGCCGCACGGCTCCTGCTCGTTGTCCACCACCTCGTGCAGGCTGCCGTGCTCGAAAAGCACCCGCTGGTTCGGCTGCACCCGATAGGCGCCGCCGTCGAAGAGGCTGCTGGCCAGCACGTAGGGCGCATTCGCCCCGTGGTTGTCGAGGCAGGTATCGCCCTGGTTGTTCACCCGCAGGCTGATATCGGCCTCGCCGGGCGGCGAGATCAGGATGCGCAGGTCGGGCGTCAGCAGCACGTCGGAGTACTGCCCTGGCGTGTATTGCGCCTCGATGGCGCCGCGGTCGATGGCGATCATGAGCGCGCCGCCAGGCGTGGTGTTGTCGGTGGAGAGGTGGATCTTCGTGGAGGCGCAGACGTTCAGATTGCCGCCGCGGGTGAGCGCGACATGCGCGGTCTTGTCGCCGGCGGTGATCGACCCGTTGTTGCCGATAGTGGCCCGGCCGTTCTCGACGGAGAGCGACCCGGAGAGCGCCACGCCTTCCACGGGAACCGTCGCGATGGTCTGGACGCTCGCCGTTGGCGCGGGCGGGGTCGGATCCTGCTGCGCGGCGGAAACGCAGCAGGCGAGCATCAGGAGGGCAGCGAGGCTGGCGGTGCGGCGAGTCATTGCAGGTGGAGAAAGTTCCGGATCAGTGCCTTGCCGTCTTCGGTGAGCACGCTTTCCGGATGGAACTGCACGCCCTCGACCGGCATTCGGCGATGGCGCAGGCCCATGATCGTCCCGTCGGCCGTTCGCGCGGAGATTTCAAGATCCACCGGCAGCCCTTTCTCTTCGACGATCAGGGAGTGATAACGGGTGCAGGTCATCGGCGAAGCGATCCCGGCGAAGATGGTTTTGCCGTCGTGCTCGACGGGGCTGGTTTTGCCGTGCATGAGCTTCGGCGCGCGGACGACGTTGCCGCCAAAGGCCGCTCCAATGGCCTGATGGCCGAGGCAGACGCCCAGAATCGGTACCTTGCCGGCCATATGCCGGATGAGGTCGATGGAGATGCCGGCCTCCTGCGGCGTGCACGGCCCGGGCGAGAGCACGATGCGGTCGGGGTGCAGGGCTTCGACCTGCTGGGGGGTGAGCTCGTCGTTGCGGCGGACCACGACGTCGGCGTCCAGTTCGCCCATGTACTGGACGAGGTTGAAGGTGAAGGAGTCGTAGTTATCGAGGACAAAGACCATGAAGTTCCAGTGTATCGGGACTGGCCGTCCAGGCAAACGCCCTTCGGGCTCGAAGGAGCGACTCTCTGTGCAGCTCTGCGCGCGGCATCGGCAGCCTGACCCGAATTGCCTGGACGGCCCGTCCCGGTGCTATGCTTTTGGCGTCGGAGGTTCCTGGGATGAAGCTCTTCGTCTCCGCCCTTCTGCTGGCCGTGTCCACGGCCGGATTCGCGCAGGTTCAGACCGCTACAGCAACGGCTCAAATCGGGGGCGTGCAGTCGCTCGATCTGCAGTCGCTGCCGCCATCGCCGGATCAGACGGGCTGTCCTGTGGTGCTGACCGAGGCGCACCTGAACTGGCCGGCGACTTACCTGCCGGTGACGGCTGCCGAGAAGGCGTCGGAGCCGAACCTGGCGCTGGGCTTCCAGAACTCCAGCGGCAAGGCGATCCAGTCGGCCAGCATCACGGCGCGGTTCATGGGGAAGGCGAGCAAGTACCAGCTGGACGCCAGCGCGTTCGAGTTGCACCTGACATTTTCGGGAACGGATTCGGCCGATAAGACCGCGGAGCAGATGCGGGAAATCCGCCTGCCGGAAAAGATGTATGCCTATGGCGTGACGCGCATCGCGATGGATGAGGTGACGTTTGCCGACGGGACTCTCTGGACCTCGGTGGGGCATACGAACTGCGCGATGAACGTGAGCGGCTCGACGGAACGAATCACTAAGTAGGACTGGCCGTCCAGGCGGACGCGCTGCGCGCATTCGAACCAACCGGGGAAATCCGGCGAGCAGGTTAGCCCTCTCTTGCCCTCTCTACCGCGCGGATCACCGCCTTCGCCTTGTTCAGGCTCTCCTCGTATTCGTTCTCGGGGACGGAGTCGGCGACGATGCCGGCGCCGGCCTGAATGTATCCCTGTTTGCCTTCGACGAGCAGGGTGCGGATGGCGATGCAGCTGGTCAGATTGCCGGAGTAGTCGGCGTAGAGCACCGTGCCGCCGTAGATGCCGCGGCGCGTCGCCTCCAGCTCCTCGATGATCTCCATGGCGCGAATCTTGGGCGCGCCGGAGAGGGTGCCGGCGGGAAAACACGACCGCAGCGCATCGACGGCGCTGAATTCCGGGCGCAGCTTGCCTTCAATGTTGCTGACCAGATGCATGACGTGCGAGTAGCGCTCGACGAACATGAGACGGGTCACGTTGACGGAGCCATACTGGCTGACGCGGCCGACGTCGTTGCGTCCCAGATCGACCAGCATCACGTGCTCGGCGCGCTCCTTCTCGTCGTGGAGCATCTCCTGCTCGGCGGCGAGGTCCGCTGCCTCCGTTGCCCCGCGCGGGCGGGTGCCCGCGATGGGGCGGTACTCGATCCTGCGGCCTTCGACACGGACGAGCAGCTCGGGCGAGGAGCCGACAATGTGGGTCGTTTCTTCGGGCACTTTGCCGCGAGCGGGCTTCGCGCCGGGCTTCTTTCTCCCAAAACGGAGGAAGTACATGTAAGGGGACGGGTTGACGATGCGCAGGGCGCGGTAAACGGAGAAGGGGTCGACGCCAGGCTCGAGGTCGAAGCGCTGCGAGAGAACGACCTGGAAGATGTCGCCCGCGGCGATGTATTCCTTGGCCTGCTCGACGCCCTTCATGAAGGCCGCCTTCTTCGTGCGGGAAGTGAGGCGGAGCTTGCCGGAGGGCTTCTTCGCAGGCAGTTTCGGGAGCGGCTGGGCGAGGTGCCGTTCGAGGCGGTCGAGGCGTTTGAGCGCGTCAGCGTAGGCGGCCTGCGGTTTGTGGCGGCGCAGGTCGGCGGTCACGATGAGGAGGATTTCTTTCTTGACGTGGTCGAAGGCGAGAACCTCGTCGAAGAACATCAGGCAGGCGTCGGGCAGGCCAAGGTCGTCTTTGGTGGAGTCAGGCAGGCGCTCAATCTGGCGAACGACGTCGTAAGTGAGAAAGCCGACGGCTCCGGCGGTAAACGGCGGCAGACCCGGGATGCGCGCGGGTGAATGGCCTGCGAGCGATTCGCGGAGGAGGGCGAAGACGTCGCCGGTGACGCAGCGGGTGCGTCCATGCTCGATGATTTCAATGTCGCTGCCGTGGGAGACAATACGGCGGCTGGGGCGGATGCCAATGTAGGTGTAGCGGCCGAGGTGCTCGCCACCCTCGACGGATTCGAGCAGGAAGCACTCGGGCTCGGCAGCGGCCAGACGCAGGAAGGCGGAGACGGGCGTTTCAAGGTCTGCGGTCAGCGTTCGATAGAGCGGAACGAGCGTATGCGTGCGGGCGAGGCGCAGGAAATGGGAGCGATCGGGATGAGAAGGCCGCATTGGGTTCATGGTACGAGATGCGGCGGGGAATCGCAGCCTATGCGGGTGTGCCCATGAACGAAGAGAAGGCCTGGACGATGTGGAGTGGCAGGGTGGCGCGGTTGCGCGGGGTGAGCAGTTCGTGGCCGGCGGCTTCGATGGGGAGGAGTTGGGTGCGGGCGGGGGTGAGTGCGAGGGCGGTGGTCATTTCTTCCAGTGAGCCGAAGCTGTCGCGAGCTCCGGACACGAACAGGGTCGGCGTTTCGAGACGGGGAAAGTGCTGGGTGCGAAGCTGGTCCGGGCGGCGCGGCGGGTGGAGCGGGTAGGAGAGCAGGAGCAGGGCTTCCGTGATGCCTGGGTCGGAGGCGGCCAGCATCGAAGCCTGGCGGCCGCCATAGGAATGGCCGCCGAGGAAGACGGGGGACGGTCCCAGGCGACGGAGCGACCCAATGGCGGCGCGAAGACCGGCCTGATCCTGGGTGGCGCTGTTGCGGGGTGGTCCATGGGGGTGGAGCTGGCGGAAGGGAAGGTCGCAGCGGAGGACGGTGAACCCGGCCTGGCAGAAGGCTTCGGCGAGGGCGATGAGGAGCGGGGTCTGGCAGTTAGCGCCGGCGCCATGGGTGAGGACCAGCCCGCTTCCCATTGGCCCGGCGGGGGTGTGGAGGAAGCCGCGGACGGGTGGTTCGGAGGCAGAATCGTCGAAAGCGGTCGGGATTATTGGATCGGTCATGGCAGAAGCGGGTCGCCGGGCGCGGTCAGGGCGATGTAGAGGTGATAGCAGATGACTGACGGGAAGGGAAGCCAAAGAGGCGATCTGGCGTATCTGATTTATATTCATCGTGATAGTCCAGATCGCCCGGAACGTGGACGATCGGGATAGGAGCGGCCTGAACGGGAATCCCGGCCGTGCTGTTTCCGGCGGGAGGTCATTTCTCGCGCTTCCCGGGTCGGGCTGCGAGGCAGAGAACCTGGGTTAGGGACGCGTGTTCCACAGAAACTATGGAACGGGTGTTGCAACGGGGGGCAAAGGCCTTTAATATGCGGCAATTGCGGGTATGAAAGCCGGCAGCACCCACGGAAAGGCCGCGAGCCCGAGCAGAAACGGGCATCGGACGGCCGGAAAGGCGCGAACGCCGAAGGCACCCGTCTCTCGGTCTGCGCCTGCTGCCAAACCCTCGACACCTAAACCTTTTGCGCCGAGTTCGATGGCGGGACCGGTCAGCGATTCAGGCGCCACGAATGCCACGGCGGCGGCTCCGCACCCCGGTCCGGCGGTCGTGTCGACCCATTTCATCCGGGCGCGGATCGGAAAAATCTGCGTAGCGATCACGGGTGCAAACCCGCCGGAGATGCTCGAGAACGCGGAGCAAGTCGTTCGCGAGAATCACTTCGTGGAGTTTCGGCTGGATTACCTGACGAATCCACTGGCCATTGTCCCGAAGCTGAAGACGTTCCTGTACGAACGCGGAGAAGTCACCGCCGTTGCCACATGCCGGCGCGCGGCCACCGGTGGCAAATTCAAGGGCACGATCAATGCCGAGCTGGAGGTGCTGGAGAAGGCGGCGCAAGCGGGGTGCCACCTGATCGACGTGGAGCTGCAGACGGCCGAGCACATGAAGCCGGCGCAGATGAAGAAGCTGCGATCGTATGGGGCCGCTCTGATCGTGAGCTATCACGACTTCGAAGCCACGCGGGATCTGGACAAGGTTTTCGACAGGATTCTTCCTTTCCAGCCGGAGTTCGTGAAGATTGTATCGACGGCGAAGACGCTGAGCGACAACGTGGCGATGATGCGGTTTCTGGACCGGCGTCGGGACGAGGCGAACCTCATCGGCATCGTGATGGGCGATCAGGGGACGATCAGCCGGGTGCTGGGACTGCGAGCGGGCAGCGTGTTTACGTTTGCGGCGCCCCAGGTGGGCGCGGAGACGGGTCCGGGGCAAATTGACGCGCGGACGCTGCGGGAGGCGTGGCGGATCGATCAGATTGATGCATCGACCAAGGTGTACGGGGTGGCGGGGAATCCGGTACGGCATTCACTGTCCCCGCTGATGCACAACATCGGGTTTCGGCGGGAGACGGTAAACGCAGTGTTTCTGCCCTTGCAGACGACACGCGTGAACGATCTGCTGACGCTGGTGCGGGAGGTGCCGCTGCACGGGCTGGCCGTGACGATGCCGTTCAAGAGCGAGATTCTGAAGCACCTGCAGAAGACAGACGCGCTGAGCGAGAAGATCGGCGCCTGTAACACCGTGGTGCGGGCGCAGGACGGGAAGCTGTATGGCTTCAACACCGATGTGGCGGCCATTGTGCGACCACTGGAGCGGCGGCTGCCCTTGCATGGCGCAAAAATTCTGGTGATGGGCGCAGGCGGCGCGGGACGGGCGGCGGTGTTCGGGCTGGCCGAGAAGGGCGCCGAGGTGTTCGTGTGGAATCGCACGGCGGAGACGGCGAAGAAACTGGCGCGACAGGCGAAGGCGAAGACCATCAAGCGAGAGCAGATTGCGAAGTCGAGCTTCGACGTGATCGTCAATGCGACGCCGATCGGGATGCGGGGGGTCAAGCCGGCGAGCCTGCTGGAGGCGAAGGAACTCAATACGCGGCTGGTCTTCGACCTGGTGTACAACCCCATCGATACCCCGTTGATCCGGATGGCACGGGAGAAGGGTTTGCCAGTGGTGACGGGCGTGGAGATGTTCGTGCACCAGGGGGCACGGCAGTTCGAGATCTGGACGGGGAAGCCGGCACCGGAAGAAGAGATGCTGCGGGTGGTGGTGCACGCGCTGAGGCAGCAGGCGGCAGAAACAGGGGATAAAGGCAGGCAGTAGGCAACAGGGAACCGGCAATAGCCAACCGGGAACCGGCAAAGGCGGGCGAGTGGGATTACCAATGACAGATTGGGGGGAGGCGCGCATGCTGGTTGGAGCGCGGTCCATTGTCTATAGTGGAGTCAGGAACTCTCCCATGAACCGGAAAGCGAGCGAAACGGCGGTCGATCGATTGATCGCGCTGGCTCTGGATGAGCCGGCGAAGCCGGGAGCGCATACTACGGCACACAACGCGGCTCCGGCACCGCCGGAACGGGAACCGATGGCCCTGCTGGAGGATCCCAGCCTGCCCTCGATGCGAGAACTGGAGCACAGCCCCATGTGGAAGACGCTGCTGCAGTTCCGCGCTTTCCTGCCCCTGGTGTCACGGTTGCTGGAGGCGGACAGTCCCACGCGGGCGATCACGGGGCTATCGAGCGAGATGCGGCAGAGTGTGGGTGAACTGCAGGGGGCGCAGCGGGAAATGCGGCTGTCGGTGCAGGACCATTCCCTGCAGCTGAAGCGCTTCGAAGAATCGATGACCAAAACGCAGGAGACGACGGAGCGGCACGCGTTCGAGTTGTCGGAGCTGAACGAGGACGTCAAGTCGATGCACTCGCTGGTGAAACGGGTGACCGGCATTATGGTCACGCTGCTGGTGGCGCTGATCGTGCTGGTGGTGGTGCTGCTGGTCCGGTTGCCGCATCTGGTCGGTCACTAAAGTTCTTCTTGTCGCATCCTGCCGGGTGATTTGCCGGCCCTTCCACAAAAGTGAGTGGTCCTGTATCTGCGAGGCAACGGCCCTCGCGGGGAGTGCCTCTTCCTCAGGAGGAGGTGGGCATGATCCAGCCACTGAAAAAGGCGAACGAGCATCCTCGGGACGCGGATGAGGCGCGCCGGGTAAAGGAGCGCTATGAGCGCACGGCTCCAACGGAGTCACCAGCGCACGGGATGGAGCGGGCGCCTGAAGAATCGACGGGGCTCAACGTGCAACCGGAACCGACCCGGACATCGCTGAGCCAGGATATTCGGGCGAAGATCGAGCACCCGCATAAGGGCGATGTGGGGCGGCCGGGAACGAACGAGGAGGTTTTTCAGGGGTCGAAGCAGAAGGAGCTGAAGTAGGCAGCCGGCAGCGGTTAGCCGAAGGGTGCCGGAATGGGTGCGGGCGCAGGGCGAAAGGGACGGGTTTTCCTGAGGCTCCTGGAGCTATACTGCGCGAAGAAAGCTCGAGGAGAAGTGGATGGCGACGCTCAGCGTACAGGAAGAGGAACTGTCAACGACGGTAGATGACTTCAGCGCCCTGGAAGAACGGGTGGTGCGGGCTGTGGAAGTGGTAAAGACAGAGCGCACGGCGCGGGCGCAGGCGGAGCAGGCGATCGAGAAACTGCGGCATGAGGCGGAAGAGCAGGGCGCGGCCCTGACGCTGGCACGGGAGCAGTTGCGGACGCTGGAGCGGGAGCGCGAACAGATGCGGCACCGCGTGGAAAGAATGCTGAAACAGATCGACGAAATCGCATCCTGACGACTATGGCCGAGAATGACGCGACGCACGAAGGTACGACGGGAATGGCCGGAGGCACGGCCGAATCCCAGGCGATTACGGTGGAGATTTACGACCAGACGTATCGTCTGCGTGGGAGCGATCAAGCGTATGTGGAGCGGCTGGCCGCGCTGGTGGACGGCAAGATGCGCGCCGTGGCTGCAGGCGGGCGCACGGTCGACTCGCTGCGCGTGGCTGTGCTGGCCGCGCTGAATATGGCCGATGAGCTGACGCGACTGGAAGAGCGGTACACGGCGGTCACGCGCTCCGGGGACAGCGCCGCGTCGATGCGGAGCCGAGCCCACTCGTTGACCGGCCTGCTGGACGAGGTGCTGGCGGCCGAGCGCAAGGCGGGGTGAGGACAGGGTAAAGCGCACAGGTACAGGATGCAGGAAAGGCGTGCCCAGAAGCGCTGCCATGGGGAGCGGCGCAGCCATTTCTTTATTGCCAGATGCGGAGGAGCAGCCGGTAGCCGGGACTACTCCGTGGTGGTAGTGCCGTACGGCGTCGGCGGCGGAGCGGAGCCGCGGATTTGCTCGATGAAGAGCGGGACTTCCCGGTCGATGAGGTCGGGGCGCTCGAGCTGGACGTAATGGCCGCTGTTGCGGGCGATGATCTGGCGGCTGCGGGTGGAGAGGGTCTTCAGGTTGGCCTGCATGCGATCCCATGCAGCGCGCATATTCAACTGCTCGTGCTGGGCGAGTCCTTTGATGGGGTCGGACGTGAAGATGAGGATGGGGAGGTCGCCGTAGGGGCCGGTGTGCACGGCTTCTTCGCCGGAGCGATCGAAGTTGGCGGACTCGCCGGCGGGTGAGGAGACGACGAGGTGGCAGCGCTCTTCGGCCTGAAGGCGGGCACGGTCGGGCCGGAGCTGGCGGAAGTTGCCCTTGCAGCCGCCCATCCAGCGGGGAATGCCGAGGACGAAGACGGCCTGGGTGATGAGGATCTGGCGCCGGGGCGGGCCGCCGGGGCGCATCTCGCGGACGAAGGCGGGATCGCGATTCTGGAGCGGCGTGGAGGCGTCCACGAAGACGAGGCCTTTGACCTGCTCGGGGTAGTGGGTGGCGTAGTCGCGGATGTAGATGCCGGCGATGGAGTGGCCCATGAGGACGATGGGGCCGGTGATTCCGGCAGCGTTCAGGAGCCCGTGCAACTGGGCGGCGATGGCGTCGGCGTCGCGGGGCCCGGAAACGGGATCGCTCCATCCCATGCCGGCGCGGTCGTAGGAGCAGACGCGGGTGGTTTGGGAGAGGGTGGGCTGGACGGCACTTCAGATGAGTCCATCGTTGCCGAGGCCGGCGTCGAGGACGAGGGCGGGGGAGCCGGAGCCGGTGCACTCGATGCGCATGCGGTGGCCTTTGACTGCGACGAGGCGGCCGGGCATGGCGGCGCGCTCGTGATGCAGCAGGACGGCGTTGATGCCGCTGGAAAGGGCGATGGCGAGGAAGAACAGGGCGATGAGGGAAAGGCCGATGCGCTCGGCGAATCGGCGGGCGGTGGGGTAGGGCCGGTCGCTGAGAGAGAGCATGCGGCGGAGGCAGAGCCCGGCGATGAGGATTCCCAGGATCACAAGCAGGGCAGGGAGCAGACCGTAGAGGAAATCCATGGGGGCCATGATACGCGTGGGGTGCGTGTGGCCGGAGAACTGGTTATGGGCCGGGAAGCGAGGGCGGTGGTATGCTCGGCGGCATTCTGATCCGAGCGAGGATTGACGGATGAAGAGATCAGCAATTTTTCTGCTCCCGCTGCTGGCCGTGTCGCTGAGCGCGACTGCGCAAAACAAACAGCAATTGCCGACGACGCTGCGGGGCGTTTTGCTGGAACAACTGCATACGACTCATGACAAGGAAGACTGGTTTGTGCCGCTGAACGTGGCCGTGGCCAACCTGACGGCGGAGCAGGCGAAGTGGACGCCGCCGGGGGGCGGCCATTCGGTGGGGCAGCTGGCGTATCACATCTGGTATTGGGACAATCGGTCGCTGGAGAAGTTCAAGGGCGAGAAGCCGGCGCCGTATGACGGCAACAATAATGAGACCTTTACCGACTTTGACGAGGCGCAATGGAGCGACCTGCAGAAGAAGGTGGATCAGGTGATGACGGAGTGGGAGAGTGCGGTCGCGAATGCCGATGAGGCGACGCTGGAGAAGAACGCGTCGCTGATCGCGCACATCGGGACGCATAATGCGTACCACATCGGACAGATTCTCTATGTGCGGAAGCTGGAGGGGGCCTGGGATCCGAGCAAGGGTGTGAAGTAAGGGACGCCGCTCAGAGGTTTGCCGTGAAGGATTCTTTGATCTTTTGTCACCTGCCGTGCACAATCACGGTATCTTCACCCATCGGGGCCTGTTCAGAATTTGCGGATGGGCCGGGGGCGGTGTAACTCGCAGTCAGAATCATGCCTCCCTGCGGGTTCGGCGCCGTGGGCGCCTGCATCCGAATGGCTCCCTCCGTTCCCACGTAATAGTTCACATTGGGATTGGCTGCGTCCTGCACCATCCAGAGCACCATGGCATGCAACTGGTCTTTGGTGAACTCCGGGTGCGGGGGCATGCTAGCTGGCCCGAAAACCCCGGTTGATCCTTCGCGGATAGAGCGGGACAAGGCATCGATCGATGCCTGATTGTCCGGGTAGCGTTCAGCGATGGCGGCGAACGAAGGTCCCATGGCCTTCGCTCTGAACTCATGACAGCCGAGGCAGTTGGACCGGGTGATGTCCAGGAGGCCGGCGGAGGGACGGGTTGTTGCGGGAGTCGCCTGGCTTGTCGATAAGTCGGGGACATACCTTGCCGTGAGTAGAACCTGACTGGAAGGGATCTCCTGGTATTGCGTGGATTTTCCCAGGTACGAGACGACGACGCTGTAATTGACCAGCGAATTCCAGCTATAGGTACTGTTATTGCCGGGAGCTGTGATTTTTACGACGGGAGGGCCATCGTTGCTCCGCTCCTGGGCGCTGGCAGAAATGGCGGGTCCCTCGCAAAAGTGAAATGCAGCTGATAACGCAAGGACAGTGAAGACCAAAGCAGCAGGAAGAATTCTGATTCCGGGCCTGAACGTCATCACGCTTCTTTGATCTCCTGGGCGACTCGTTGTGCGGACCGAACGCAGGATTCCATACCGCGACTGAGAAGGTCGGCATAGGTTCCGGCAAAATAAATTCTTCCCTCGGGCCTGAGAATTTCCGGCCAGAATTTGTGCATTTCCCCCAGGGGGAACGGCTCCATTTCACAGCTCGGGGAAAGTTTGTCCTGGGTCCAGTCTTTGGTCAGAGCCTGGAAAATCGTATCCCGCCTGCCCGGGTAGAGTTGGCGAAAGGCCGCCAGGACTCGCAGCGGAGAAAGGCCTCCGGGGGCATAGGCCTTCAGGATGACCCGCGTCGTTTCCACCTCGCTCGGCACTTCCCAGATGGAGTCGATATCGGGGTGGTCGAACTCCATGTTGATGCTGGCGAGGCCATCGTCGAGCCAGAATCTGGAGCTGGCTTCAAAGACATAGAAAGGGTGAGAGGTGTATGTCAGGTTATCAACCACGTATTGTTTTTCCGGAGAAAGCGACGGCGTGACCGGGATATTCCTGAACACGGTTAGACTGATGCAGTTCACAAAGTAATCCGCATCGAGGGTTTTGGTGCCCTCGTATCCATATTCGCGGTAACTCATCGATACGCTTGTGTCGGTGTGCTGGATTCCGGTTATCGGGTGCGCCAGTTTGACTCGCGACCCCAGCCGTTTGGCGAAGGCGATGGGCAGCTGTTCGTTCCCGCCTTTCAGCCGGAAGACCTCACCTTCGGAGGGTGGGATGCCGCGGGACTTCATGGCGGCAAGCCTCCAGAGGGAGTAGAGCGCGCTGGTGTGTTCCCCTCCCAGATAGCTGATGGCCGCCGGCGAGGCGCCCTCCTTTTTATAAATGTCAGTAATGGGTATCTTGTCGAGATCGTCCAGGCCGATGCCGAGAGGGTGGTATGGATCGGATAACTTCGCCACGTAGGGCTGCAGGTAGAAATTCTGAAGCTCATACCATGGGTGCTTCGACAGAAATTGAACCTCGCGGCCGTTGAAACCCAAGCCGGTGAGCGTCTCGGGTTCGGCGAGCATGTTATTGGTGTAGAACTTGCCGCCGATTCTTCGCAGATCGTTGTTGTTATAAGGAACCGGGGAGCCTTCGGCATTGGGATAAGGAACCGCCGGGATGTTGAACTCCTCGGCATAGGCGAAGAGCCGCTCATAGCCGGGTAGGGTGATGTGGTCGGCGCCCAAATCGACGTAGAGGCCATCCGATAAGCCGTCGCGACCGGTCAACACATGACCGCTGTACCTTCCTGAGGCTTCAAGGATGGTGACATCGATGCCGGCCTTCATGAGTTCATAGCCGCAACAAAGGCCGGTGATCCCGGCACCGCCGATCACGACTTTTTTCGGTTTGGAGGGAGGTTCGGTTCTGGCCGTGGGAGCTGCCGTCAAGCTGCCGGGATCGATCAGGGAGGCGCCGGCGCCGGCGATCAGCGATTTTAAAAAGTTTCTCCGAATCATCTGCGTTCCTTTGGCCTGGGGTAAGTCAAGTTGCTCTATGAAAGAAATTGTTGGGCGAGGCGGTCGAGGAGATTGCCCGTCTCGTCGCAAACGCCGGTGTGGACGGGGCCAGGTTGCAGGATGGTGCTGCGGGGCGAGGTGAGCCAGTGGAAGCGTTCGCGCTGGGAGAGGCGGGCGATGGGTCCGGCGGCAGCGTCGCCCGAGCAGATACGGGGGATGGCGTCGAGATGCTGGCAGATGAGGTCGGTGTCCGCGTCGGGCCAGAGAGCGCGCAGGCGTTCGGGGTTGAGATCGACGCGGGCGTCGAGATAGCGCTTTTCAAGACAGAAGACAACCACCGCAGCGTTAATGAATTCCTCGCGCTCGACGCGGGGGACGACGCGGAGGACGGCGTAGTCAAATGAGGCGGGCACGGAGCGCCTCCTGTTCGAAGATCGAAGAGGCCGCGAGGCGGCGGATGAAAAAGTCGATATAGCCGGCGCGGCGCTCGGCGGGGTCCGGTGTGTCGGGGATGGCGGCCAGCCATTCATCGGGGACGAGATTGACGATGGCGACGAGGATCTCGGGCGTTAGACGCTGGCGAGCGAAGGCTCCGGCGGACTCGATCTCCGACACCCACGGCAGCAGGATGTGCTGAGCGATTTCGGCGAAGGGCGAGGCGACCTTGTCTTCCCGCGTGGGCCAGTTGTGGTGAAAGAAGAGCGCGGCGCCGTGGTCGATGGGGTAGAGCTTGCGGTGCCAGACGAGCAGGTTGGCGTTGCGCGGGGTGCGGTCCACGTTCTGAACGAAGGCGTCAAACCAGACGAGGAGCGAGGCCTCGTCGGCGGGAGCGGTGTCGCGCGCGGCGGGATCGAACATGGTGGATCCGGGTAGGTAGTCGAGGGCGAGGTTGAGGCCAGAGCTGGCTTTGAGCAGGTGGCGGATCTCGTAGTCGGGCTCATTGCGGGCGAGGGCGGGATCGATCTGGGCGAAGACCAGCTCGGGGACGCGGAGGCCGAGGGCGCAGCCGATTTCGCCGGCGATGAGCTCGGCGATGAGGGCGAGGATGCCCTGGCCGGCTCCGCGAAATTTAACGACGTAGAGGCCGAGGTCATCGGCTTCGACGATGGCGGGCAGCGAGCCGCCTTCCCGCAGAGGCAGGACGTAGCGCGTGGCCTGGATGGTGCGAAGCATGGAAGGGATAGTGTAGCGGGGCGGGTCAGGCGCCGGGTTGGAGGGCGGGCGGTTAGTCGGGCGGGGGACGCACCCATGGGGCGAATGAGGGACGAGTTCCGATTGGGGTGCCCGGTTCCTTTTGGGACGCATGAGACGAAAGGGTTATGCGGGCGGCTTGCCAAGAGGGGACGGATATCGTTAGCATCCAGTCATGAGACCGGCCTGCAAAGCAGGTGAGGGCGGTCAACGCTGGATGAACCTACATTCATGCGAACAGGGGGCTCGACTCGACAATCGGCTCGGTGTGCAGTGTCCGCCAGTTCGGAATGCCTAAAGAGCCGCGGAGAGTTCCCACCGTCTTAGGACGGGTTCACCAGCGCATCGCCCCACGGCCCAGCGGGCCGGTTTTCTGATTCGCCTGAGCGCCTGAGGGTGCCGCTGGCGTAATTCCCTTCTCCGCAAGTGTTTCCTGTCCTCTTCCATTTCGGACATTTTGCGATTCCGACGTACGGCGTCTTCACGGCGGCGGCGCTGCTGGCGGCGCTGGCGGTAAGCGTGCAGATGGCCGGGCGGCTGGAGCTGCGCAGCGAAAAGGTCTGGAACCTGGGGCTGATTGCGATTCTGGCCACGCTGCTGGGAGCGCGGCTGCTGCTGGTGGCCACGAATCTGCAGGCATTCCGGGCAGAACCCTTCTGGCTGCTGGGGCTGGCGAATATTCCCGGATGGTGGGTTCCGCTGGGCGGTGTGGCGATGGGCGCGGCGGCGGCGCTGCTATATGCGCTGGCCGAGGGATTGCCGCTGCGGCGCACCGCGGACGCGCTGGCGCCGGCCGCGGCGGTGGGGTTTGCCGTCAACCGGCTTGGGGCGTTCTTTGGAGGAGCGGCGTGGGGGACACGGACGCGGCTGCCATGGGGCGTGATCTACCACAACGTGGAGGCGGCCCTGTGGTATCGAACGCCGCTGCGGATGAAGCTGCAACCGGTGCAGCTGTATGACGCGATGCTGTCGCTGCTGCTGCTCGGCCTGATGCTGGCGATGACCCGGCGGAGGCCTCGGGCCGGCGAGGTGGCGGGGAGCTGGCTGTTTCTGTACGGGGTGGGGCGGTTCTTTCTGGAGTTTTTGCGGGGCGACATGGCGGGGGAGCGGTTGCTGGGCGGGGCTCTCAGCCTTGGACAGGCGCTGGCATTTTTGGCGGTGCTGGCGGGCGGAACGCTATGGCTCGGAAATCAGGCAACGGGCAGGAGAAGCAAGGAACCGGCAATCGGCACCAGGACCGAGATGCCTTCATAGAAAAGTCAGTTTGCGGTGGTAGTATGCGCGGCATGCGCTGGAGGCTGTCCGGGGGAATCCGGTGGCTGTGCGGTGCGGCGTGCGTGCTGGCCGCCGTGCCGGCGTGCGCGCAGGGGCCGCCGTATCAGACCGACGATCCCGTGCCGGTGGATCTGCATCACTACGAGTTCTACATTTTTGGTGGGGCGGACGGGACGCCGGTGGAGGTGGACTCGGTGGGGCCCGCATTCGAGTTCAACTGGGGAGCGGTCCCGCGAGTGCAGCTGCACGCGATTCTGCCGTGGGGGGTGGCCGCGCCGCTGAATCACTCGGCGTACGCGGCGGCGGATGAAGGGCAGGGACCGACGGAGTTCGGGATGACCGACATGGAGCTGGGGGCGAAGATCGCCTACATCAAAGAGAGCAAGCATGTGCCGCAGATCGGCACCTTCACGATGTTCGAGATGCCGACCGGAAATTACGACAAGGGGCTGGGGATCGGGAAGGTCTGGTACCGGCTTCCGCTGTGGCTGCAGAAGAATATCGGGCCGTGGCTGCTGGATGGCGGCGCGGGTGAGACGGTGGTGCCGCAGACGGGCTACCGCGATTTTCCGTATGGGGGATTTCTGCTGAAGTACACCTTTCCGGGCGATCGCGTGGAGTTTGGCGGCGAGATGTTCAGCCATGGAAAGGAAGGCGTGGCGGCGCCGCAGACGCAGGCTGCGACGATGGTGGATCTGGGCGGGTACTACCACTTCAAGCACAATCCTAACGAGCAGTTTTTGTTCTGCTACGGGCATTCGGTGGCGGGGCAGACGGAGAATTACGCTTACGTGGGGATGTACTGGACGTGGGGGAAAGACGACAAGCCGGCGGGGAGCGCTCCGGGATTTCTGCGGGAGATGTTGCCGGCCGGGCTGCGGTAAGGCGGCGGGAAATGTTGCGTCCCGGAGCGAGCGAGTGGCGAGAGAGTGCCTGGGGCGTGCATCCTAGAAGCTGATTCCCGCGTTGAGGATATTGCACGTCGATGACCCTCGCCTGGCTCCAGCGTTTGCGCGTCCGCTTCCAGCGCCTGCATCACGCGCTGGGCGGAGGCCTTTGGTTTCCGCATGTGCCGCTGGCGCTGCTGTTGATCGGCGGTGGCCTGTGGACGCTGCATGCGCGCTTTGGGTGGGACTGGCAACCCTACTTTGAGTCGCTGATCCGCGGCGATTTCCACGTCAATCTGAAGCTGCTGCCGACGGTGCTGATCGGCGGCGGCATGGAGATGATGGGGATCGCGCTGCTGTGGCGGTCGCGGCTGGCGTGGGTGGTGGCGGTGCTACTGGCGGTGGTGGCGGCGATCAACACCGCACTCACCGGCCATACACACGTTCACGTGCTGCTGGTGTATTTCTCCCTGGTGGTGGTGCTGCTGCTGGCGGCGTGGCGGAGCTTTGACCGCTCCAGCCTGGCGGCGAGCACGCTGTTTGCCATCACGTCAGTGATCATGCTGCTGCTGTATGCCACGTTCGGCAGCTATTATCTGGGGCGCGAGTTTCGGCCGGCCATTCACGACCTGGTGACCGCGCTCTACTACGCCATGGTGACCATGAGCACTGTGGGCTACGGCGACATCGTGCCGGTGACGCCGGAGGCGCGGCTATTTACATTGTCGGTGATTGTGCTGGGGGTGGCGATCTTTGCCACGTCGCTGACCGCGGTGATCGCGCCGCTGGTAAGCCAGAGCCTGCAGCGGATCATCAGCCGAAAGGGAACGCACATGAAACGCGAGAATCATTTTGTGGTGATTGGGAACACGCCGCTGGCGGTGAATACGTGGCGGGAGCTGGCGCGGCGCGGGCGTCCGGTGACGCGCGTCCTGCGCGAGAAGCCAGAGGAGGGCCAGGTGAAGGAAGACGTCGACCTGGTGGTGGGCGACCCGAGCATGACCGACACGCTGAAGGAGGCGGGCGCGGACAAGGCAGAGGC
The DNA here is from genome assembly GCA_036267395.1 of Acidobacteriaceae bacterium. Taxonomy (GTDB): domain Bacteria; phylum Acidobacteriota; class Terriglobia; order Terriglobales; family Acidobacteriaceae; genus Palsa-343. The sequence continues at coordinate 98,579 of DATAWD010000050.1, read as the reverse complement.
GGTGCTGGCCATGATGGCCGACGATTCCGAGAACGCTTTCTGCGTGCTGGCGGTGCGGGAGCTGGGATCGGGGACGAGGACGGTGGCGGCGGTGAACGATGCGCGGCACCTGAGCCGGGTGAAGCTGGTGCAGCCGGACGTGGTGATTGCTCCGCAGGTGCTGGGCGGAGAACTGACGGCGATGCTGCTGTCAGGCGAGCAGGTGACGCCGGAGTTTGTGATGGAGCGGGTGTTCCAGCAGAAGACCGCAGAGCCGTGAGGTGGCGACCGGGGGGCGAATGCCTATACTGAGCGCATGCGGATGTGCGGGTATTTTTCTTTTTTGGCTCTGGCGCTGATGGGGATTTTTCTTTCCAGTAAGGCGCAAACAACGGCGCCGCTGCCGGCGGGGATGCCGCAGCCGGTCTATTTGTGGCCGAATGGCGTGCCGGGCGCGCTGGGGCATGGCGAGGCGGACATTCCGCGGATGTATCCGTTCCTGCCGAAGACGCGGTCGACAAGCACAGCGGTGCTGGTGATTCCCGGCGGCGGCTATCAGAACGTGGCGATAGGGCACGAGGGCGTGCAGATTGCCGGCTGGCTGAACGCGCAGGGGATTCCGGCGTTCGTGCTGGACTATCGGGTGAATCCGTATCACTATCCCGCGGAGATTGAAGACGGGCAGCGGGCGATGCGGCTGATCCGGGCACATGCGGCGGAGTACGGGGTCAATCCACACCGGCTGGGGGTGTGGGGATTTTCGGCGGGCGGGCACCTGGCGTCGACGCTGGGGACGCACTGCGATGCCGATGCCGTGGCGATGGAGAAGCCAGATGCGGTGAACGGGCAGAGCTGCAGGCCTGATTTCATGGTGCTGGCGTATCCGGTGATCAGCATGACGCTGCCGGAAGCGCATGCAGGCTCGCGGATGAATCTGCTGGGGCCGGATGTGAATCCAGTGCTGGAGAAGCGGTACTCCAACGAGTTCGCGGTGACGGCGGAGACGCCGATGACGTTCCTGTTCGCGACGACGATGGATCCGGTGGTGCCAGTGGAGAACACGCTGGACTTTTATCGGGCACTGGAGCGGGCGAAGGTGCCGGCGGAACTGCATATTTACGATTATTCCAACCACGGGTGCGGATTGTGCGGGTCGATTGTGCCGCTCTCGACCTGGCCCACACTGTTGCGGAACTGGCTGGTGCAGCGGGGGTGGGTGCCTTCGACAGCGCCGGCGCCGCCTGCGCCGCAGCCGAACCTGCCGATGTGGATTCCGGGACTGACCGGACCGGGGCAGCCGGAGCCGGGGTCGAACTAACACGCCATCATGATTGTTACGTATACAGTGCCCGCGGAGGCGGCGAAGCAGCGGCTGGATGCCTGGCTGGCGGCGCAGATGGAGGGCGTGAGCCGGGAGCGGGTGCAGGCGCTGCTGTCGCAGGAAAAGATTCGCCTGGATGGCAAGACTCCGCGCGCCTCGTACCGGCTGCGGGGCGGCGAAGCAGTGGAGGTGCTGGGGGACCCCACGCTGCGACCTCTGCGCGCGTATGCCGAGGAGATTCCGCTGAGCGTGGTGTATGAGGATGAGGATCTGTCGGTAATCGACAAGCCGGCGGGGATGACGGTGCATGCCGGAGCGGGCGCGGCGAGCGAGGCAGGCACGCTGGTGAACGCGCTGCTGCATCGGTATCAGACACTATCGCAAGTGGGCGGCGAGACGCGTCCGGGCATTGTGCATCGTCTGGACAAGCAGACGAGCGGGCTGATGATCGTAGCGCGCAACGATGCGGCGCATGCGAAGCTGGCCGAGATGTTCGCGGAGCGAGCGGTGCGCAAGACGTATATCGCGCTGGTGCACGGACATCTGAATCAGGATCGGGGAACGATTGACGCGCCCATTGCGCGGGATCTGCTGCGGCGAACGCGGATGACGACGAAGCGGTGCTCGGGAACGCGGACGGCGCTGTCGCACTACACCGCATTACGGCGGATCAACTCACCCTTTGGATCGTACACGCTGGTGTCGGTGCGGATCGAGACGGGCAGGACGCATCAGATTCGGGTGCATCTGGCTTCGATCGGGCATCCGGTGGTGGGCGATACGCTGTATGGAGCGCCGGCGCGGCTGACGATTGCTCCGTCGCGGCAAAGGACGGATCCGGAGTCGGAGAGTTTGGAATTGCACCGGAATTTTCTGCATGCAGCGGAGCTGGAGTTTGCCCATCCCAGGACAGGGAAGGCGATGCATCTGGAGTCGCCGCTGCCGGCGGAGCTGGGGGGATTTTTGAAAGAGATCGGGGAATAGAGTTTGGAGTTTAGAGTTTGGCGTGCGGCCGATGCGACAAGAGAATCCAAAGAGGAGGAGCGATGAAGGTTTTGTACACAGCGGATGTGACGGCAGAGGGGGCGCGGCACGGACACGTGCGCAGCTCGGATGGACTGATCGACGTGGATCTGGCGCTGCCGCCGGGGCTGGGCGGGCGGGGCGACAAGACGAATCCCGAACAGTTGTTTGGGGCAGCCTACGCGGCGTGTTTCGGCGGCGCGGTGGAGTATCAGGCGCAGCAGGCGAAGAAGAAGACCGGCGTGGTTGAGGTGCGGGCGCAGGTGGGTGTGGGTCCTTATGACGAGGGGCAGGGCGAGGGGTTCACGCTGCGGGTGGAACTGGACGTGACGATTCCGGAGCAGGACCAGGCGAGCGCGGAGGAGATTGTGGCGGCGGCGCACCGGACGTGTCCTTACTCGAATGCGACGCGGGGGAATGTGGAGGTGGTGGTGACGGCGCACGGCGGAAAAGGCAGCGTATAGCGTTTAGCGGATAGAGCAGAGACAACGGCACCTTCCCACTCAAGCCAAAGACGGATTGAATGGGGCACCCGGCGACAGAGCAGAGTTTAGAGTTTAGAGATTACAGCTTTTGCGAGCGGGTTACGTCGCGGACTCCGGGTAGACGGCGAAGAGCCTGGACGAGGCGGGTGAGGTGGCGGACGTCTTCGGCGTCGACGACGAATTCGATGAGGGCGTCGCCGGTTTCGCGAGGATGGGTTTCCATGGAGCGGATATTGGTGTTCTCGTCGCTGATGACGGCGGTGATTTCCTTCAGCATGCCGGCGCGGTCATCGCAGAAGACGGTGAACTTGACGGGGTAGGTCTGGAGGCGTCCGGACTTTTCTTCGGGCGTGCGGGCCCATTCGACGGCGATGCGGCGGTCGGCCTCGTAGAGCAGGTTCTGCACGTTGGGGCAACTGCGGGCGTGGACGGCGACGCCTTTGCCGCGGGTGACGTAGCCGATGATTTCTTCGCCGCGGATGGGATTGCAACATCGCGCGCGATAGACGAGCAGCTCGTTCTGCCCCTCGACAATCAGAGAGTCAGTGCCGCTGACGGCGGCGGCGCGGCGGATGGCTTCGCTGCCGGGCGTGGTGGCCGCAGTCGCCGTGGCTTCAGGTTCCTGCTGATGAAGAAGGCCGGGCGCGAGGCGATTCAGGACCTGGCGCGCTGAATATTTGCCGAAGCCGATGGCCGCCATCAGGTCATTGGGCGTGGCGACGCTGTAATCGGCGGCGACGCGGGCGTAGTCCGCCTCAGCGAACTGGGAGAGGCCAATTTTGTACTTGCGGGCTTCGCGCTCGAGGAGCTTGCGGCCGATTTCGATGGCGCGCTCGCGCTGGTGCTCGTTGAGCCAGTGGCGGATTTTGTTGCGGGCGCGCGGGCTCTTGACGAAGGTGAGCCAGTCGCGGCTGGGCGTGTGGCCGTTCTGGGTGATGACCTCGACGATGTCGCCATTGCGGAGCTTTGTCCGCAGCGGGACCATGCGGCCGTTGACGCGGGCGCCGACGCAGGTGTTGCCGACCTCGGTATGGATGGTATAGGCGAAGTCAATGGGGGTGCCGTCGCGGGGGACGACGACGACTTTGCCTTTGGGGGTGAAGGTGTAGACCTCTTCCGGGTACAGGTCGATTTTGAGCGTCGACAGGAATTCGTTGGGGTCGGTCATGTCGCGCTGCCACTCGACCAGCTGACGGACCCAGGCGAGGCGCTGCTCGTCGCGGGCGCTGATGGGCGACCCGCCGGACTTGTATTTCCAGTGCGCGGCGATGCCTTCTTCGGCGATGCGGTGCATTTCGTCAGTGCGGATCTGGACTTCGAACTGGTGGCCGCCCTCGCCCATGACGGTTGTGTGCAGCGACTGATACAGGTTGGGCCGAGGCATGGCGATGAAGTCCTTGATGCGTCCGGGGACGGGACGCCAGATGCTGTGAATGATGCCGAAGACGGCGTAGCAATCCTGCACGCTGGAGGTGATGACGCGCAGGGCGAGGAGATCGTAAACCTGGTCGATGGAGGTGCGGGACTTTACGAGCTTCTGATGGATGGAGTAGAGGCGCTTGATGCGCCACTCGACGCGAGCTTCGATGTTGTTTTCGCGCAGGCGCTCGGAGAGCAGGCCTTCGACGCCGGCGAGGAACTGCTCGCCTTCAGACCGGCGCGCTTCCACGGCTTCGTGGAGCTGCTCCCAGGTGATGGGATCGACCCAGCGGAAGGCCAGGTCCTCGAGCTCGCCGCGGAGTTTGCCCATGCCGAGGCGGTGGGCGAGGGGGGCGTAGATGTCGAGAGTTTCGCGGGCGATGGCGCGCTGGCGCTCGGGCTCCAGATGCTCGAGGGTGCGCATGTTGTGCAGGCGGTCGGCGAGCTTGATGAGGACGACGCGCACATCGCTGACCATGGCGAGCAGCATCTTGCGGACGTTCTCAGCCTGGCGGTCTTCGCGGTTGGCGAACTGGATTTTGTCGATCTTGGTGACGCCCTCGACGATGTGGGCCACCTGCTCGCCGAAGCGCTGGGTGATGTCCTCAGTGGTGACCGGGGTGTCTTCCACGGCGTCGTGGAGGAGGCCGGCGGCGATAGCGGTGGAATCGAGCTTCATCTCCGCGAGGACGATGGCAACCTCAAGCGGATGGAGAACGTAAGGCTCGCCGGAGGCGCGAAGCTGGCCTTTGTGATGCTCCAGGCAGAACTGCCAGGCCTGGCGGATGATATTGACGTCGTCGGTGGGGCGATTGTGGCGGACGGTGTCCACAAGCAGGCCGAACTTATCCCGGAACAGGTCAGAGACCCGCTCAGCAGGGAGCTCGGTGGACTGGACACTCGCCATGACCCATTATAGGCGGAGCTTGCAAGAGGGGCTTGAAGGGCATCAGCCTGTGGCCTGTGGCAAAATTCCCACCGCCCCAGGGCTTGGTCACCGCGTGCGAGAAACGGCCGGGCGCAGACCTCTCATTTTGGGCACACCCTGCGCCAATAGGCTGCGGGTGTCTCGATGGCGAATTTTGTTTGCCCTGCGAGCACCAGCAGGTCGGCATCGCCGCTGACCAGGACATCAGCCTGCGCACTCTGGGCCAGATCCAGGAAGGGCTGGTCGCGCGGGTCTCGGCAAGGGGCGGCGCAGCGAGTCTTAATCTCGACTACTTCGCAAAAGGGAATATAGTCCGCCAAAAACTCGTACCGAATCTCCGTCGAGAGCTTGAATTTGGGATAGCTCAGTACCCGCGTCACTTCGGCTGCTGTGACAACGGAGATCAATGGTATACAGTTGGCTCCCTGCCAATGCTCAATCAGCCAGTGCAATCTCCCGCGGGAAAAGCAGAGTGCTGAAATCGCAGTGGCCGAGTCGAAGACGACCCGCAATCTCACGGATTGTCGCGCGCCCACTCGACCGCATCTCGAACGTCATCTTCGGTAATGCCCATCTCGAGCAGTCGATTGCGAGCCTCATCAGCTCGGCTGAGACGAAGAGGACGCAGCATGATCGACTCGCCATCCGTGCTGACGTCGAAGTATTCGACGCCTCCGAAACGCGTCACCACCGCTTTTGGCAGCGTGATTTGATTCTTCGATGTCTTCTTAGCCAGCATGAAATCATCTTAGCGGGATTCCGTTAAAAGCGGAAATCTTACTTCCTTGTTTTCTTTATTTAGTTGATATTAAAGGACTTATTCCGGTTTCCCCGGATTCTTTGGCTTGGGTGGAGTCTTCACCGGCGGCATGGGGCTGCCGGGCAGGAGGCCGGGGGTGGGGCGCTTGCCGTTGTGGACCCAGTCGAGGAGCTCGTCGAAGGCGAGGCCGGTTTGGGCGGCGGTGATGTTGCAGTGGCCGTCGCGGTCAACATACTGCTCGACAAACTCGTCGCCATTGCCGAGGCGGCGGGTGAGCTCGTCGTACCAGGCGGTGGTGAAGGCGGGGACCAGCGGGTCATAGATGGTATGGACCTCCAGCAGCGGGCGCCGCAGGTTGCCGGTAGGCGAGTACCAGGTGGCGAGGAATCGGTAGGCGTCAGGGTCGGCGGCGTAGCGGTGAACGCGCTGGTTGAGGAGGGGATCGTTGGCCGTGCCGTTGTAGACGAGGTTGCGGTTGTCAAAGGGATTGCCGCCGGACTTGAGCCGGAGGTCTTCGATAACGAAGGTGTTGAAGACCAGCACGTCGGCGAGACCGCGATTGGTATGGATATTGGCCAGCTGGCGGACGAGGGCGGCCTGCTCGGGATTGGCGTCGAGGGCCTTTTGCACCCTGGTGATGGTGGGGATGTCGTTCATCGCGAAGGTGGGGGGGATGCGCTCGACATCGGGAAGAATGCCGGGGAAGAAGGCGTCGAAGGCGACGCGAACGGCGAAGGCGCGCTGCATGACGAGGTCGGCGGGCGCGAGGACGCCGCAGAAGGCGAGTCCGCCGGCGTAATCCCTGGGGTTGGTTTCGAGGTCCATGAGTGTGAGCAGGCCGCCCATGGAGTGGCCCATGACGAAGGTTTCGCGCGGAGCGCCATACTTTTTGCGGAAATAGCGGCGGAGGGCATCGGTTTCTGAGGCAGCCTGGGCGATGGCCCATCCCCCGACGGCGTACCCGGAGCGGGCGACGGCGTAACCGCGGTTGAGGATCTCCTGCAGGACGCGCGAGGGTGGATATTTGGGATCGAAGACCTGGGGGTTTTGCTGGTATCCGTGGAAATAGAGGACCAGGCCGCGGTTCCAGTTCTTGGGGATATCGATGCGGAAGGAAGCCCCGTTCATCCGGCCAATCTCAGTGTGGACGGGAACGGGCGGCGGCATCGCGACGGCCGGGGCGGAGGGTGCGGAGCCGGGCAGAGACGATGGCGGGGTAGCGGGCGGAGGCGGAACCGGTACGGATGTGGGTGAGGAGTGCTCTGTCTGCACGGGGCCTGAGGATTTGTCGGCGGCGTGGCCGGGCGATGCGAGTGCGGATGCCGGGGGTGCGGCGATCTGGGCGGCGGCTGCGCACGCGCAAAGGAGAAGGCCGGCCAGGGTGCGGCCGATCAGCCAGCGAACGGCGCCGGACACGGCGAGCCGCTCTCGCTGTGCGAGGATACAGATAGCCCGAATTGATTTTCGGCGCCCTGGCCGATGGCGATGTCCCCTCATTCCCGACGCGAACCTTCCAGAAAAGAGCAGTCCCGGAAGAAGCAGGCTACAAGAAAAGCGGCGGCCGACGCACGCCCGAAAGCGGGGACGGCTGGGAAAAGGCAGGAAATGACGGAGAATGGCCGCAGCGGGGCGGGTTCGGCGATGCGACCTGCTGTGGCGGGGGCGGTACTCGTGTCACGGCGGGCGGCGGACCGCCTGCGAGCCGGGCATGTGTGGGTGTATCGATCGGACGTGGAAGCCTGGCCGGAGGGCGAGCTGGCGGCGGGGCTGGTTCCGGTGGCCGACCGGCGCGGCGCGTTGCTGGGAACGGCGCTTTATAGTCCCGCATCGGAGATTGCGCTGCGACTGGTGTCGGCGGAGCCGATCGCGGATGAGAATGCCTGGCTGAATCTACTGCGGGAGCGACTGCGGGCGGCGATCGCACGGCGGGCCGGGATGCTCGATGAGCAGAACGACGCGGCGCGGCTGGTCTTTAGCGAAGCGGATGCGCTGCCGGGCATCACCGTGGATCGCTATGCCGGGTTGGTGATCGTGCAGCTGCGGCACAAGGCGCTGGACACGGACGCGGTCCGGGCGGCCGTGACGGAGACGCTGCGGGAAGCGGTGGGCATCGATGCGATTCTGGAGCGTGAGGACCCGCGGATCCGCGAGCTGGAGCAGCTGAGCGTGCCAGCGTCGGCCACGCTGTATGCGCGCGACGCGGAGCATCCGATGGCGAGCACCGTGTTTCGGCTGAACGGGCTGCGGTTTCACTTTGACGCGACCAGCGGGCAGAAGACGGGGGCGTTTCTCGACCAGCGGGACAACTACGCGGCGGTGGCACGATGGGCGCAGGGTGAAGCGCTGGACGTGTGCACGTACCAGGGCGGGTTTGCGCTGCATCTGGCGCGGGTGTGCAGACGCGTGACCGGCGTGGATGTGTCGCGGGCAGCGCTGGAGGTAGCGGACCGGAATCTTGAGGAGAACCGCGGGGCGCTGGGCGCGGCGGAAGTGGACTGGGTGGAGGCCGACGCGTTTGCGTTGCTGCGCAACTGGAGCGATGCAGGGACCCAGTATGGGACGATCGTGCTCGATCCACCGGCATTTGCGAAGACGAAGCGGGCGGTGGAGGGAGCGCTGCGCGGCTATCGCGAGCTGAATCTGCGCGCGCTGAAAATGCTGCGACCGGGCGGGCGGCTGGTGACGTGCTCCTGCTCTCACCATGTGAGCCTCGGGGACTTTATGGAGACGCTGCGAGCGGCGGCGGCCGATGCGAGGCGGCGGGTGCGGGTTCTTGAGGTGCGCGGGGCGGCGGCGGATCACCCCGTCCTCCTGAATGTCCCGGAGACGGAGTACCTGAAGTGCGTGGTGGCCGAGGCCGAGTAACTGAGGTTACGGGTTTCAGGTTGGGAGCGCGGCCCAGCACCGAACATTGCGCGCTTAGGTTATGTCGGCATACTGCGGCGAGAACTCACGGAGCTTGCGGACCACGTCGATGAGGCGCTCGGCGACAAAATCCACTTCCTCTTCTGTGTTGAACCGGCCCAGGCCGAAGCGCAGGGAACTGTGGGCGGCCTGGTCGCTGCGGCCCAGGGCGCGCAGCACATGGGAGGGTTGGATGGAGGCGGAGGTGCAGGCGGAGCCGCTGGAGAGCGCGACATCGCGCAGGCCCATCATGACGGATTCGCTGTCGACGTGGGCGAAGGTCATATTGAGGTTGCCGGGCAGGCGATGCGGCTGGCAGCCATTCACACGAACCTGATCGAGACCGGCGAGCAACCTGGCCTGGAGACGGTCGCGGAGAGTGGCGAGACGAAGGGCTTCGGAGTCCATTTCCTCCGCGGCCAGCTCGCAGGCTTTGCCCAGGCCGACAATTCCGGGCACGTTCAGGGTTCCGGAGCGAAGGCCGCGCTCGTGGCCGCCGCCGTGCATCTGCTCGGCGAGGGCGATGCGGGGCGGGCGGCGCCGGACGTAGAGAGCACCGACCCCTTTGGGCCCATAAATCTTGTGGCCGGAGATAGACAGCAGATCGATCGAACTGTGAGCTACGTCGATGGGGAGTTTGCCCACGGCCTGGGCTGCGTCGGTATGGAAGAGGATGCCGCGCTCGTGGCAGAGGGCCCCGATCTCGTCGAGGGGCTGAACGGTGCCGATTTCGTTGTTGGCCGCCATGATGGAGACGAACAGAGGCTTCTCATCGTCGAGGGCGTGGCGTAGGTCATCGAGGCGGATGCGGCCCTCGGGATCGACGGGCAGGACGGTGGCGCGGCACCCGTGCTTCTCGAGCCATGCACAGGGGTCGAGGACGGCTTTGTGCTCGGTGGCCTGGGTAACGATGTGGATGCCGCGCTCGGGCTCGGCGGCGCGTGCGGCTTCCACGGCTCCTTTGATGGCAAGGTTGTTGCTCTCGGTGGCGCCGGAGGTAAAGACGATCTCTTTGGGCGAGGCGTGGAGAAGCCAGGCGATCTGTCCGCGGGCGGTTTCGACGGCCTGCTCGGCGGCCCAGCCGAAGGAGTGGCTGCGGCTGGCCGCATTGCCGTAGAGGTCGGCAAGGTAGGGCAGCATGGCCTCGAGCACACGCGGATCGATGCGCGTGGTGGCCTGATTATCCAGATAGATGGGAAGGTTCATGTGCGGCCCGCGGCTCCCGCCCCTACAACTGAATCGTGACGAGCTCGGGACCCGATCCGGGACCGGGCCTCGCGTGCGCGCCGTCGGCGGGCTCGGCGAGATCGGAGATGCTGATCCGGCGGAGCAGGTCAGAGATGCTGTCGTTCACGCGCGCCAGCGGTTCTTTAATGGTGCAGCTGTCGGTCAGGTCGCAGCCGCTGTCGCTGGTTCCGCAGGAGGTGATGAAGAGGGGACCGTCGATGGCGTGGATGACCTCAAAGGCCGAGATATCGTGGGGGCTCTTGAGGAGCGAATAGCCGCCGCTCATGCCGGCGTGCGAGCGAAGGATGCCGACCTTCGCCAGGCGCTGGAGGATCTTGGCCAGCAGCTGTGGCGGGATGTGGTAGGCCTGAGCGATGTCCCTGGCGCTGAGCGAAGGTTCGTTGGGGTGCTCGGCGAGGTACTTGAGGGCCATCAGGCCGTAGTCGGCTTTTTTGGTGAGCCTGAGCATAAAGCGGGCGTATAGCAATTTTACGGCCAGAGGGAAGCGAATTCCAGCGGAAACGATAGCCTGCCAGGACGATTGGGATTCGCGGGGCGCTGACTCTCACCGCTGGCCAGCTGCGGCCGGCATGACGAACCTGGGCGTGCGCAATCGTTTCACTCCGAGGATTTGACCGTGCTCAGGACAGGATGCATCCAGCGAAATACTGTAGACTTCTCGCCGGTGTGAGAGAACGACCGGGCGTGTGTTCTCCGGCAAGAGCCCCGCATGAGCGGTGGTTCGGGCGGTGGACACAGACTTCGGCAAGGGAAGGCATGGGGGACTGATGAATCGAAATGGAGTACGTGGGCTGGTCCTGCTGGGAACGGCTTTGCTGGTGACCGGAAGTTTTGCATGGGCCCAATCCGTTCCGGTGGTGACCGGGGATGCCCGGGTGGATAAGCTGCTGAGCAAAATGACGCTCCAGGAGAAGCTCACGCTGATCCACGGGGCGAAGGAAGATCCGAGCGTGTATCAGGGGCAGGCGGGGTATCTGGCGGGCATTCCGCGGCTGGGGATTCCCGGGCTGCGGATGGCGGACGGGCCTCCCGGGGTGCTGACGCGGGTTCCCAGCGAGGGCGAGACCGCGACCATGGGCGTAGCGGCGACCTTCAGTGCGAAGGATGCGGAAGAAAACGGCCTGGTGATCGGGCGAGAGGATCGGGCCAACGGCATCGACGTGAGCCTGCAGCCCTTTGTGAATATCGACCGCGATCTGGAGTTTGGGCGCGGGTACAACACGTTTGGCGAGGACCCTTATCTGACCAGCATGATGGGCGTTGGGGAGATCAAGGGGATCCAGTCGCAGCATGAAATGGCGATGGTGAAGCACTACGTCGCGTATGACTCGAACAGCGGCAATATCTTTGTGGACGACCAGACGCTGCACGAGGTCTATGTGGCGCCGTTCGACGCGGCGGTGAAGGCGGGCGTGGCATCGATTATGTGCTCGTACAACCGCGTGAACGGGACGTTTGCCTGCGGTAACAAGGACACGCTGACAACCATTCTGCGGGATCAGATCGGCTTCAAGGGATTTGTAACGTCGGACTGGGGCGCGGTGCATGCGGTGAACTTCATCAACGCGGGGTTGGATATGGAAATGCCCGGCACGGGGATCGGCATTCCCTCGTTCTTCAGCCCGGGGCCTCCGCCGCCACCGCCGCCGCCTCATGCGATGGCGGACATGATGGCGATGTTCGGGGGACATATTCCGGAGGAGCCGGCGCCCGAGCGGGGTGGGCCGGGTGATTTTGGCATGAAGCTGAATCCGGAGCGGATGAGCGAGGCGCTCAAAGACGGCACGGTGAGCGAGGCGGCGATCACGCGGGCTGCAGGCCGTGTGCTCTACGAGATCGTGAAGTTCGGCTACATGGACGGCATGCAGAAGCACAGGGTGACTCCGCAGGATGTGGACGCGAACGCGAAGATCATCGAAAAGACCGGCGAGGATGCCGCGGTGCTGCTGAAGAACGACGATGGCGTGCTGCCGCTGAAGTCGGCGGATCTGGGATCGGTGGTGCTGATCGGACCCACGGCGGGGCAGGTGGACTCGATCGGGATCAACGGCGAGCGCAGCGTGGGACTGCCATGGCGGGAAGTGGGTCCGCTGGCGGCGATGAAGAAAATCTCGGGCAACGAGAATATCCAGTTTGCGGTGGCCGATGACTTCACGGGTACGACGGTTCCGGCGAGCGCGCTGAGCCACGACGGCCAGCGGACCGGTGGCGGCGCGGACCAGACCGACGCCGAACTGAACTTTACGAAGAAGAACGGGAAGGCGCTGCCGCCGAATTCCACGGCAACGTGGAAAGGGGCACTGACGCCGCCGCATGCTGGCGACTATTGGATCTACCTGCAGGCCATGGGCACCAATGCCAGCATCCGTCTGGACGGCAAGCTGCTGGCGCGGACAGGCGCGTTCCAGGGCGGCGTGCACGGCGACATTCTGCAGGCCAACCAGGACAACGTGGTGCCCACGCCCGATGGGCTGGACAATGTGCGGAGGTCAGTGCAACTGGCCGCGGGTCCGCATGCCATCGAGATCACCACGTCAAAAGATACCTCGGGCTCGCCGGTACAGGTGCGCCTGAACTGGTACACGCCGGAGAAGCGGGCGGCCGATCACGAAGCGGCGATTGCGGCGGCAAAGAAGGCGAAGGTCGCGGTCGTCTTTGTGTGGACGCGGCTGACGCCGGTCTTCGGGCTGCCGGGCGACCAGGATCAGTTGGTGAACGAGATCGCGGCCGTGAATCCGAACACGATCGTGGTGCTCAACACCAGCCAGCCGGTGGCGCTGCCCTGGGTGGACAAGGTGAAGGGCGTGTTGGAAATGTGGTGGCCTGGCGACGAGGGCGGATGGTCGACGGCCAACGTGTTGCTGGGCAAGGTGAGCCCGGCGGGGCGTCTGCCGGTGACCTGGGGGAAGAAGCTGACGGATTATCCGGCGACGGATCCGCAGCATCCGGAGCGGAGCGCGAAGGGCGTGGACGGCAAAACGACCTACAGCGAAGGCGTGAACGTGGGCTATCGGTGGTTCGATAAGGAGAATATCGATCCGCTCTTCGCGTTTGGCTACGGGTTGAGTTACACAACGTTCGAATACTCCGGGCTGAAGACGGCAAAGGCGGACGACGGTGGTCTGGACGTAACGGTCGAGATCAAAAACACCGGGGGCATGGACTCCGACGAAGTGCCGCAGGTGTATCTGGGCGCGCCCAGCGACATTCCGGAAGGCGTGCAGTTCCCGGTGCGCGCGCTGGTGGCCTTCGACCGCGTGAACATTCCGGCTGGGCAAACGCGGACGGTCACGATGCATGTGCCGCTGCGGCAACTGCAATACTGGTCCACGAAGGAACAGAAGTGGATCACAGCCAGCGGAGAGCGCACCGTAAGCGTGGGCGGTTCGTCTCGGTCGCGGCCGCTGCACGCGGAAGTGAACGTCGCGAGGATGTGAGCTCCGGGGTGGGTTCCGGAATTCAGGTTCCGGAACCCATGCCGAGACATTTCATCGCTGCGGCGGAGGGTTCGGGGTTTCGGCCGCGTCAGTGGAGTGAGTGGCGTTCAGGGCTGCGGTGCGAGCGAATTCCTCTTTGGCCTTGTCGGCCAGTCCCAGGCGCTGGTCGATGCGGCCCAGCTCGAAATGCAGAGAGGGGATGTTGGGGGCGAGGGCCACGGCCGCTTCCAACTGGCGCTTCGCCCCCGGAAGGTCCTGCAACTGTTCGTGGGCCTGGCCCAGCTCCTCGTGAGCGCGCGGATTTCCAGGATCGAGAGCGGCAGCTTTTTCCAGCAACGGTTGGGCCTGGCGGGGCTGGCTCTGGTCGAGCAGAAGGATACCGAGATCGAGGTACGGCTGAGGATCCTGGCGGGCGGCGTTCTGCTGCCAGGCGATGGCCGTGCGATAAGCGACGATAGCGTCGGCATTGCGCCCCAGCCCCGCATAGGAGAGGCCGATGTTGTACTCAGCGCGCAGGTCGCGCGGGGTCAGAACCAGGCAGCGATGGAAGGTCGCGATCGCCTGCTCAAAGTGATTCTCGGCATATTCGGTGCGGCCCAGGTAATACCAGTACAGCTCGTTTTGTGGGCTCCATGCTGTGGCCTGAGTAAGCCATTTGTCGGCGTCCGCGTAGTCGTGGAGGAGGATGTAGTCCATGGCAGCCGTGGCGAGGTCGTTCGCTCCGGGTTTGCGGAAGCGCGCGCCCTCGGTGTACTCGGCCAGGGATGCGCGGGCTTTCTGCTGGCGATAGAGAACATATCCCAACAGGAAATGGCCTTCGGCTGAGTCGGGATGAGATTTAAGCCAGGTCTGCAGCTTTGGCGTCGCAGCGGCGTAGTCGCGGCTTTTGACCAGCACGAGGCACTGCTGCAGGAACGGGTCACCAGGGGCGGTGGCTTCCGGTGGCTCATCGCTTTGCACGTTGGGGGTTGCAGCTCCGGCCGGAGAGGACTGGCTCGCCGTCTGGCTCAGAGCCGGAAGACCAATGGCCGCGCAAGCCAGGAGCAGCCATCCCGTCGTGAGAGTCCGGAGATTCATAAGGAGTTTTCTGTTCCGCCCGGGCTGCTTTGACGGCAGGCGCCGGGCGGAACAGGGTTGTCGTCCATCGTAGAGCAGCCCGGGCTAGGGCTGCATCATCGGCCCCGGCTCGTTGCGGCCCAGCGTGTCATAAAGGGGCTGCGCGGGAGCGACGGCCGGATTCTCGCGCGCGACGGAGATGGCCAGGATGCGGACCTTGTCATTGTTGGGAAGCGTGATGCTACGGGCTCCTGCAGGCAGATCGATGGGATAAGCGAAGAGGTAGGAGTAGGAGTAGGCGACGTTCTTGCCGGAGGCATCGTGGTGATGCGAGCAATACCAGGCGAGCTGCGCGCGCTTGATGTAACCCGGACGGATTCCGAGAAGCTTCGCATAGTCGTCATGCTCGGTCTCGGCGGGACGGCCAGGGCGCGCGGGAGTGGTGACGTCTCCGGCCTGCCAGACGCGATCGTCCCACTGGCCGATGAATCCGCCCCAGTCCTCGATTTTGAGGTTGGTGGCCTGGTCTCCCACATGGAAGGCAGCGTCCTGATCGCCATCGACGGAGGTGGCGAGGATGAAGGCGCGGTTGTAGTCGCCCGCCGGGAGCTGAATGGTCTGGCCCTTCGCCACGACGGCATCGGGGGTGCCGGTGTGCGCGGAAGCCAGGTGGAAAGCGACTCCGTGGTAGTCGATGGCGGAGGGCAGCATTTCAGCGGGGAGGGCATTGCCGTGGCCATCCATGCCGCCGGTGACGGCGTCGCCGGTATTGCTGGCGGCGGCCAGATCGTACGACAGAGAGACAGGAGCCGAATGGACGTCAGGGACGTGCGCTGACGGAGCGTCCAGGGTGAGGGCGAAAGTGCGCGGCTGGTAGGCCGTGAAGGAGGTAACGAGGGCTCCGTCTTTCACCGTTGCGGGTCCGAGGGGTTGTTCCTGGCCATTGACTTCGCGAGCAGAGTGGATGGGCGCCGCAAAGGAGACGCGCACGTCGGGCTGCGGCTTGCCATCGAGCTCGACCAGACGGAGCACATATTCGTTGCTGTTTTCGGCTTTCTTGAGCGCCATGATGCGGATGCGGGGATTGTTGATGTGAACGAGCGAGAATTCGTGGCCGAGTTTGCCTGGGTGCTTTGCCGTGGTGAAGGCGACGAGAGGATCGTTGAGCTCCTGCCCCTGCCAGTCGGTCTGGCCCTGGCGCCAGTCATCGGCATGGCCGGCAATGCCGTAGACAAACTCGTGGTGGCCGAGGTCCTGAGTGGCCTGATCCGCATACCCGCCCTGCACACCGGGGGTGCGGATGAGCGTGAGCCGGATGGTGTTGTCGTTCGGCTTGTCGGAGCCGTTCTTGCAGTCGGTAAGGATGGTGGCTCCGTACGCGCCGGTGGCGTCGGTGAGATCGACCCACTGGTGGCCGAGAACTTCAAACTTACGCGGAGCCGCACTCGGGCGCTGGATGGTGCCAATGCCGAGGTTGTAGGTGGCCTTCTCATTGTGGGCGGTGAGCTGGAAGACAGCCTTCAGGTTCGACTGGCGCGTGTTCCAGTCGATGGCGTTGGCGACTTCGACGCGCTTGCCGGCATCCCCCGCGGCGAGGCGGACGGTCTGCACGAATTTGGAACCGGCGGTTTCCCGCGTGATCTGAACGGCGACGCGGGCGGGGCCATTCTCAACAATGCGGATGGTGACCGGCCCGTGGACGTACTCCTTCGGGGGAGCCTGCTCCTGATCCCAGTCCATGTTCCAGGCGGGCCATTGGGTTGGATTGTCGTAGGAGATGGCGAGGCGCATGGGTGCGGCGAGGAGTTCCTTGCCGATCTGCTTATCGAAGATGCTGGCGATATCGCCGTTGCTGTCGATGCGGACGCGGTAGTAGCGGTTCTCGAGGCTGTTTTCCGTGACGTGCAGGCCAGAGTCTTCAGCCGACGCGTGTCCGGGGCGGACGCTGTAGACGGCGTAGCCGACCGAGGGGACTCTGGCGAGGAAGGTGACCTTGCCGTCGGCGATTTGTGCGGGGACAGGCTGGCCGTCGGGTCCGGCAACAGAGACGGCCGATGGCGTGCCGTCGGGGAAATTCAAGTCGGCGGAGACGATGCCGTTTCGCTCGATGTTGAGCGGGTTGTAGACGACGACCGGAATGCCGGAGGACTCGGTGTCGAGCGCGTCAGAGACCGCCTGGGTAGCGCTGCGGACGATGCCGGCAAACTGGTTCATGGCGATGACATCGTCGTTCCAGGCAAACTCGTAGGCTTTGGGCGTGGCGGTGCCGGCGGCGAGATCATGGAACTGTCCGCCCATCACCAGGGTCCAGGCGTTGTTCAGCCGCTCCAGCGGATAGGTACGGCCGCCAAGCCAGGAAGCGGCGACGGAAGCCTTTTCGGCGGCGTCGGCGAGGATCTCTTCTTTGCGGAGCCAGCGCTTCTGATAGGCCTGCGATGTCAGCGATCCGGCAGAGTGGTTGGTCAGCTCCATTTCTCCGGTGTATTCCGGAAGCCGGTCGCGCTCCGCCGGAGTGATGTTCAGGAACATCTGATCGGCGGTAGCCGAGATCACGTGCACGGGACCATTGCCCACGGACTGCTCGGGCCAGTTGGTGCGGTCTTCGTCGGGGAAGCCCACGTAGTCCGGCGGGGGCATGCCCACCTGACCGTGCATGACGATGGCTTCGAGGCGCTTCACAGAATTCTCGTCGGGAGCACCGCCGATGTCGCCAGTGCCGAAGTAGTGGTAGTCCGTGAAGACGCCGGTGATTTTGCCGTTGTTCTGGACGCGGGCGGCCCAGTCGTGCTGGAAACGGTTCAGCTCTTCGTCCTGACGAGCGTGCTCGAGGCCGCTGATCTCGTTACGGAGGGCCATAAAGTGCTGGATGTCGTCGGGCTGCAGTTTCTGGCCGCTGGAGTCCTGTGCTTCGAGCTTGCTGCGCAGCTGGTGGAGCTGATCCTGCGCCGCGGTGAGTGCTGCGTCGGGCGCCATGGGCGGGAGCGGCTGGCTGAGATCGGTGTAAATGCCGCCGGAGTAGGAGCCGGGGTTGAGGGCGGCCAGGACGCTTTCGCCATCCGTGCCCACCCACACGCCGACATTGAACGGGGTGCCCTCGGGGGTTTTCTCCATCGAATCCGGGCCGCCGCCAGGAGCGGAGGAGCCCCAGGTGAGCTTCTGCGTGGAGAAGCCTTTCACGCCCGCTTCGGCGAGGATGGTGGGCAGATCAGCGGGAAAGCCGAAGCAGTCAGGCAGCATGTATTCCGCGCTGGTCCGGCCCAGCTCTTTGCGGAACCAGTCGTTGCCGTAGAGGATCTGCCGGATGAGCGACTCGGCACTGGGAGCGTTGACGTCACCTTCTTCCATCGAGGAGCCGGCGGGGAACCAGCGACCCTCCGCGACATATTGCTGAAGGCGGGCGAAATCGGCGGGATAGTACTCCTTCATGAGGCGGTAGCGATTGGCGCCACTGAAGTTGAAGATGTAGTGCGGATACTTCTGAAAGAGATCGAAATTCTCGTGCATGGTGTTGGGGAGGTATTCGTCAATGACCTGCGGATACTCCCAACGCCATTCGGTATCGAGGTGCGCATATCCCACGACGTAGAGAGTGGGCTGGCGATCGAGATCGGGTTTGGGGGCGGAAGGGGCCTGCGCAACGCAGAGACCGGAAGCAAGGAGGAGAGAAGCGGCAGCCAGGCCGGCAAACCTACGAGACATGAGGGTGCTCCGTTGGATTCAGGGTTTGGAGGAACGCCGGCCGGCCGGTAGAGCCATCGTGGAGGGGGCTTCGCGGGTGAAAAAATGTGCCGGGTCCGGTAGTGGTATCGTTTCCATGGGATGCCGCCAATCTAAGCGAGCCCGGAACGCGATGTCAAGGCGAAGACCTTGCGGAGCGGCCGCGGGGACGGTGAATTCGTGCCGGGGAGCCGGGGAAAGAGGGGCTGACCGGCAGTTCGCGAAGCACAACAGAATCCTCGGGATAACGATGGATCCTTCTGATAGTCTGGCGGCGATGACGCGCAGGAAGAGTACACCGCCGACGCTGAGCGAGGTCGCCCGGCGAGCGGGAGTGGGCACCACGACCGTGTCGCGCGTGATCAATGGCGGCCATCGCGTGAGCCCGGAGACGCTGCAGCGGGTGCAGCGCGCGATTGAGGCGCTGGGCTACGTTCCCAACCAGGCAGCCCGCATCCTGAAGGGCTACCGGACGCGAACCGTGGGGCTGATCATTCCCAGTATCGCGGATCCCTTCTTTTCAGAATGCGCAGAAGCGATCCAGGCGGTGGCGCGGGCGAATGATTCGCTGCTGATCGTGACCACGACGCAGAACGATCCGCGGGCGGAGATCGACAACATCAACGTGCTGATGGAGCACCGGGCCGACGGGCTCATCATTGCGCCGGCGAACGCACAAAGCCAGACGCTGCGGCAGGTGGTGAGCGCGCTGGCCGTCCCGATCGTATCGATCGATCGGCCGATCGCGCAATCGTCGGTGCCTGCGGTGGTGGCGGATAATTTCCGGGGGGCGGCGGTGGCCACCCAGCACCTCATCGACCACGGGTACAAAAGGATCCTTTGCCTCACGGGCGAAAGTACGCTCTACACCATTCGAGAGCGGATCCTGGGTTATCGCCGGACCATGGAGGCGGCAGGACTGGAAGTTCTGCTGGACACGTCGGTGAAGGATTACCGCTCGGCAGAGTACGCCATCGAGAGTCTTCTCTCCACGGCCAATCCTCCGGATGCGATCTTCACGCTGAAGAACAGCACGACGATTTTCGCCTTCGAGTCGCTGCAGAAGTTCAAGGTGGCGATTCCCGGGTCAGTGGCGCTGCTGGGGTATGACGATTTTGAACTGGCGTCCACGGTGCGTCCGTCGATCAGCGTGGTGGAGCAGCCCATCGAAGAAATTGCGCGCGTGGCAGCGGAGGCACTGTTCGAACGGCTGCTGGGAAGCGCGGACGGGAACACGCACTCGATGAAGGGTGGACAGATTACCCTGGCCGTGCGTCTGGTGCCGCGCAGCTCGTGCGGGTGTGCCCCGCGGTTGCCGGAGGCGGCGGCTGCAGATGTGAGCCCGCATGCGGAGAAGCGGGACGGCTTGAAAGCGCGCACCGGCCGCAGGAGCTAAGCGGCGGCCTGCGAAGGGCAGCCTCAGCGCGCGGTCCGGGATCCGATCCGGAAAGGCCGCCGCGTCAGCTTTTCATAGCGGGTGGCGAACTCCTGAACGGCAATGAACTGATCGGTCCGCACGTTGGTGAAGCTCTGGCGGGTTCGGCTGACGGGCCACCAGACTTCGAGCCGCTGAATGGTTGCGTGCGGCCCCAGGCCGATGTGTTGCTCGAGGGGATTGGCTCCGAAGGATCCGCCGCTGTTGACGGTGCGGTCGACGGATCGTGGCGCCTGGGAGCCATTCTTCACAGTCACCCGGATTTGCGCGCCGATGGCGGCGCGATTGCTGCGGACACCGATGAGCTTCACGTCGATCCAGTCGTTGCTATTGCCCGGATTGCGAAAAAGGCGAAACTGATGGGCATCGCCGGGCGTGGCCCCGCCAATGGAGACCACCAGGTCTTCCTGTCCATTGCTGCCGAGGTCGGCAAAGGCGACGCCGTGCCCTTTGTGCAGGTCGCCGGTGCCCGATGCAGCGGTGACATCGGCGAAATACCGGCCATCGTGGTTGCGCAGCAGCATCTTCGGTGACAGGGCGCCATATTCGGGGCCGCCGGTGGCCAGATAGATATCCAGATAGCCGTCGTTGTCGATGTCGCCGAAGTTGGCGCCCATCGGGGTATTGATTCTGTCCATGTGGGTTGCCGCCGTCACGTCCTGAAAGGTCCCGTTGCCAAGATTGCGGTACAGCTTCATGGTTCCGGCGCTGGTGGGCAGGTGCAGGTAACTGCGGATCGTTTGATCGGTGGAAAAGTCATAGCCGGTGACAAAAAGATCGGGCCAGCCATCGTTGTCGTAATCGAAGAACCAGGTGGCAAAGCTCTGGGCGCCGGGCTGGTGAACGCCGGCCTTTTCGGAGACTTCGGTGAAGGTATTGTTGTGGTTATTGTGATAGAGGAAGTTACCGCCGTAGAGATTGGAGACATAGAAATCAACATAGCCGTCATGATCGTAGTCGGCGGCGGTGACGCCTTTCGTGAAGGCGACGCGATCGATGCCGGCGGCGTGGGAGATGTCCTCGAAGGTCCCATCTCCCTTGTTAAGAAAGAGCTGGCTGGGGCTGTTTTCATTGCCGACAAACAGGTCGAGCAGCCCGTCGTTGTTGATATCGGCCCAGACCGCGGTTTGGGTGCGCGTCGCAGGCTCGGCGAGGCCCGCGGCGCGGGTTACATCCGTGAAGGTCCCGTTGCAGTTATTGCGGAGCAGAGATTTGCGTTCGGGAAATTCCCAGGCGCCGCGCAGGACGAGAAGGTCCATGCAGCCGTCGTTGTTGTAGTCGGCCTGGAGGATGTTCAGGCCCCCTAACTGATCGGCGAGACCCGCCTGGACGGTGCGATCGGTGAAGGCGCCGTCACCGTTGTTATGGAAGTAACGCAGCGGCTGGCAGACGTCATAACTGGAAACAACAATGTCGAGCAAGCCGTTGTTCTCGAAGTCATCGACGGCGACCCCCCCGGCCATGGAAGCGAAATCGAGGCCGGCGGTCGGGGCGACATCGGTAAAGCGGCCCATGGGCTCCTCGGAGGCGAAGACGGATGGAGGGATTCGATCCGCGGGAGGCACTCCGTCGGGGTATTTGCCCAGAGTCAGATAAGCGAGGTTGAGGAGCCAGCGAACCTGGATCTGGTCCGCGCGCGCCGGTTGCAGGGCCAGATAGCGGCTGAAATAGTCGATGGCCTTACTCGAATCGTCGGACCGGGCGAAGCAAAAGGAGCCCCGGGGCGGAAAGAGGCAGCGATCGCCGGGATGGGTATAAAGGCTGTTCTCCATCTCCGATTTGTGCAGATACGCGACGCCGAGGACCTCGAGGATTTGGGGCACGCCGGCGGGGAAACTGGCCGCGGCGAGGCCGTACGCGCCTTCCCATTCGCGAATGGCAGCGTCCATGTTTCCCTCGTAGGCCTGCAGTTGTGCGAGAGCATAGTGGGTTTGAATCTGCGACTCGGGAGTGCTGTCGGGTTGAGGTGCGGTGAGCGACCGCCGGAGGTCGGCCACGCCGGTGGCGAGGGATTCTTTGCGAATGCGGCAGACCTCGCGCAGGTCCTGCTGCCAGCCAGCCGGCTTGGGATATTTCTCGAACAGCATGTCGGCGAGGACCTGTCCTGCAACATCGGCGGGGTATTGAATCCCGGGTCGAAGGGCGGCGCGGCGGTTGGGACCCATACCCAGGGAAGACGCATCGGCTTGTACCGGAGGCTCGAGGCCTCCGCGGGAGGACAGAAGCCTGAGGATGACGAAGTCTCCGGCGACCGGAATGACGCCGCTCAGGCTGCCGGGCTTCATCGACACAAGAGCGGTTCGCAGCTCCGGGCGCAGAGTGCGCGGATCGGCATTGCGCACATAGCCGCCGGTGGCAGCATTGGGGTCAATGGAGACTTTGCGCGCGACGGCGGCGAAGTCCTCGCCACGGCGAAGGCGGGCGAGTGCCTGGTCCGCCTGCTCGGCGGAATGGACGACGATGACCTGCAGGTCGACGGAAGGAGTCCGGAACTCCTGGGAAAAAACGGACAAGCGCGGCCACCAGCAAGCGAACAGGAGGGCGACGGCGCCCAGGAACAGAAGCCGGTAGCGGGAGGAGTGAGGGAGCCTGGTCATGGGAGCGCCGCGTCGATGCGTGGATGTCGCGGAATACAAGCAGGATACACATTTCGACCCGAGGGCGGCGAAACGCGGAATGGAAGCAGGACGTCCCCGGATGAGCGCCGGCGACCGGCTCCGGTTGGAGACGGATCCAGGCCGGAAGGCGGAATGGATTTGACAACCGTTGTTGGACTATGGGTAAATTATCCCTGCTGTGGAATCGTTACCATCCCCAGTCGTATAGCGGCTGCGCTTTGGGGGCGACCTCGAAGAAGGACCCGGTTTCCGCTGTTGGAACCGGCGCATTTCTTCCGGCGTCCGCGCAAACCGCAAACCGGTACGATCCGCAGATGACGGCCCATTTCAATTTTCGGAGCTCCCTCATGTCCAGTGACCTTCACGGCTTCGTTCGTCCCTGTTTGCGCCGATTCCTCATCCTTGCCGCCAGTCTGATCCTCCCTCTCGCTGCCTGGGCGCCAGCCTATGGCCAGGCGCTGAGCGGGATCAGCGGCACCGTCACCGATACCAGCGGGGCCGTTATTCCCAACGCGCAGGTCACCGTGACGAACGACGCCACCAAAGTGATTACGAACGCGGTGACGACATCCGCGGGCTCCTACCGGATCACCGACCTCGTCCCCGGCCCCTACACGGTGAAGGTGAGCAGTTCAGGGTTTGAGGATTATGTGCTCACCGGGCTGCACATCGATGTCGGCACGGTTGAAACCGCCAATGCGGTCCTCAAGGCCGGATCGACGACGCAGACCGTCGAGGTCAATTCACCGTCGATTGCGCTGCAGACCACCGAGCCCGACCTGGGTACGACCATTCCCCACGAGATGATCGAGGAGCTTCCGGAAGAGCTGGGGAATCAGGGCGGCGTGGGTCCCCGCGGACGGCAGATCGATGCGTTTATCTTCCTGGCGCCGGGCGTGCAGGGCGGCGCGTTCAGTCACCGCATTGACGGCGGCGTGGACTTCCAGAACGAAGTGGTGTTCAACGGCATTCCCGCGGTGCAGTCAGAGACCCAGGGTTTCCAGTCCAACATCAATCCTCCCTTCGAGATGGTGGACCAGTTCAAGGTTCTGCAAAACGTCTTCTCCGCGCAGTACGGGCTGGCGCAGGGTGTCGCGCAGTACCAGTTCGCATCGGGGACCGATTCTCTGCATGCGGATGGGTTCGAGATCATGCGCAACGACTACTTCGACGCGAAGGGCGCTAATCCGCCGACCGACCCGGTCACGGGGCAGCCGATCACGCCGACCGACAAGGAAGACAACTATGGGTTTTCAGTGGGCGGACCGGTGTTTCTGCCGAAGATCTACGACGGGCGCAACCGGACCTTCTTCTTCGTGAGCTCAGAGTGGTACCGGCTGAACCAGGCGATTACCGGGAACATGACGGTGCCGACGGCGGCCATGAAGACCGGCGACTTCAGCGCGTTTCCTCAGCCCATCTATGTGCCGTCAGGACCGCTGCCGGCAGGATGCACACCGGGAGCGGCGCCGGGGCAGCAGTTCCCGGGCAATATCATTCCTTCGGACTGTATCAGCAGTGTTTCGTCTTCGCTGATCTCGCTGGTTCCCGATCCGGGCACCGCCGGGTTCACCAACAACCTGAAGTCGCAGATCAATGCAGCGCAGACGCGGCAGACGTCGTGGGGTTTCAATATCGACGAGAATCTCACCACGCGCCAGACCGTGCACTTCAGCTTCTGGCGGGACAGCTACAACACGCCGGCCTTCGATCACCCGGGGTATTTCAACAACGAACTGTCGGCGTTGAAAACCGAGCCGCGGCTGGGGACGGGCATCTTTCTCACCTACGCCGATACACTGACGCCGCACCTGGTCATGACGGCCGGCGCGGGGTGGATGGGTGAGATCAACAACGAGCTGAACGCGCATCTGGGAGTAAGCTTCCCGGCGGTGGCGGCGAGTACGATTCTGCCCACCATCAACTTCAACGGGTTCGACGCGCCGACGACCTGGGGCGTGAACTCCGGCGGCGAAACCAACTCCACGAACCGCAAGCTGGGCCTGAGCTTTGCCAACAACTGGCTCTACAATCATGGCCGGCACACGATGAACATCGGCTTCGAAGTGCGCCGCTCTTATCAGGACGACGACGAGTGCCAGGAATGCGGCGGCCAATTCTCCTTCGACGCCATCACCACCAGCAATGGGGATACGAACACCGGGGATGCGTTGAATGAGAACAACACCGGCAGTCCCTTTGCCAGTTTCCTGCTGGGCACGGTCGACAATGCAAACCGCCAGTTTGCCACGGAGAACCGGCTGCGGAACCTGTATTTCGCACCGTATTTCCAGGACGACATCAAGCTGACACCGAAACTGACGGTGAACGCTGGAGTCCGCTGGGATATCGCCCGGCCCTTCACGGATGGGACCAAGAACAACATCGTGTTCTTCAATCCCGCAGCGCCGGATGCCTCGGCAGTCAGTCCGGCCACGGGCCAGGCTCTGGGGGGCGGCGCCAGCCTGCTGGGGACCTGCTCGGCATGCGTGGGATATGACCGTGCCTCGATCCACTGGCACGAGTTCAGCCCTCGCCTCGGCTTTGCCTATCAGCTCAACAACAAAACGGTAATCCTCGGTGGGGCAGCGCTCAATCATCTCGACGGCGGCGCTTTCGAGTATGGCAACAACAAAGTCGCGGTGAACTACGGCAACCTGCTCACCGGTACCTTCAACATTCCTTCCAGCGGCACCAACGTCCCGGCCTACGGGAACTGGGACACGACAACGATGCCGCTGCCCTCGCCGACTCCGTTTACCTCGGGTCTGGCTAACGGCTTCGGAATCATCTACCAGTTCAGCAAAGACACCGGCGGACTCCCGTATGTCACCAACTACAACGTTGGCATCCAGCGGGAACTGGCCGGCAACATGCTGCTGTCCGTCTCCTATGTCGGCAATCGCGTGCTGCACATCCCTTCGCTGCTGAATAACCCCGACCAGCTGACCCCGTCGATCCTGAACACGCTGTGCCCGAACAACGCTGCGAATTGCGTCCTCGGGCAGGCATGGACTTCCCCCGCGGCCCAGTCGGTACTGGCGGCCATGGGATATGGGCAGGCAGGCGGCTACTACACGCCGTACGCTAATTTCGCGAACGACTACGGGACCGGCGAGCAGCTGGGCCAGGCACTGCGGCCTTATCCGCAGTACGGTTCGGTCTACAACGACTTTGAAAATGCCGGCGTGGCGACTTACAACGCGATGCAGGCGCAGTTACAGAAGCGGTTCACCAACGGGCTGACGTACCTGGTGTCGTACACCTTGTCTCGGACCATGGCGAATACCGATTCGGGTTTCGGCGAATTTAACGGCGGCGCCCTGAATACCTACGATCAGAAGGCTGAGTATCAGATCGCCGATAACGACCAGAAGAATCTGATCACGCTCAGCGGCGTCTATGAGCTGCCGATCGGTCCTCATCATGCCCTTCTCGGCAGCAATAACGCGGTCAACCGGCTGGTCGCCGGCGGCTGGCAGCTGAGCGGCATCTTCAGCTACGACAGCGGAATGCCGTTCGGCATCGGCGCCAATGGCTGCCCGCTGCAGAGCTACAACTACATCTGCAACCGGGCAAACCTGGTACCGAACCAGTCGTTTAGTCTGAATTGGAATAACTACTACAGCGGGAAACCGATTCTGAATACGGCGGCGTTCTCCGATCCGGGGTTGTGGGGTGTCGGCACCTCGCCGCGCAATATCTCCACACTGCGGAACCCCTGGAGCCAGGGAGAGAATGTGGCGCTGGCCAAGCACCTGTTCTTCACCGAGCGCTTCTCGGGGGAACTGCGCATGGAGTACTACAACATCCTGAATCGCATGCAGGTGTGTGGGGGTCCGAACAGCAATGGGTCCGTCGACAGCAATGTGAGCGATGGCAACTTCGGCCTCGACTCTCCGGGGGGCGCCTGCCAGGGCAACACGCCTCGCCAGGGTCAGGCCACCTTCAAATTGAATTGGTGACGGATTCTCGTTGCCTCCTGAGGGGCTGGCGTAATATGCCAGCCCCTTTTCCTTTGCCCTGGTGATCGCAACTCCCGGGCTCCTTCATGCGTGCGCGGCTGACGATGACAGGCCCGGATGTAGACTGGTGGCCGATGATGCCGGTGTTCTGCATTTCTGCGTTGCGAGTGCGGGTTGCGTTTCGCCGTGCCATGCTGCCGATTGGCGCCTTGCTCCTGCTTGGCTCATGCGCGGTTGGGGCGCTGGCGCAGGCCGGCGATACCGATGCCCGTGTGGAGCAGCTGTACGGGGCGGCGAAATCGGCCCAGAGCCATGGCGACCGTGCCGGGGCCATCCGCAACTATGAGGAGCTGGTCCGCATCGCGCCCGACGTGGCTCCGGCGTACAACAACCTCGGCATGCTGTATCTGGACGAGCGCCAGTACCCGAAAGCGGCTGAGGTCCTGAAGAAAGGGATCTCGCTCGATCCGAAGATGACCTCGGCGTCAGCGCTGCTGGGCATCGCGCTCTTTGAAATGGGCCGGTACCCCGAGTCGCGGACCGCGCTCGAAACGGCGCTCAGGTCCAATCCGCAGGATGACAACGCGCAGTTGTTCCTGGCGAAAGACCTGGTGCAGTTGAAAGATATGAGCGCGGCTGCCGCGGTTCTGCGGCCGTTGGCGCAGCGGGAACCGAAGAATCAGGAGGTCTGGTATCTGCTGGGTCAGGCGTATATGCAGCTCTCAGAACAGGCACTGACACGAATGAGTGCCATCGACCCGGATTCGATGCTGGCCCACGATGTTTCCGGCGAAGTGATGGAAGATATGAAGAACTACCAGGGTGCTCTGGTGGAATATAAAAAGGCAGCGGCAGTGGCTCCGGCGGATACAGGGGCGCACTACCATCTGGGAAATCTGTACTGGAAGCTCTCGCAGTGGGACGATGCCCTGCAACAACTGAACCTGGTGCTGAAGGATGATCCGTGGAATTGCCAGGCCTGGGCGCAGGTCGGCAATATTCTGGTGGATCAAAAGGCGCAGCCCGATCAGGGCCTGGAAGATCTGAACAGAGCGCTGCGGCAATGTCCGGATCTTGCTCAGGCGCACGTCGACCGGGGAGACGCTCTGGTGAAGCTGGGGCGAAACCGGGAGGCGATTCAGGATCTCCAGACGGCGGAGCGCGAGAATCCCAGCGATCCCATGCCCCATTTCTTTCTCTCCCGCGCCTATAAAGCGCTGGGGGACTCCGGGCAGATGAAGACGGAGATGGAAGCCTACGCTAAACTCCAGGCCGCTGCGAGTGCCGCCGTCGCGGCCCGGGCGGCTGAGGTCATGAAAGCCACGCAGGACGTCCATCCCTAGCGGGGCCAGGAGCCCGCGCGTCCGAGGGCCCTTGCCTACTTCGTCTCGCCGAGCAAACGCAGGGTGACGATCTGGTGCGGGCGGATATCGACCCGAAAGCTGTGAGGATTGTCGGGTTCGATCGTCGCCCCATCCCGCTCCACTGCGTCTGTACGGACCACCTGACGCAGAGCGAGCAGCGGGGTTCCAATGGTGATGGTGCGCGAGGCGCCTCCCAGATCGATCAGGCGGAGGATGGTGCCGTGTCCGTCTTCGGCGGGCTTCCACGTATCCACCAGCACATCGGGGTCATGGATGGAAAGGAAGCTCGATTCGCGGGCCGGTAGCGGCTCGGGCAGATCGAGGGCCTTGTCCTGGGAGCGGATCTGATCCTGCTCCAGCGGCGTCATCTCCTCCCAGCCCATGCGGCTAAGTGCGGGCGCGTCGGCTGCGGCGGAGCTGGTGATGACATACCGGAACCGAAATGTGCCACCCTGGGCAGCGCGGTAGTTCGTATGCCAGTAGTTATTCATCACGTAAGAGAAGATATTGCCGGGCCTCTGTCCGAAGCTGTCCGGCCACGCTCCGCGGTTGATGTCGCCGAGGGTTACCAGCGAAGCGTCCAACGGCATGACCGTCGCCGAAACGCCATCCTGCTGGATCGAAACCCAGTGCTGAACGGAGAACCATTCGCGTCCAGCCCCTGGATACATATCCCTTGCCGGATCGACGACGCCATTCTGAATTTCGTACTGGAATTGGGGATGGCTCATGGCAAAGGGAAAGGCAAAGTAGACGCCTTCCTTCTTCAGCTCCGGCTTTTTGTCGACATCTTCGATGAACTCAATCTTCTTCTCGCTGTCGAACAGCCGTAGCTCGGTCCGGATGGACGGCGTGTTCTCCGCCGAGGATTCCATGAGGACGCGCCAGCCCCACGGAGTTCGCTCCTCAGAGATCAGCCGTCCATGCTGGGCCGGATGCTCGTGCAGCACCGGTTTGGGCGAGACCGCGCGATACTGCAGGATGCTGTTGGGCTCCTGATCGCCGCCGCTCACATAGATGTACTGGCCAAAGCGCCAGGGGCTGGCAGCGTTGACCAGCTCACGGCCGAGCTGCTTGTCATACAGGCTGCGCAAACTCCCGGTGGCGGGATCGAGCTCGACCCGGTAGAACGGGGTTTCGAGAGTGGTGGCTTCGGAAGTCTGTGGAGCAGCGGGCGCCGCGGCTTCGTGCCGGAGCGTATACACCTCGTAGCCCATGGGAGGCACGGCGGTGGCGCGGAACTCTACCTTGCGATAGTTGGGGCCCTCCTCGACGGTCACGCAGGGCACGGTGTGGCCGGCGGGGTCGGCGATCTCCCATCCATGATCGAGGTCCATCGTCACGTCGCCGTCGCGTTTCCAGTTCAGCCCATTGAAGACGATGAGGCTGTCGACGCCGGCGTTAATGGAGTCGGCCAGGCTGGCCATGCTGCTGCGCAGAATATTGTCGCGCAGCGCGGATGCTGTGGTGGCACGGGAATCCTTGACGCGCAGCTGCTGGACCGCTTCCTCACTGGCAGGATCGGAGACGCTGTTCCATGAGGTCCAGGTGTGCTCGTCCATCAGGACCATGTTGGCCCACATAGAGTCCAGGTCATTGCGATCGATAGCCAGGTGCGGGTTGACGAGCGTGCTGATGGTCGCCAGCTTCTCCGCCGTAGGGGCTCGGCTCTCATTCTGGCGCTCGATCGCGCCAAAGCGGGCATCGGATCCAATGCCATCCTCCCAGTAAGGGCCGCCGTCGCCGCGAATGGTGGGAATACTATCGCCGAACTGGCGGGCGATGGCCTGCATCGCATCATGGAAGCCGGAGTACTCGAGGTGCGGATACGCATAAACGGCGTTCCACTGGTCGGCCAGCTCCGCCTGTTGCGGGAAGAGATCGGTGTTTTCCACCTGGGTGCCGAAGATAATGGCCGCGCTGGCCCGGTACTCCGGATGCTGGTACATCTGCAGGAAGATCGGCAGAATCTCTTCGCCGGTTTGGGTGAGTGGCGGGAGCCCAAAGAGAAACTCCATCTGCTCGTAGTGGCGCGAATACCAGAGCAGCACCTTGCCGCCGTCGGGCCCATCCCACCAGAAGGGCGAATGCTGATTCAGATGACCGAGAAGCAGCACCGGGGCGCGGTCGTTGTTGCTGCCGGCCGCGAAGTAAGGAATGCCGGCGGCTGCCAGAATCGACGCGTACGACCACGAATACGATGGGACGTCGGTGATGTTCGCGTAGTTATAAGGCGTGCCGTGCTCGCGGCTGAAGTCGGCGCTCGGGTAGAGCGATCGAATCAGCGTCTCCGCTGTGGGGAAGCCGGTGAGCAGATTGCTGGACTGCGCGGGGATGTAGATCTTTTTGTCGCGAATCGCCTGGAGAATGCGCTGCTTCTCCGCGGGCGTCCGCGAGTGCAGGAACTGCTCGAGGTTCCACTCGCCATCGGTGCTGAAGCGGAAACCGGGGTGCTTGTCCGCCAGATCCATTGCCTCGTCGAGAATGCGGGCATGAATCGCGGCCACCTTCGCCTGGTAGTCGGTGTAGCCGATATCGAGGTGAACGTGCGGGACCATGTACAGGGTCCACTTCTTGCGGGGTTGCAGGGTCTGCGTGAAGCGCCGGGTTCTGCCGTTCAGATCCACCTGGATCTCTGCCTGGCCCTCCGCGGAAAATGCGGGGACAAGAAAGCGCACGCGCTGCTCGCCGAAGTCTTCCTCGGGATCGAGATGGCCGTCCAGGGCGCGTCCGGCGAAATGCAGGGTGACGTTGCCGGAGCGCAGGTGCTGCGCGTAGTCGACGAAGACATCCACGCGTTCTTCGAGCGCGCCGCCATGGTTCTGATAAAAGATGGTGGGCTCGGCGCGGGCCGTGACGGCGGGAAGCTGAGCGCGCGGCTCCAGCTGGATGGCGTCGTAATTCAGCCCGGCATCGGGAACGCCCTGGTCGCTGGACGAGACAGGCTGTAGGGCAATCTCATTGCGACCCGTGTGCAGCCACGGTCCCGGGACATCGCAGAGGACTTCCGCGCGCGAGTACGCCGGGAAAAAGGCGTCCATGGTATCGCCCATGGAGTCGTCAAGTCTGGGATGCAGAACGAAACGGCCCTTGCGACCATTGATGGTGATGGCGAGATCGGGAACGCTCGAGTGCTCAATGATGACGGAAACAGAGAGGCGATACGCGGGCTGCGGCTTTCCATCAAGGGAAAACGCGATGCTGCGGGGCGCCGTCTCCGGAGTGACCGCTTTTCCGGGAAGAGCTGAGGGGGCAAAGGCATACCAGTCCCGATCCGGTTGGCCCTGGGCGGCGTCATAGACAATCGCGCTGTGGGGCTGGTCCTGGTTGAATTCGGCTGAAGAGCCGTCGAAGGTGCCGATATGCCAGAGCGGCGCTGCCTGAGGCGCGGCGAGGCGGGGTAGACAGGAGAAACCGACAAGGACGACTACAGCCGTTATGAACTTCACGCAGTCTCCGCGACCGAGACAATCCGGTGTCTTCCAAATAGTACCGGCTTGGCGGGGCCGCGGCGACGGCTCGGATCCCCACGCCTGCAATTTCCAGCAGAGAGTCTCTCAGGCCGCCGCATCAAGCCGCGCGACCGCTTCTCTCTGACCGACTTCCCGATTCGGCGCAGCTCTGCCTGGAGAATGGATGCGAGGACAGCAACACCGTGGCGCAGTTCGCGCCTTCTTCCGCGTCCTGCCCGCGCCCGAGCGGGGGGCGCTGTGCTCATGACCGTTCCGCTGTCATCGGATCGAGCCGTTGACCAGGACAAGGCCACGCTGCTCGATGAACTGGATACACGCGCAAGCTTGTCAGTCAGGACAGGAAAGCATTCTGCGGAGCAAACCACCTGAGGAATCCGGGAGTCGGCTGTTTCTTTCTGCGTCGCCGGGTCGAACAACTCGGCGCAACAGGCGATGGCAAGAAACCAATCCTGGCAGGAAGGCTGCGGGCAACTGAAAGCGGCTTAACGCGTATGTAAGCTCAGAGAGAATTTTGCTGGCGACTTTCGGCTATCAGGCCGAGATCGCGCTCGAGGTTAAGGGCTTTGGAGGCCTGTGTATCGATTGTGCGCAACGGGGTCTATCACTGGGCGAACGGAGTCTGGACGCATTTTGGAAATCTTGACGGGCTGCCCAGAGACACCGCTGTTTCCCTTCTCACCGATTCCCTTGGCCGGATTTGGTTCGGTTATATGGGCAGTAAGATAGCGCTCCTCGATGGAGACCACGTCAGGATATTCTCTTCCAAAGATGGCCTCCAGGTCGTGAATATCCAGGCCATCGATGAGCACGCCGGTCACTTCTGGATCGGGGGCGGACGCGGGCTGGCTCTATTCAGGGACAATCGCTTTCAGTCGATCAATCCCGCAGGCACTGCAGAGTTCACTGGAGTCTCGGGAATCGTTGAAACGGCGAATGGCGACTTGTGGCTCAATGCCACGCCCGGAATCTTCCACATTGCTGCGGCGGAGATTGAACCGGCAATCAAGGAGCCTTCCTACCATGTGCGGTGCAATTTCTTTGGCGTTTTGGATGGCCTCATCGGGAAGGCTGTACAACTGCGTCCGATTCCAACCGCAGTCGAGAGTTCCGACGGGCGCCTGTGGTTTTCAACCACTACCGGTGTTGTCCAGATCGATCCGAAGCATCTCCTGCGGAACCGGATTCCTCCTTCTGTGTTTATCCGATCCGTCGAATCCAGCGGGGTGGTGCATTCGAGCCCTCGAGCGATCAACCTGCCGCCTCTAAGTACCAACATCCACATCGAATACACCGCGCCGGACCTGTCTGTGCCGGAGCGAGTTCGGTATCGCTACAAGCTCGAAGGGTTAGACAAGGGCTGGCAGGATGCTGGAACGCGGCGCGAGGCCTTCTACACCAACCTGGGCCCAGGTCATTATCGTTTCCACGTCATCGCCTGCAATGAAGACGGAGTCTGGAACAATGTGGGCGCCGTTGTGCAATTTACGATCGCGCCTGCCCGGTTCCAGACCTGGTGGTTCTTCGCTCTATGCGCTGGCGCGGCTTTTCTGATCCTGTCGGTTCTTTATCGGATGCGCGTGCGCCAGGTTGCAGGCGCCATGGCCGCGCGTTTCGACGACCGATTGGCAGAACGCACGCGCATCGCACGAGATTTCCACGACACCCTCCTCCAGACCATCCAGGGCGGCAAGCTGGTCGCGGATTCCGCGCTCAAGCAGTCAGCCGATCCCACCCCGATGCGGGGCGCAATGGAGCAGGTATCGGTCCGGTTGGGCCGCGCAACGGAAGAGGGCCGGGAGGCCCTGAACTCTTTGCGCACATCGACTACGGAGACGAACGATCTTGCCGAGGCCTTCCGGCATTCCATCGATGAGTGTCGAATCCATAGCTTCATGGAAGCCTCTTTTTCCGTCGTCGGCGAGGTGAGCGAAATGCACCCGACCGTTCGCGACGAGGTCTACCGCATCGGGTACGAGGCCATCCATAATTCCTGCGTCCACTCGCAAGCCGCTCAGCTTCAAGTAGAGCTGACATACGCTGAGGATCTGATCCTGCGTGTACGCGACAATGGCGTAGGCATTGACCCTGCCATCGTGGGTGAGTGCAGGGAAGGACACTTCGGCCTGCAGGGAATGCGGGAACGGGCTCGCCGCATCATGGCCAGGCTCACGGTCGAACCCTCTGCGCCATCCGGGACCGAGATCAAACTGGTCGTTCCCGGCAGCATCATCTACCGCAGAACAAGTTCCGGAAGCCAGAAGTTGCGCTCCATGAAATCGCTCCTTAAACGGCTGGGCCTGAAATCCGGCTCAGTTGATTCCTAAAAAAAAGCGCCTGCCCGTCGGCCTTTTCATTGCCTGGTTGGCGACTCGGATCGTTGGAGCTTGTCGATAAGTCCCCGCCGACGGGGCTGCATCCGAGGAATCGCCGCTGCACCACCCGATCTCAGAACGCAAGGCCCCTCTGCCTCAGCGACTTGACACAAAATAATGAAGCGGCCATAACGCCTTTTTCATTATTTCATGGTGCCCGGAGGGGGACTTGAACCCCCACAACCCTTGCGGGTCTGCGGATTTTAAGTCCGCTGCGTCTGCCAGTTTCGCCATCCGGGCGCCGTCCTTATCGTAGAACACCCCCCTCGTCCAGACGCACGTCTCTACGCAGGAGCGCCGGCCTCGGCCGCATTCAGGTCCGTGCCCATCGCTTCGCGCCCCGTCCTCCTCAGTGTCATCACGGTAATGTCATCCGCCTGCCCGAACCGCCGTGCAGCATCGGCAATTGCCTCGGCTGTCTCGCTGCTCAGCGCCTGGGTCCGTTCGAATCCAAACAACTCGCCTCCCGCGTTCTGCGCTTCCACCACGCCGTCTGACATCAGCGTTAACCGGTCGCCTGGCTGGAGCCGGAGGGTTCCTTCCTCGTAGACCGTCTCCGCCAGAATCCCGAGGGGCAATCCCGGCTGCAGCGTTACCTCTTCGCCGTTGTGGTACGGAGCCAAATGGCCGGCGTTGGCCAGCGTCACAGCGCCCTGGTCGTTGATGCGCGCACACAAACACGTCACGAATCCCTCATCGCGGGTCTCCGCAAGCTGCCGGTTCAGGCGCATCAGCATGGCGGCCGGTTCCAGTTCCTCGGTAGCCAGGGCGCGCAGGGCGCCCAGCGCCAGCGTTCCGGTCATGGCGGCCTTCAGCCCTTTGCCGCTCACGTCGCCCACCACCAGCATCGTGGACCCGTTGGCGCTCTGCAGCACCTGATAGAAATCGCCGCCCACTTCTTCCGCCGGAAAATACGCGGTCTCAATCGCATAGCCCGTCACTGGAGGCAACTGCGCCGGTACCAGCCGCTCCTGGATGACCCGCGCGGCCTGCAGTTCCCCGGCCGCCCGTGCCTGCTCCCGGCTCACCCGCGTGAAGCGAAAGAACATCACGACGCCGATGGCCAGCACGAACAAAAAATCCCCCAGATCCGGCAACTGCAGCGACACCGGCCCCACCGGGATCGGATTGTCCAGAAAGGTCAGCGGCTCCCATCCGGTATAAATGGCAACGAATCCTACGTCGAACAGCGCCGCCGTGGCCACCGGCAGCAGGCTCGGCAAAATCAGCCATCCGGCCTCGCGATTTCCCCGACGGTACCAGACCAGCAGCATGATCGGCAGCAGCACGGCCGCCGGCAAAATCGCCGCCGCTTCCGTTAACGAATACGGATCGCCCGAGATCCTGCCCGCCATCGTCAGGATGAGCAGGATCAGCGGGCTGGGCAGCAGCCATTCGTAAATTCGCCACCCCCGTCCCACCCGCTGCCCCGCAAAGCTGAATGTGAACTCGATTTGCAGAATCGTGAAAGCGTAGATCAGCGGGTCGCCCAGGCAATCATTCCACGCCAGCGGAATCACGCCCGCTTGCGAGTTGAAAGCCAGCCCGTTCGAGATCCCCAGCAGCAGCAGATAGAGCCCCAGCCATCGATATTCCGCGTGGCCTCTCTGCGCGCGATACAGCGCCAGTGCTGCTATCCCCGCCAGGATCACCATCAGATTGATGGCCGTCGAGGGAATCGCCGTATACAGCCGCGCGCTCTCCAGCGCCGCACGTTCGTTCTCGATTGCTCCCGGCGTCCCCATGGCCGCCGTCAGGAACAGGGGAAGATGGTAGAAGCGGTACGTAAGGGTTGCGTGCGTCCGTAGCGCCAGCACCAGATCGTTCGTCCCGTCCGGCAACGGAATGACCTGCTCCGTCGGACGCGTCACTCCGTAGAACGGCAGCAGCTTCGGCCCGGCTGCCTTTTCCCCGTTGATGTACAACTCGTAGGCGCCGTCTCCGCCTGCAAGCATCAGATGCATGTGATCATGCCCCGGCGCCAGCGTCACGTGCAGCCGGAACCAGTGCCAGCCGGGCTGTGCCCCTCCCATCTCGTCGAGTTCCACAGGTTTCCAGTCCCGGTCGTCAAAGCCGGGCTGCGCCCATGCCGGATTGTCGCCATCCTGCGTGCGCCAGCCGCCACTCAGATCCACGGTGCCCGACGTCCACCGCGTCGCGACTACCTGAGCCCGCGCCGTTGCCGGCGTGAGAGCCAGCGCCGCCAGCAGCGCGCCCAGTAGCCGCGTTCTGCACCTGTGCCACTGCCTCGGCCGCCCTGGCCCGCGTTCTCGCTTCCCGATTGCCTGCATTGTGAGGTAACTCAGTCTACCGTCCGCTCTTTTTCAGCGGCAATTAAAGGCTCCGCCTCATGGCTGCTCACCGCGCCGCCAAGCGGCTCATCGAGAGGTTCCGGTTCCGCCGCGTCGCGACTTCAGCGTTGCGCCGCGATCTGCTTCGTCTCCGCGGCCAACGGAATCTCCAGCGTCCCGATCCGTCCGCTCAGCTTGTCCTCCACGCCCAGGCGCAGCCACGTCCGGGTCGCTGGCACGTCGATTTCCTGGTGGATCTGCAGCCCCCTCTGCCGCGTCTCCGCCTCCTGCGCCGGCGTCAGGTCCATCTCCGCGCCCAGATCACTGAAGTTCACGCGATGTCCGTCAGCCTCGTACACCGCCTGCGTGACTTCCAGCTCCAGTTGCCGATCGCCGTTCGGCAGCGTCCGGTAGTTTACGTTTCGCGGATCGATCCAGAAATCGACCATCTCGCGCCGCACCGGCCCCTTCATCGCCTTCGCCAGCTGGCCCGCCGGTTGCGGCGACGGTTTTGTCTGCGCCAGCGCCGGATCTCCCGCCGGTAGAACCCGCACATCGAACATAATCTCCGAAAGTGGAGGCGCCCCATACACCATCGCCGCCGTCATCGGGCTCAGATTCGGCATCTCCGCAGCCGTCGGCTTGTTCGGATCATCCGCGATATACCCCCGCCGGTATTCCAGTGCGTAATGCCCCGCTTCCAGCTTCACTTCGATCTTCCGATAGTCGCCGTTGTAGTTCCTGTCGGCCGGCACATAGCCCAGTGTGTAGTAGTTCGATCCGTCTTCGATCGCCTTCACGACTGCCTTGCCCACTGCGTTCCCCGCTCCATTCGATTCCACGAAGGCCTCGCCGCCTGTATCGCGGGCAATCTCCTCCATCGTAATGTGCTCGGCCCCCCACTGCTGCGGGACCGTAATGTCGTTCTGCACAGCGTCGCCCGTCGCAGCCTGCATATCGGCTGCCATGCCGATTTCCGCCTGCGGTTGAGCATTCACGATGTTTGCGTTCGGCAGCGTCATGGATCCCCGTGCGTCCACCGGATACACCGCCACGCGTCCGCGCGCGAAGATCGCGCCAATCTTCCGTACCTCTCCCTCGTAGCTCCGATATTGGTCCAGGTCGAGGCCGCTCGCTGAGTTCAGGTCGTTGCCGGTTGGATTGGCACTGAAGGTGATCGGAAACGCTCCCGAAAACCAAATCAGGTTCTTGCGCCCTGGAATCGTACTCAGGTAGCGCCCCAGCTCTTCCAGGGCCGCCAGCGTGAAGCGCACCCGCGTGTCCATCTCCAGTCCATGCGCTTCCGTCTCAAAGTCCTGCATCCGCTGCGCTACGGAAAGTCCCGCCGCCGGCGCCTGATTGTTCGACTCGCTCCCCGCATTGGCATTATCCATGTCTTCGGAATTCTGCACGATCTGAGTGTTCATCGACTGCGTCGTCTGATCGAAGGTCGTGTCCATCGCTCCCGTCTTCTGAGGTTGGGTCTGCGCCCCGCTCAGCGCAGCCTCGATCGTCTTCGCATCCGTCGTGAATCCCGTCACCATCTGCAGCTTAGAGGCCAGCGTGAACAAAGCAATCTGCGTCCCCTGCGGCACCCCACCCAGATATTTGTCCAGCCGCTGCCGTAGCCAGTTCTGCTGCTGCTGCTGCGTGTTCAGTGAATCCAGCAGCAGCACATTCGCCGCGCTCGTCAATTTGAAACGCGGGTAGTTGCTGTACATGTGCGGCGGCAACTCCACCGACTTGTTCGACTCCCCCGCATCCGTCGCCTTGTGCTCTTCAAAGACGGTCACCTTCTGCTCGTGCCCGTCTTCGAGCAGGTGAAAGTCCGACGCCTTCAGTCCCTCAATCGGCTTCCCCTTGTCCCGCACCACTACATCCACCAGCACCAGGTTGGCGTTGGTGCGGAATGTCGCTTCCGGCTCGCCCCCCGCCGTCTGCGCCGCAGGGTTCTCGGTTGCCGGCTGCTGCGTCTGCGCTTTGCCCAGGGGAAGCGGCGCCAGCGCCAACAGCGCACAGCATGTGCACGCGAACCAACGGGAGCGAATCATCGGTGTACCCCCTGTTATCCCCAAACGTTTCGTCGCTGCCCCAGGCCGCGGATTCACGTGCAGGTCTCTCCACGGGTCGGACCAGAGATGTCCGACCATAGTAACGCTGAGCCGTCGCAAATGCCCAAGGCAAATCGGCCCACGTCACGGTCCATGGGTTGCGGAAAGAATGCGGGCCTCGGCATGGAAGAGGTGGTAGTTCGTGAAGCTCACATCGTTCAGGCAGGTGCGCAGAGGCGCGGCCACCGACTGCCCTTCTTCGGCCAGCGGCTCGCGCGACAGAGCCACAGCGTGCAGCGGGCAGATATACGTCTTGTCGCCCAGGCGAATCGGCCCGTATTCGACTGCGATGCCGACCTGAACGAGCTGATACGGAGCCTGCATGTCAGCGACGATCGTCAGCCGGAGCACCGCCCCCGTGGCCGCATCGAACGCAAGAAGTCCATGGTAGGCCGGGGAGATCAGCTTTAGGCCCGACTCTGACGGATAAGCCACGGTGTAATGGGACCCGGACTGCAGAACCGTGTAGCGAAAGACGGCTACCGGGCCGGCAGTTCCCGGCTCCCAATGGTCCCAGTAGATCTTGCTGTGCAGGGCATCGCTGACGACGATCGCCAGAATCGGGCCGAACTCGCCTTTGGTCGTCAGGCCGATCCGTTCCGTCTCGCGCTGGCTGGCGGTGGCTGTAGCCGGCACCTCGCGCCCATCGCGGTAGGTCACCTCGGTCAAGGTTCTGCCCGCGCTGTACATGGCCAGCGAGTAGGGCTCGCCAATGGTGATGTGAGCGTTGCTCACCGATCGGGTGTTGATGCCGCCAACAGAGCGCGAGTTATCAATTTCCTCCTGCCACGGCGAATCTTCGAAATGCAGGGTGTCCCGGGTGGCAAGAAAGTTGGGCATGTTGGGAATGGTCTTGCCCAGGTACTCGATCGCGTTGTCAATGATCTTCCGGAGCCCGGCGGGATCGGGCGGCGGCTGGTTGAGCATCTCAGAGGTTGCCAGCGGCAAAAACGTCGAGGCGTCGGCGAGATCCAGCAGCGCTTCCTGGCTCCGCGGCCCGGGAACCTCGGCTTCGAAATGCGCCAGGGTCGCCGCGCTGAGCCGCTCAGTCAGTTCCAGATCGGACAGATCACCGGAGACTCTCGCGTCGGAGTGGCCGTGGGCCTCGGCAAGGATCCGCCCCAGCTGTTCCACCGTCACCGTGCGAGCCGCACAGGCCGGGAGCGGAAGCAGAAGAAGCAGGAGCGAAATGAGCCCGAAGCGCATCGCGAGTGCTACCCAGCGTACACCCCTGGCGGAACGGCCCTCCATAGCCACCGGGCCTGCACGCCATCGGCCACCCGCTAGCGGCTGATCTCAATCACCGCCAGCCCCATCGGCGGCAGCGTCACCGTCAGTTGATGATCTCGGATCGCCACGGTCTCAGGCGGGCCCAGCTCCGATACCTTCCTGAGTGCTTCTACCTGCGCCGCTGTGGGATCCTGGGGACTGCCCATCTTCTTCCACGCGTCCAGCGTGTCGCCATGCGTAGCGTCCACCCGGCGGATCTCCGCCTGCTTCGCCTTCAGATCCTTCAGTTGGAACGTCTCCGTCTTTGTCGGCCCATCCTCACCCGATGCACCCTGTCCCGGCTCCACCAGATTCCACGCCGCAATCACGATCGTCCCGTCTTTGCGCCGCGTCACCAGAGCCTCGTTCGCCGGCGCCGGCAGCCGCTCATCGCCCAGTTCATGCAGCAGCGCGAAATCGTCGTAGGCCGGCTTCGGAATCCCGTCCTCCGCCATGATCCCGTACCCGCCATAGAACGGCGTTTTGATCACGCCCTGTTCCTCGAAAACATCCGAGAAGGTCCAGTACGACATCATCAGTGTCTTGCCGTCGCATTTGGAAATCGTGTCCGCCATCCACGGACCCATGTAGATCGAATCCGTGATCTGCTGCTGGTTCATATAGGTTGCGTTGAACTCGCTCCAGATGAGAGGAATCTTCGGCCGCGCCGAATGCTCGATCTCCTCGTGCACCTTGTCCACCGCTGCGCACACCATCTGGTGCGGCGCAATCGTGCGGTTGTCGTGGAACACATCCTTCGCGGAGTCATCTCCGTAGACATGCGTCGAGACAAAATCCAGCGGCACGTGGTTCTCGGCGGCATGGCGGATCATGTCTCCCACCCACGCCGCCTGCGCTGTGGCCGGACCGCCCACGCGAATCCGTTCGCTCACCGCTTTCAGATCCCGCGCCGTGTGGTCGTACAGTTCGAAGTACGATGCCTGCGCCGGCTCGCCGGCCCAAAAGCCCAGGTTCGGCTCGTTCCACACCTCGAAGTACCAGCTTGCTACCTCATCGATGCCATACCGCTCCACCAGGTGTTTCGCAAAGGCCGTCATCAGGGCGTCCCACTTCGCGTAGCTCGCGGGCGGCGACGGAATCGGCTTGTACCAGAAACCCTGATACTCCACTTTGGCCGCCAGCGCCTTGGGCATAAAGCTGATCTCCACATACGGCTTGATCCCGTTCGCCAGCAGTCCGTCGTAGATATGATCCACATACGACCAGTTGTAGACAGGATTCCCGTCTTTGTCCTCGCTGTACACCCCGTTCTCATCGTCCAGAATCGCGTGGAAGCGCACGTACCTGAAGTCCGTGACCTTCTGTACCCGCTGGATATCGTCGCGATAGCTCTGCCGCATGGCCAGGTTGGCCCGCCCCGATCCGAACATCTCTTCCCAGAAATGGGGGAACGGTGTCCCCTTTTCATGCGCGTCCACCACGAGCGTCGTTGACTGCGCTGCCCCGCTCTCCTGCTGCGCAACACACGATCCTCCGGGTACTGCCACCAACAGCGCGGCCGTCCACATTGCTGAGCTCAGTCTCATGTTCTTCTCCGAGAGAATTATCCCGCAATCTCGTCCAGGGACGAGCAGCCCAACAGAGGCACATCCAGGCTTCCTGTCCACCGCCGGAATGAAATCGCTCAAACAAAAAGGAGGATGCCCACGATCCGACATCCTCCGATGAATAAGCCACCCGGTTGACCGCCAACCGGTCCTTCGCTGACCGCTTTTAGGCTACCCGCTTCTTGGCTCCCTTCGGCTGCTTCTAGAAGCTGAACCGCGCCTGCAACTGGACCGTGCGTCCGCCCAGCGCGCC
The DNA here is from genome assembly GCA_036267395.1 of Acidobacteriaceae bacterium. GTDB lineage: Bacteria > Acidobacteriota > Terriglobia > Terriglobales > Acidobacteriaceae > Palsa-343. Next base: position 57,583 of record DATAWD010000050.1, on the reverse strand, counting down.
GCCAGCGGTTCCGAAGCCAGGGCTCGGCGTTACCGTCCCATCCGGCGCCGCCGTTCCCAGCACGTTGTGGATGGTTGCGGTGTTGATATTGATCTTGTTGAAGAAGTTGTAAGCATCGGCTCGGACCTCGAACACCGCATGCTCGCCCAGAATCCGATTGTTGGGCAGGCCGAAGTCTTTCGCCAGGCTGCCGTCCAGATCGTTGTAATCCGGTCCGGTCAGGCTGTCGCGATGGATTCCCGGCGCCGGCCCCGCTACGGCGGCTGGAAACGCCGGTCCCACCGTGTACGTCGGGCCCGGGAAGTACGCTGTCCCGTTGGTCCCGAAGTTTGGATTCGTCGCGTTCATGTAATTCTCGTTCGACTGATCGCGCCCGTATCCCAAAACCCGCGCTGCCGGCCGTATCGAGGAGTACGGACTGCTGCCGTAATATAGATTGCCCGTCGTGTTATAGACCGGATCCCACGGGAATCCTGTGTGCCAGTTCCAGATCCCGCTCAGCGACCAGCCGCCCAGTGTCTTCGCCCCCCACGAATTCCCGTGGAAGAAAACCGGCTGCCACAGCCCGAAGAGCTTCACCGCGTTCTGCACGTCGTACGCCGAGCGCCCGTAGGCCGCATGCACGTCGTACGGATACGGATCCTCGAAGTAAGGCCCGGATTGCTCATCCATCGCCTTGCCCCAGGTGTACTGCGCCTCAGCCTGGAAGTGATTGGCGAAGTTATGCGTCAGCGTCGCCACCATGCCGTTGTAGTTGCTGTTCGCCGCGTTGTCGTAGTAATCGATGAAGTTCACGCTCGGGTTCAGCGCCAGTCCCTGCTGTGCGGCCACGGCCAGCCAGTCGTACTGGGTCAGCAGGTGCCGCATCTGCGTTCCCTCGTAGCTCAGCGTCGCCACCGTGCTGGCCGGCAGCTGGTAATCCGCCTCCAGCGAGTAGTGATAGTCCGTGATCGTCTTGGGGTGCGCCGGGAATCCCGTGATGGACGTCGATCCCGTCACCGGCAGGTTGGTGCTGCTGAACGTGGTAATTGCCGCCGGATTCGGCGCATATCCGAAGATCGAATTGATGTTCGTCGCCGTCTCATACAGAATGCCCGTCCCTGCGCACGTTGGATTGGGGAAGGGATACGCGCAGGTGAAGTTCGGGCTCACTGCATTCGGCGGGTTGCCGAATCCGTTGGCCAGAATCGCGATTTCGTTCTGGTTATAGTTGATCCCGAATCCGCCCCGGATCACGGCCTTGCCATTCAGATTCATAGGCTGCCAGTCGAAGCCGATCTGCGGTCCCCAGTTATTCTTGCTCGGCGTATAAAGGCCGCCACCCACTCTCAGGTTCAGCCCATCCAGCGGATTGGCTCCCGTCCCGAACTGCATCACGTCCAGGTTGTTCTCCTTCGACTGGTACGCTGCAAAATACGACCACCGCAGCCCTGCATTAATGGTCAGATTCGGCCGCAGCTTGATATCGTCCTGCACGAAGAAGCCCCATAGATTTTCGCGCTCGTCCTGCCGATTCGCAAACGGCACGCCCGTCGCGTAATCGAACGTTCCGGTCTCCTTGTAAGGCGCATCGTTCGCAAAATCCCACAGGTTATGGAAGTTGAAACTCGGCCGAGCGGCATAAATCGGGTCATTCAGGTAATAGAGCCGAGTCAGCTCGCCACCCGCCTTAATATTCTGCTTACCCCACACCTTTGTCAGAACATCGTTGTAGCTGTAAGTCCACTGGTTCAGATCGCTCGGTCCGGGCGCGCCGAAATACTGGAATCCCCCTTCCGACCCGATCGTGCCGATCGCGTCGATGCTGTCCTGCGGCAATCCGAACGGCTCCTGCGGATTGCTGGACACCTCGTTCCATCGGTAGCCGGCCGCGTTGGCCCGCGCCTGGTTCAGCAGCGTCGCCGAAAACGTATGGTTCCAGATCAGCGAGAACGCGTCGTTGATCTGCGAGTGATGCCACAGGTTCGCCGAGCGCACCGGTCCGTTGTAGTAAGTCGAGTCCAGCGGCACCCAATAGATCGTGAACGTTAGCCGATCTCTTGAGGTGATATCCGCATCCAGCCGCCCGTTGTACTGCGCCTGCGAGGTCGTCGTGGGGTTCGCCGTCGTGTAATACGCAAGGTCTGGCACTCCGTCCAGCCCGCCCCCTACACCCGGTGCAGTAGAACTGCCGCCGTAGGTCAGATCCTGCGCCCCGGCCCCGCTCGTCAGCGGCGAGCCTACGTCCAGCCCTCCCGCGGTTGTCGCGCAGTTCACTCCCTCGGTCAGCCCAATCGAAGCGCACGTGCGCGGAACCATGGCCGATGCCGCGACTGCCTCGCCCTTATAGGCCAGATATTGGCCGGCAACGGGCGCTGTCCCCGTCAGCGCGTCAAACTGCGACGTCTCGTACCATCCCTGCGAAGTCTGCACGGAGGATAACGGGCTCGTTTCATAATTGAAGAATCCGAACAATTTGTTCTTCCAGAACGGGCCACCCAGGCTGCCGCCATACTGATTGAAGCGCGAATTGTCCCGGTTCACTCCGCGCGATGCCGCCCGGTCCGCATCGGTCGTGCCCGTCGGAGCCTGGTTCGATCCCTGGCCGTTCCAGCGCTGGTATGCATTCAGCCCCGGCCGCGAAGCCTTGAAGAACGCGCTGCCGTGGACCGAGTTCGTCCCGCCTTTGGTCGTCACCTCAATCTGCGCGCCGCTGAACCGCCCATTCTCCGCGTCGTAGCTGTTCGAGACAACGTGCATGTCCTCCACCGAGTCTTCGCTGGGGGTGATCACCGATGTGCCGCCCCATACCGCGCTCGTGGTGCTGATGCCGTCGACGCTGATTCCGTTCGTCTCGTACTGTCCGCCCAGCGACTGCACCTGCGGCCCGTTCTCCGTCTCGAAAATCCCCCCGTGCGTAGTATCCGTGCCGCTGGGTCCCTGGTTGCCCGGCAGCTCATACGATCCGCCGCCCGATCCCTGCGAGGCGTCACCGAAGACGCCCGGCGTCAGCTGGGCCAGCTGGAACACATCCCGATTGAACGACGGCATGTGCTGGATCTGGTTGCTGGAGATCGTCGCGCTCAGCGTCGCCGTATCGGTCGGCAACCCCCGCGTCAGCGACGTCACCGTCACCGTCTGCGCCGCGGCGCCCACCTCCATCGTTACGTTGATCGTGTTGGCCTGCTCCGGCGTAATCTGCACCTGCGCCAGCGTCTTGCTCTTAAAGCCCGTCGCGGCCACCATCAGGCTGTAACTGGCTGGTCCCAGCGAGTTGAAGGTGTAGATCCCGCTCCCATCGCTCGTCGCCGTCTGCGTGCGGTTCGTGTCCTTATTCGTCAGCGTCACCGTCGCCCCCGGGATCACCGCCCCGGACGGATCGCTCACCGTGCCGCGCAGTGAAGCGTTAAACTGCGCGTGCGCTCCCGGCGCCAACATAGCAAAGATCGTGGCAAACAAAAACGCCGGCCAAAGGCCGACGCTCCATGAACGCTGAACGGACGAAGACGCAAGACGGCCACGCCCGGCGCGGGGCCCTGGTAAAAAGGCAAACAACATATGGGTCTCCTGAGAAAGTCGTGCAACCTTACTAGGGATGTACCTTCCCGTTACTAGAGATGCCCGATGCATCAGTCAGGTGACGCCATATTCCTGGGCCTCCAATTGCTTGCCCCTGGCCTGGCTTGGTCCAGGTTGCCCCCCAAACCCCTCCGCAGCCGCTATAGTGCAAGGGTGTGTCCGGCGACTCTGCCGCGCATCTCCTTTGTGAGGCCACTCCTCTTGGTTCAGCGCGTACCCTCCCGCTTCCTCGCCTCGGCCCTGCTCCTGGCCCTCGCTGCGATCGCCTCCGCCCAGTCCTCCATCCCCGACGGCATCCCCCGCGCCCTCGCTCAGTCCCGCGCCGCCCGGGTGTCGGATCTCCACTACCAGCTCAGTTACAGCCTCATCCCACACGCGTCCACCACCGCCGCCACCGAGGTCCTCCGCTTCCACCTCGCGAATGCAGCCGAGCCGCTCCTCCTCGACTTCCGCGACGGCCAGGTCTCGTCCTTCACGCTGAATGGCGCTACGATCTCCGCCGCCGTCCAGCACGGCCACCTCGTCCTGCCCGCAACTAACCTCCGCACCGGAGTAAACACGGTCGAGGCCCACTTCACGGCCAACATCGCCCCCGCCGGAAAAGCCATCACCCGCTTTGAAGACAAAGACGACGGCAGCGAATACCTCTACACCCTCTTCGTCCCCATGGACGCCAGCATGGCTTTCCCCTGCTTCGATCAGCCCGACCTCAAAGGCCGCTTCAAGCTCACGGTTACCGCGCCGCCAATGTGGAACGTCATCTCCAACACCGCATCTTCGCGTCGATTCCCGATCCCCACCACGGACACGGCTGCCGAGACCCTCTTCTCCGAGACCGAACCCCTCCCCACCTACCTCTTCGCCTTCGCCGCCGGGCCCTTTGTCAGCGTCCATCGCACCCCCGGCCTCCCCAACGTCTGGGTCCGCAAATCCAAAGCCGCGGCCGCCGCTTCCGAAGTCCCCGAAGTCCAGACCACCGCCGCCGAAGGCATCCGCTATCTGTCTAATTACTTCGCGCAGCCGTTCCCCTTCCCCAAATACGAAATGGTCCTCATCCCCGGCTTCGCCTACGGCGGCATGGAGCACGCCGGCTGCACCTTCCTCCGCGAAGAGTCCGTCCTCTTCCGCACCGCGCCCACCGCCGACAACCGCCTCGGCCGCCAGATCCTCGTCCTCCATGAGCTCACCCACCAGTGGTTCGGCGACTTCACCACCATGCGCTGGTTCGACGACCTCTGGCTCAAAGAAGGCTTCGCCCAGTACATGGCGTACAAGACCCTCGCCGACCTGCGCCCCCACGACAACATCTGGCAGCACTTCTATCTGTCCATCAAGCCCGCCGCGTATGCGATCGATGAGACCCAGGGCACGACGCCCATCTATCAGGACATTCCCAACCTCGACGACGCCAAATCCGCCTACGGCGCCATCGTCTACTCCAAAGCCCCCGCCGTCCTCCGCCAGCTCAACTACATCCTCGGCGAAGCGGCCTTCCGCCGCGGCCTCCAGCTCTACCTCGCCGCGCACAAGTACGGCAACGCCACCTGGGCTGACCTCATCGACGCCTTCCAGACGGCCTCCGGCCGCGATCTCGCCTCCTGGTCCGATATGTGGATCCGCCACCGCGGCATGCCCCGCATCGACACCGCATGGACCTGTTACCAGCCGCCGCCTCACGTCCCTCCACCTGACGCAAACGCCCGTCTTAGGCGGAACCGACCTCTGGCCCATCGCCACGCAAATCGCCCTCGGCTACTCCAACGGCTCCGTCCAAACCCTGCGCGTGGATTTCGACTCTCGATCAGCCGACGCCTCGCTCCCGGCTCCCGCTCCTGCCTGCCCTGTCTACGTCTTCGCCAACCACGACGACCACGCCTACGGCCTCTTCCCCCTCGACGCAAAATCCCGCGCCGCCGTCCTGCCCCAGCTCGCCAACCATGGACCCGCCGCCTCCGACCTGTTCCGCCGCACCTTATTGTGGGGATCCCTCTGGAACTCTGTCCGCCTCACCGACCTTGACCCCGCGCTCTACACTCGGAGCGCTCTCACAGCGCTTCCCGATGAGCACGATGAGTCCCTCGCCGCCGCGCTCCTCGCTCATACCGAGACTTCACTGCATCGTTATCTTTCGGTTCCAACGCAACGGATGTTGCTCCCGCGCGCCGCCGCCCTCGCCGCCGATCGCAGCCTGAATGAGCCCGATCACGACCTGCGCATTGTCTGGTTCCGCTCCCTCGCGGGACTCTCCACCGATCCCGCCGGCCGCCAGGTCCTCAAAGACCTCCTCAGCGGCACCCGCTCCATCCCCGGCGTCCAACTCCGCCTGCAGGACCGCTGGTCCCTCGTCACCGCTCTCATCGCCTACAACGACCCCGACGCCAACGCCGTCTTCGCCGCCGAGCAAAAGCGCGATCCCTCCGGCGACGGCCTCAAATATGCCTGGGTCGCCCAGGCCGCCCGCCCCGACCCCGCCACCAAGCAGCACTACTTCAACGAATACCTGCGCAACCCCGACCGCAGCGAAGACTGGATCCAGTCCTCCCTCGGCGCTTTCAACGAGTGGAACCAGTCCGCCCTCACGGCTCCGTACATCGACCCCGCACTCGCCGCGCTCCCCCAGATCAAACGCGAGCGCAAGATCTTCTTCTTAGTCGCCTGGCTCGACGCCTTCCTCGATAACCAGCAGTCCCCCGCCTCCCTCGCCACCGTCGAGACGTATCTGAAGACGCAGCAACCCGACCCCGACCTCCGCCTGAAAATCCTTCAGGCCGAAGACGAGCTCCAGCGCACCGTCCAAATCCGCGCCAAATACGCCCATTAAATGAGGACCGTCATTCCGAGCGAAGCGCCGGGCCATGATCTTCCCGCGATGTGGAGGTCAATCGGCGCGCAGCCGCCGAACCGAATCTCGAGCGGTATGTCTTAATCCTCTGCGCCCCTTGGCCCCACCCCCGCATCCAAAAACCCGCATGAATCTCGCCCACCTCGACAACCCCACCCGTCTCCACAGCGCCAGCCCCACCGGTCCTCCCGCCACCGTCCGCGTCCGCGGCGCGCGCGAGCATAACCTCAAAAATATCGACGTCGATATCCCCCGCGACGCCCTCGTCGTTTTCACCGGCGTCTCCGGCTCGGGTAAATCCTCGCTCGCCTTCGGTACTCTCTACGCCGAAGCCCAGCGTCGCTATCTGGAATCCGTCTCCCCCTACGCCCGCCGCCTCTTTCATCAGCTCAGCGTCCCTGAAGTCGACTCCATCGACGGCCTTCCGCCCGCCGTCGCCCTCCAGCAGCAGCGCGGATCGCCCACCACCCGCTCCTCGGTCGGCAGCGTCACCACGCTCTCCAATCTCCTCCGCATGCTCTACTCCCGCGCCGGCGATTATCCCCGCGGCGCGCCCATGCTCTACGCGGAAAACTTCTCCCCCAACCGCCCCGAGGGCGCCTGCCCCAAATGTCACGGTCTCGGTCGTATTTATGAAGTCACCGAGCAATCGATGGTCCCCGACCCGTCACTCACCATCCGCCAGCGCGCCATCGCCGCTTGGCCCACCGCCTGGCAGGGACAGAACCAACGCGACATCCTCGTCACCCTTGGCTACGACGTCGACCGCCCCTGGCGCGACCTCCCTAAAAAGGACCGCAACTGGATCTTATTCACCGAAGACCAGCCCACCGTCCCCGTCTACGCCGGCTTCACCCCCGCCGAGACCCGCCGAGCCCTCCGCCAGAAAACGGAGCCCAGCTACATGGGCACTTTCACCAGCGCCCGCCGCTACGTCATGGAGACGTTTTCAAAAACGCAGAGCGCCATGATGAAGCGCCGCGTCTCCGCCTTCATGCTTTCCACCGCGTGCCCCGTCTGCCACGGCAGGCGCCTCCGTGCCGACGCGCTTGAAGTCCGCTTCGCCGGCCTCGACATCGCCTCCCTTGGCGCGCTCCCGCTGGTCCAGGTCCATCGTCTTCTCTCGCCCTTTGCGCAGCCGAAGAACTCGCCCCTCCGCGCCACGCCCGAAAAGGCCGCCGTCGCTCTCCGCATCACGCAGGATATCGTCGCTCGCCTCGACGCGCTCCTACTCCTCGGCCTCGGCTATCTCGCCCTCGAGCGCAGCACGCCGACCTTATCGCCCGGCGAGCTCCAGCGCCTCCGCCTCGCCACGCAAATGCACTCCAACCTCTTCGGCGTCGTTTACGTGCTCGACGAGCCATCGGCCGGCCTCCACCCCTCCGACACCGAAACCCTCCTCCACGCCCTCGACGCCCTCAAGCGCGTCGGCAACTCCCTCTTCGTCATCGAGCACGAAATCGATGTCATCCGCCGCGCCGACTGGATCGTCGATGTTGGTCCCGGAGCCGGCGAACGCGGTGGCGAGATCCTCTACAGCGGCCCGCCCGCAGGTCTGCACGACGTCCCCGCATCGAAGACCCGCCACTATCTCGGCGCCCGCAAGCCGGCATTGCACACCCCACGCATCCCCACAGGATGGCTGCGCCTCGCCGGCGTCACCCGCAACAACCTGCACAACGTCGAAGCACGCTTTCCCCTCGGCGTTCTCACCGCGGTCACCGGAGTCTCCGGCTCCGGCAAGTCCACTCTCGTCAGCCAGGTCCTCGTCGAGCTCGCCGCCCAGCACCTCGGCCAGAAGCTCTCTGACGACGAAGCCGACGAAGACCCTCTCACCACCGACGCCCCCATCACCCTCGGCGGCTCCATCGTCGGCGGGATGGAGTCCATCCGCCGCCTCGTCCAGGTCGATCAGAAGCCCATCGGCCGCACCCCGCGCTCCAACATGGCCACCTATACCGGCCTCTTCGATCACGTCCGCCGCCTCTTTGCCGCCACCAAAATGGCCCGCGACCGCCGCTACGACGCCGGCCGCTTCTCCTTCAACGTTGCCAAAGGCCGCTGCCCCACCTGCTCCGGCGAAGGCTTTGTCTGCGTCGAGCTCCTCTTCCTCCCCAGCGTCTTCTCGCCCTGTCCCATTTGCCACGGCGCGCGCTTCAACCCGAAGACTCTCGAAGTGAAGTACCGCGACAAAGACATTGCCGAAATCCTCAGCCTCACCGTCGACGACGCCATCGAGTTCTTCGCCGACGAAGTCCCCATCCAGCGCGCTCTCTCCGTCCTCAGCGAAGTTGGCCTCGGCTATCTCCGTCTCGGCCAGCCCGCCACCGAGCTCAGCGGCGGAGAAGCGCAGCGCATCAAGCTCGCCACCGAGCTCCAGCGCCCGCAAAAAGGCGATACCCTCTACGTCCTCGACGAGCCCACCACCGGCCTTCACCCCTCCGACGTCGAGCGCCTTCTCGCTCAGCTCAACCGACTCGTCGATCACGGCAACACGGTGATCGTCGTCGAGCACGACCTCGACATCATCGCCGCCAGCGACTGGGTCATCGACATCGGTCCTGGCGCCGGCGAAGAAGGAGGCACCATTGTCGCCGTTGGCACTCCGCACACCATCGCCCAGTCCAAAGCCAGCCGCACCGCTCCGTACCTGAAAGCCATGGCGACCGCGTGACCGGGCGCGAACGGATCGTCGCCGACCCAGAGCGCGCGCGCGTTGATTCTTACTCGTAGCGCAGCGCTGTAGTCGGCTCCACATGCGCAGCGCGCAGCGCGGGGACCAGGACGGCGACCGCCGCTGTCATGAGCAGCACCGCGGAAACCGTCACGAAGGTGAGCGGATCCGTTCCGCTGGTGCCGTACAGCACGCTGGCGGTGAATCGCCCCAAAGCGAGGGCGATGGCAAGGCCCATGGCCAGCCCGATCCCGGTGAGGATCAGTCCCTGACCGAGAATCATGCCAAGAACCGTAGGCCGCTTGGCGCCGAGCGCCATCCGGATGCCGATTTCGCGGGTGCGACGGCGCACCGAGTAACTCATCACGCCGTACAGCCCGATGGAGGCGAGGGTGAGGCCGATGGCTCCGAAGATGCCCAGCAAAAGCGCGGAAATCCGCGGCAGCAGCAGCGATTTGTCCACGTGCTCCTGCATGGTCTCGGCATTAAAGACGGCCATATCCGGATCGAGCGCCGCGATCTGTTGGCGGACGGAAGACGTCAGGGCATGGGGATCCATCGAAGTCTTGACGAGGATGGTGATTCCGAAAAAGCTGGTGGCCTTTTCCGGCGCAGCATTGAGAAAGAGATATGCGGCATTGGAGCCCTTTTCGCCGATAGTGCGCAATTTCGAGTTCCGGGCAACACCGATGACGGTGTATGTGGCCTTGCCCTGGCGAATGGTGCCACCGATGGGGTCCTGGCCGGGAAACAGATGCGCCGCCATGGTTTCGTTGATGATCGCGGCCGGCCGGCCGTCGAGCTGCGAGGTGAAGTCCCGACCGCGCAGCAGGGGGATGCCCATGGTCTGGAAATAGCCGGTGCCGACCGTGTCGACGATGGCGATGACGTTCTGTGCGGCGCGACCGTTTGCGGCGTTTACGTCGAACTTGCTCTGGGCGGAGCCGATGCTGAGCGGCACGACGCCGACGAAGCTCACGGAGCGAACGCCGGGGAGCGCCGACACCCGGTCGCGCAGCTGGGAGAGGAACTGCACGGTCTTGTCGGGCGAGTAGTTCTGGATCTTGGGATCCACAGACATCATGAGGAGGTTGGCGGGCTTAAATCCGATGTCAATGGAGGAGGCATTGCCGAGGCTGCGGAGAAAGAGTCCGGCCGTGGTGAGGAGTACGAGGGAGAGCGAGACCTGCACCACCACCAGGGTATTGCGCATACGCGAGCGCCCGCGACGTCCGAACCCGGCGGAACCCTCTTTGAGGGAGTCGACGAGGTCAGGGCGCGAAGCACGCAGAGCGGGAAGGAGTCCAAAGAGCAGGGCCGTGATTACGGATAAGCCGAGGGTGAACAGGGCCACACGCCAGTCGACGTTGAAGTCGAAGGCAATGGGGAACGGCAGAGGGAGCTTGAAACCGGAGATTGCGTGGGCCGCCGCAGCAGCCAGCAGAAATCCGACACCGGCGCCAGCGAGCGCGAGCAGAAAGCTTTCGATCAGGAGTTGGCGTACCAGCTGACGACGCCCCGCGCCGATGGCAAGGCGAATAGCGATTTCCTTTTGCCGCCCGGCGGCGCGGACCAGCAGCAGGTTGGCCACATTGGCGCACGCCACCAGCAGCACGAATCCGACGACGATCATGAGAACGGTCATCAGCGTGAATGCCGGAGTGTCGGAGCCGCCGATCAGGCTGCCCGCCGATTGCAGGGTGATCTTCTCGTGGGTCTTGTCGTCCTTGTGCCAGGCGTCGTCGAGGTGCTTTTTCACGACGTTGACCGCGGCAAGAGCGCCCCCGCGGGTGACTCCGGGCTGGAGCCTCGCGTCGAGCATGAGCCATTGATTATCCCGCGCCGTTAAAAGGCTGCCATCCGAGGTCAGGTCGGGCATGATTTCTTCGGAGGCAGCGAGGGGCACCCAAAAGTCGGAGACGATGCCGTGATCGATGCCGTAAAAACCCGGCGGTGCGACTCCCACGACGGTGTAGTGCCGTCCGTTGAGCGCAACGTCGCGGTTGAGAATGTTCGGGTCTCTGGCAAAGCGACGCTGCCACCGGCCGCTGCTGAGCACGACGACGTGGTCGCGGTCGACGGTGTCATCTTCGGGAAGAATGGGACGGCCGAGCGCCATGGGCACGTCGAGCACTCCGAAGAAGTTGCCGCTGACGGACTGGCCCCAGACGCGCTCGGGTATTCCCTTGCCGCCCATGCTGGCAGGGATGAGAGGAAAGTGCGCGGCTATGCCACCTTCAAAGATCGCGCCGGTCTGGTCCCGGTAGTCCACGTAGTCGGGATAAGAGAACGAATCGCCCTCGGAAAACATCACCACGCGTCCGGGGTCGCGAACCGGCAGCACGCTCCACAGCAGTCCATTGGCGACGCTGAAAACCGTGGCATTGGCGGCAAACGCCAGCGCGATCGAAAGAATAACCACAAAGGAGAAACCCGGGGCCCGGAGCAGCGTTCGAATCGTGTAGCGAATGTCCTGAGCCAGGTTCTCCATCAGCAGCCTCGATGCAAAGGGATGTCGGTGGAGGACAATACGCAGGGCATGGCAGGAAAGTTCGCTGGCCTCGGGCGAATCCGCTCCAACGAGAGCCGCTGCGCTACGCCGTCCCCGGCGTGCCAGCTGCAGAAGAAGTGGGAATCGCGACTGGATCACGTCGCCGACCGCCTTGGAACACAACCCGGGAAAAAGTAAAGACACTCACAAGGAAAATTGCGATGCCGATTCAGCGCCATGTCCGACCCACTCTTCTCGCTCTTACCCTCGCCTACGCCGCTCTGCTGTTCTTCGGGGGATCGAACGTGGTCACAGCTTTCCACGTCCCCATGAATCTGCGAGCGCCGTTGCCTTCGTCGCCCAGCACGGCGGGGCGATCCACTGGGGATCGTTTTATGAATTCGTTTCCGCGATCGCCCTGGGCCTCTTCATGGCCATCTGCATCGGCCAGTTGCGATCCTCGGGCATCCGCACCGCCGGCGAGCCAATTGCCGCTCTGGGCGCAGTCGCCACTCCCATCATGCTGATCGGCTCCGCCCTGGCCACATGGTCCCTCACCCGGCCAGGCGTGGCTGCAGCGCCGGGCGCCGTCGTCGTCCTGCAGTCCCTCGGCTTTGATGGGGAGGCCCGGGGTTCGCCGTATTCCTTGGACTCTTTGTCGCCGGAATTTCCGTCGCAGCGGGCCTGCAAAAACTCATCCCGCGCTGGCTCATGGGGTTGGGCATTGTCATTGCCGCGGCAGGTGAGCTTTCATCGTTCACACTCCTCAACTTCACGGCCGGCTATTGCATACCGGTGGCGCGTCTCCTGAGTATCGTCTGGATGATTGGCGTGGCCCTCCTCCTGCCATCCGCCCTCCCGGCGCAGGAAAGCCACCGCCTCGAGCCGTCAGCGGAGATACAAGATTGACTCCGCGATGGCTTTGTTCTCGCCCGGGCCGCGGCATCAGTAGCCGCAGCGCTGCCGGGAATGAGCCGCGACAGCCGGCATTTCTGGGCCGCCACTCCAGGGGCCACAACAGCCCAATGCAGAATCTGTCATCCGTCCGACACCGTGCGTTGCTGATCGCATGGGCGACGCTGCGCCAACCCACCACTCATGATGGGGACGACAGCTTTGCCACCCCGATGAAGATATCCCCAAAGAAGATCCGCCGCAGCGGGGCAGCAGGCTTTAGTCCGTGATTCCCCGCTTCGGTCATAAATTCGAATTCGCTGAAGCGGTTCTCGGTTGGATGCTCGAGAAGTCTGCGATAGATCCAGCGTTCGAGCGCGGCTCGCGTGACTTCTTCGAAAAAGAACGTGCCGCCTGGCTTGAGAACCCGGCGAATTTCAGCAACGCCCCTCTGCCAGTCCGGCACGTGGTGAAGCGCGCCGAAATCGAATACCGCGTCGAAGCTCATATCGGCAAAGGGCAATCGCTCCGCATCCCCCTGCATCAGGGTCGCGCGCCCGGCGTATTGAACCTGAAGCCGCCTCCGCGCACGTTCGATCTGGAGGGGGTCCAGGTCGACTCCGCAGACATGCGCCGCGTCGAACTGACGCAGGATCACCTCAAGCCCCGCGCCCCGCCCACAGCCGATCTCCAGTGCCGTGCCCCCCCGCAGGGTTCCACCCAGTCTGCGTAAGAGGGGCCCTTCGTAGAACCTCTGCACCGCTGTGCGGATGTCATTGTTGACCAGCAGTCGCTCGGCAAAATTCAGCTTCATCGCCCGGCCCGGCGCAGCACAAAGCATTCCACAAACTGGGTCACAGGGCTCTCGTGCTCGACTACGAGGCCGGCGCCCCGGATGCTGCGGAGCCAGCTTCGCCGGGAGTGGAAATGGAGGAAGCCGGGGCCAAAGGCGACGAAGTTCTTCCAGTCCCGGAGATGTTCTACCAGCACGACGCGTCCGTCCTCTCGCAACCTGCGTGCGGCTTCTCGGAACAGTTCCGTGCGATGCTCAGCGGCACGGACTTCGTGCGCGGCAAAGAGAAGGAACACCACGTCGCATCCGCTTTCAGGCAGGGGCAGGGCATCGTATCTTCCTCGCCGGAACGGCTCGGCGGAGGGTTGAATCCGGCGCGCCCGCGCAATCGAGGGTTCGGTCATTTCTCCCGGGTCATAGATGTCCACGGCGGACCCTTCCGTGCCGGGGAACAACTGGCGGAGCGCAGGCGTGGATTCATCCAAACCAGCATGAATGTTGGCCCAGCAGTGTGGAGAGCCAGCGATCCGGCCAGGCAGCCATTGCCACCGTGTCACCCCAGCGTGGTCGTAAACGTACCATGAAACCAGAACAGAACTCAGCGTCCAGAACCCCACAACCGCGGCACCGCATAGAACTCCCACTTCGAGCCATGGCGGCAATGTTTTAAAAGGGATAAGCAGACCCACGCCCGCCAGAGCAGCGGCGCTCAGAACGTAGAACCGGATATTGAAGCGGACGATTTTGACGACGCCCGCAAACCTGCCCTGAGCGCTGGCTTCCGTCATGGGAGGGGTTCCCGAACACCCGGCTTCCAGGAATAAGGGACATTCTCCAGATAGAAAGCGTTGGCCAGGATCGGCCCCGCCGTACGAAAGGTCTCGCGCTCAAGAAATGTATTGCGGTGCACTTTCACTGAGACCGGGTGCGGGTTCCACTCCTGGCGAACGCCTTCCACCCGGATGATCGAGCGAGTCTCTTCCTCGTAATCAAAGGTGAACGGAAGAGGGCCGGCAAATTTGCGCGCTTCGCGAAGATCAGGGAAAGGAGAACCTGGCGGCGGCGATCCTGGCTTCGTCGCAAGATCCGCCTCTACCTGGAGATCCGCATCTCCGCGGGGTGAGCAGATTTCTACTCCGTATGTGCTTTCCGTCCGCCGGGCGCGGCACAGAGAGAGCTCATAGCCATAGTGGGTAAGCAGGTTGCCAAACATCCGCATGGACCGTCGGTTGGTATCGCTGCGCACGATCCGCAATCCGCGCAGCGTCCGGCCAGCCGGCGTTCGATAGCGTGTGAAGATTCTGTATCCGGCCAGGAAAAAGTTCAGTCCCAGGGCGGCTGGCAGGAACGCGGGACGCAGATCGCGCGTTTCCACCATCGCGATCGCCAGAAAGCCGAAGCCGCCATACGTATCCAGTTCAAGCCCCGGAGCCAGAAGCGGCTTCAATACTTCTTGCGGAACTGCATAGGCCAGCAGCAGCGAAGATGCCAGGTGGGCTTTGATGGGCACTCCATGTCGTTTGAGCCGATGGAACAATCCGGGGCCCCCGCGCAGATAAACCCAGTATAGGCACGACAAGCAGAGTGGGAGTCAGCACTAAACGAGCCCCATAACATTTCCAAAGTCACGCTTTGAGCTGCGCAGCGAGTTGCTTCATGGCTGCATTTTCTCGGATAACTTGACCCGCCTCTCCACTGTGCAAAGCGATCTCTGCCGCGATGGACCGACCGAGAACTCGCTGATCGATATTGCCAAACGGTCCAGGCACGAGCTTTCCCACCCAACCGGCCCACGCCGGCGTATGAGCATTGCCGACAATGATGCCGGGGCGAAAGATAGCGAGACGGGTGAAGCCGACCGCGCGCACGGTGTCTTCCTTCATGCCCATCACGCGCGCATAGCGAATCCGGCTGCGCGCTGTGCTTCCTGCCGCAGAAAGCAGGCAAAACTGGGCGATTCCCGCGTCATGGCAGCCACGCGCAAAGGCGCCAACGACGCCGACTTCCAGTCGTCGCAATTCCTCTTCGCTCCAGCGCCTCGATCCGGCGCCGACACCCACACAGCTCACGGCGCTCGCGGGACCCTGGCTTAAAACTTCGCGGGCAACGGCGGCCGTGCGCTCGGCAAAGTCGGCAGCGCCGGTATCAAGAACAACGGTGCGCACCCGCGATCGCGCCGCAATGGGCTTTCGGGTGACCATCACCACTTCCCGGCATTCCGGAATCGCCAGCAGCTCCGCGACGGCTGCTCCACCCACCTGCCCGGTACCCCCGAGGATCATTGCGGCGAAATTCTGCTTCATCACCAGGACCTCTGCCTTAAGTAAGGA
The DNA here is from genome assembly GCA_036267395.1 of Acidobacteriaceae bacterium. Lineage (GTDB taxonomy): Bacteria > Acidobacteriota > Terriglobia > Terriglobales > Acidobacteriaceae > Palsa-343. Next base: position 42,001 of record DATAWD010000050.1, on the reverse strand, counting down.
TGCGGTTGATTCCACTCCTTCGGTCGTCGAAGGGAACCATCGTAGACCATCGCAGTACCTCCGTACCGTCCACGCTGCCGATTCTTCTTGCTTCTCGCTCCCGCGCGCCCTGCCCTAAACACATTGGGGATTCTCTGCTTCGGCGGGGAATCCCCATCGTCGTCTTAGGAGCGGGCTCACGGTAAGGAGCCCACTCCTAAGTAATTTGTTTGCCACAGATAGCCCCAGGGGTCTCCTCTGGAAAGACGTAAGTGGCAGAAACAAACTACTTAGCAGAAGTTAATTGATTTTTTATTTTTCGAGTGCGCCGCCAACGAAGATCCGGAGTTCGCTAACCTGATCCGTAGCCCGGCTTCACTGCCCAATTACATCCATCGCCACCGGAACATTCCGTGGCGGAAAGCACGTGTTGGTGTCGCAGGCCTGGTAGCGCAGCGCGCCCTGCACCAGATGGTTCCCCTTCCGGGCCGTCAGGTGCATCTTCAGCACGAAGTCGCCCGTGTAAACGCTCAGCTTCTCCTGTGGGTCCAGCGGAAACGCGTAGTCGGAGCCCGGCGGAAAATCCACGGCGCTGATGTTGACCCCGGTCGGCTCCGCCGCAATCAGCTCCGTCCGGATCAGGCTCTTTTGTCGCGGCTCGTGCGAGTTGATGTGCAGCCCGGCATTGATCCGGAAGTGCAGCTCAACGGTCTGCGCTTTCCCGGCCGGCACCGTCACCTGCTGCGGATACAGGAAGTGGACCAGCTGATCATCCGCCGGCTTCATGCTGGCCGATGTCTGCCACGGCAGCTTCTGCGCTCCGGCCAGCAGCGCGCCCGTCAGCAGCGCGGCCAGCGCCAAAGCCCGCTTCACGACGACGCTCCGCTGTGAATAGCCTTCTGGATGTCGGCCTCGATGAGATCTTCCGGCGCCAGGCCGATGGTCGAGGCCACGATCTTCCCGTTCTTATCGATAAAGAACGTGGTCGGCAAAGCATCCAGTCCGCCGTACGAGTTGGCGATCGAATCGGCATCGATCAGCACCGGGTAATTCATATGCATCTTCTGCGCAAAATCCGCGATGTCCCGCTTCTCGGTAAACAGCTTGGCCGGATCGTCCTTGTCCAGATCGTCCGCCGATACGCCCAGGATCTGCAGCCCCTGGCTGGCATACTGGTCGTGCAGCTTCTCGAACCAGGGAATCTCGACCTTGCACGGTCCGCACCACGTCGCCCAGAAGTCCACCACCAGCGGATGCCCTCTGAAATCAGCCAGGGAAACCTTCTTCCCGTTGATGTCGACCAGAGTGAAGTTCGGCGCCGCCTTGCCGTTCATCCCGGTGGAGTTCTCCGCTGCCTCATCGGCCGTCTCGGTCACAGGCTGCTCCGTACTGCCTTGGCCCGACCCATCATCGGGCACCAGCGTCATCTTCATCATCTGCGCCTGCGCCTCAGCCGCGCGCCGGCGCTGGAGGTAGTTCATCACGCCCGCCGCAATCATCAGCCCGAGCGCGACTACCATCGCCGTAAGAACCAGGATGTTCCGCCGCAAGCCAGTACCCTCTGTTCCCTATTCTATGGGAATCCGGCGGCGGACCGGTGTTAGCATCAGGAGTTTCAGACCATGACCGACACCCATACCCCGGCGCAACTCGTTCGAATCGAAGCCGAAGCGCTGCTGGCCCTGGCCCGGCGCCTCGACGGTCCCATGGCTGCCGACTTCGAGCGCGCCGTCGATCGCGTCCTCGAGTGTGGCCGGGCCCGCGCCCGCGTCGTCGTCACCGGCATGGGCAAGAGCGGCATCGTCGCCCAGAAAATCGCCGCCACGCTCAGCTCCACCGGCAGCCCGGCGCTCTTCCTCCATCCCGCGGAAGCCGTTCACGGTGACCTCGGCATGATCACCGAAGGGGATGTGGTCATCGCCCTCTCCGCCAGCGGCGAAACCGAGGAGATTCTGCGCCTGCTGGCGACCCTCCAGCGCATGGGCAATGTCCTCATTGCGTTTGTCTGCGACGTCCATTCCACCCTCGCCGGAGCCAGCACCGTCGCCCTCGACTGTTCCGTTCCGGCCGAAGCCTGCGGCCTCGGCCTCGCTCCCACCGCATCCACCACCGCGATGCTCGCTCTTGGCGACGCGCTGGCCATCGCCGTCTCGCTGCGCAAAGGCTTCCGCGCAGGGGACTTCGCCGCCCTGCACCCAGGCGGGAAACTGGGCAAGCGTCTCGCCACCGTCCGCCAGCTCATGCACTCCGGCGATGCCGTCCCCCGCGTCGATGCCGGCACGCCCATGACCGACGTGATCTATGAGATGTCCCACAAGAAGCTGGGCATCACGACTGTCGAGCGTAACGGTCGGCTGGCCGGCATCATCAGCGACGGCGACCTGCGCCGCCTGCTCGAATCCGACGGGCCCGACGGCCTGCGCAAGACGGCCGGCGACGTCATGAACCCGTCGCCCAAAACCATCTCCGCCGAGGAGTTAGCCGTCCGCGGACTGCACACCATGGAGGAGAAGAAGATCACCTCGCTGATCGTCGTCGATGGGGACCGCAGAATCGAAGGCGTCCTCCACCTCCACGACCTCTGGGGGACGGAGCTGATTTGAGGCTGCCAGGAGTCCCGTCCCTCTCCCGCAGCGTCTAACCAACAGTAGACAGGAAGGCTTCCATGCGGCCCCGAAGTTCCAGATCGTTCTCCAGCTTGCTGACTTCCGGTGTTGTGGCGGGATTTCTGATCGCCGGTTCCGCGGCCTTCGCGCAGCATGGCGGCTTCGCAGGGCATGGGGGCTTTGCCGGGCATGGAGGCTTCGCCGGACACGCTGGTGGTTTCGCCTCGCGTGGTTTCGGCGGGTCAGTCACCCCCTTGGCGCCCCATGCCATCGCCACACCGGGACGCGCTGTTTTTCCCGCCGCATCCCGCGCCTTTGCCCCGGGATTTGCCCCGAACTGGAGAACCGGAACGCAGGCGGCATGGCGTGATCGTGGAGGCTGGCGGGATGGTGGCCGAGACCGCGGTCGTAGCTACGGACGCGGAGGATATGGGTTCGCCAGCGGTTATCCTGGCTACGCCAATTCGTGGGAGCTGCTCCCGTACGACTACGGCTATTCAGATTTCACTGGCGATGAGACCGACGAGGGCGCGGCCCAGCAAGGCGGTCCTGAGACCGGAATCAGCGTTCCACCCCCGGGCTCCGGCTACCGGCCGGAATATCCTGGGGTTGAAGCAGGGCCGTACCCGGATCAGTCGGCGTACGCCGCTCCCCCGGCTCCTGCGGCGCCGATCGCTCCCGAGCCGGAGCTCACCCTGATCTACAAGGATGGCCACACGCAGGCGATCCACAATTACGTGCTGACGCCCAGCGACCTGGTCGACCTGGACGAAGCCGCCACCGGCCGCCAGCAGCGGATTCCTCTCAGCGAGCTGAATCTGCCCGCGACCGAAAAGGCCGCCCAGCAGGCCGGGCTGGACTTCTCGCCTCCCGCTTAGATCTGCGCGCGCGACTTCAGCGTGGGCCGCCGCCAGCCAGCAGCAGGGGTCGCCGCACACGGAGCCAGCAGCGGTTCATACGCCGCGTAGACCTTTTCGAAGACGCTGTCCCAGGATGCAGTGAGCGCGAAGGTGCGCGCCGCCCCGCGCATTGTCTGGCGCAGGTCGTCGTCCAGCAGAAGCCGGGCGATAGCGGCGGCGAAATCTTCATCGCGGGCAATGCAGCCGTTGCGGCCTTCCTGAACCAGCGATCGAGGACCGCCGTCAGGCGTGACAACGACGGGCACACCCGAGGCCAGCGCCTCTAGCACCACATTCCCGAACGTATCCGTGTGCGATGGGAAGACAAACACATCCATTCCCGCGTAGGCCCTGGCCAGAGCCTCGCCGCGCAGGACGCCGGTGAACTCGGCTCGAGGCAGGTGCTCCCGCAGCCGGGATTCCTCGGCCCCCTGACCCACAATCCGAAAGCGAAAGTTGCGGATGCCGAGAGCCTCCAGTTCCCGCTGCACACGGGCGAGCAACGCCACGTTCTTCTCCACGCTCAGACGCCCCACAAACCCCAGAATGAAATCCGACTCCGAGGCGCTCCGCTGGCGATACTCCGGCGAGAAAGCCTGGGTATCGACACCCCGCTGCATCAGGTGACAGAGAGTTCCAGTCTCCCGCTCCAGCAGCTGACACAGATCGGGATTGGGGGCAAAGAGGACGCGCGAGCGCTTGTAGAGGACCGTGGCGACGGCGAGAGCCGTTCGTTCAATGAGGCGGCCGCCGGAAGCCGCTTCTCGAGGCGGCAGGTGCTCGAGGAGCCAATGCGACCGGGTGACCGCGTACTCGTGCAGATTCGTGTGCCAGGAGGCGGCCAGCGGAATCCGGAGCCATTCCGCCATCAGGGCGCCCACCACGCCAATCTCGCTGGGACCGGTGATGTGGATGACGTCGGGAGCGAAGGCGCGCAGCGTCCGGGCCACAGCCGGAATGTGGCGGATCCAGGCGGGATCGAGCTTCAGGTCCCTATCCAGTGGGAAGGACAGCCAACCGCGCGGCAGTTCGAGCGTCGTCAGAGCGGCTTCGCTCTCGAGGGCCTTCCGACGATCGCCGGCACGCACACAGAGAAACGGCAGCTTTCGCCGCCGGGCGAAGTCCACGAAATGACGCGAGGTGTGCGCTACACCATTCACTTCATGAAAAGAGTCGGGAAAGAAGGCGACACGGGCCTGCGCGGAGCGGTCAGCCGAGGCGAGAGCGGGTGGAGCGTTCAATGCATCGGACTCGATCTAGCTGACCGCGTCTTCCCCGAGAGCCAGCTGCAGCTCGCGGGATTCGCTCCAGGCCAGGCGCAGACCGTCGGAGACCGGCCGGCTGCCCATCAGGCGTACCGCGCGGATGATCATCGTGATCCATGCGGGCGCAGTGCCGGAGGGCCAGAGTTCGCTGACAGGCCGGACCATACCGGCGGCGTCCGGATGCCAGACCCGCTCGTCCCAGGTGCGGGAGCCCAGCGGAAATTCGGGGTAGTCACGGATCGCATCGAGCGTCGATTCCAGAATGCGGTGCTTCCATGGCTGCGCGTACTGAGGCAGGAACAGCACGTGGCTGCGGTCCTCATAGCGAATCTCGTGGACGAACTCGGTGAACGTGGTCGCGCTCGACAGGTTCACGTTCGCGTTCGGCTCAAGGCCGTGGCGATCGCCGCCGGAGATGAGCAGTTTGTTCCACTGCCGGGACAGGCGCTTCACCGCGCGATTCTCGCCCCAGTGGCGCAACCCGTTCAGCTCCAGCGCGTGGATGAATGTGTGGTTGCGGGTAAGAAATTCCTGGACGCGCAGGGCGGCTTTCTCAGCCCCAATCAGGTAGAGATCCCAAACGGGGTGGTTGAAGACGATCAGGACATTGGGCAGCGCATGGAGCGCCGCCAGAATCTCCGTGAGGCGCGCTTCACTCGGATGCGCCGTGTATTCCTCGAAGGCCTTCATCCAGGAGGCGCCGGTATCGCTGGGCAGGTTGTGAATGCCGAGATGGAAGGATTGATCGCCGCCGAAAGGCGCGCTCCACTCCACCGAAACCGGAATGTGCCGCGCGGAAGCGACGGTGCGCAGCAGCATCGGCGCGGCGATGGTGTCGTGATCGGTGATGGAGACCAGCGGCATCAGCCCCAGTTTCGCGATCTGCCCGCTTTCCAGATCGAAGGCGAGACGGGGCGTCAGGGGCGGAGTCCAGTAGGCAGCCGCGTAATTGATTGGGGTATTGTGGCGCTCGCGAGAGAGCCGCTCGTACCGCCGCAGCATGGGGCGCAACAACGGGTATTGATTTCCCAGGTTAGCGAGGAAGTCGAGGGTTTCTTTGGATTGATTCGTGTGGCTATGGAGCGAAACGCCGGTTGAAGAATCGCGGATGGCGTCCGGCTCTTTCCACAGGCAGGAGATGCGGCGCAGACCAGTCATGGTGTCCCTCCCGAGTCGTTCTCCTGTTTCCAGTATTCGGGTGCACCATGAATGGGGCATTACGGGCTCAAGAAAGGTGGGTCAAATGCGGGGTCGTATCCGGAGAGGTAACGTTACCGACGCCGAGGGAGAAACCAGCAAGTCGCTGAATAAAAGCAAGTTACAGATCACCGTCAAAGCGCGCCGATGACTGGGTGATCGGCCTCAGCGGCGGGTTTGCGCAATGTCCGGCAGCTCGCCTTCCGATTCCCGATCGAGATGGTTGTGCTTGAGGCCGTCACGGAGAATCTCGAAGGCGCGCTCGGGCGTGTCGGCGAAATCGAAGAGCTCGCGATCGCGCGGGGAGATCGCACCCTTGTCCACGAGCACGTCGAGGTTGAGCACCTCCTGCCAATACGAGGATCCATACAGCAGGACGGTGATCTTCTTGGCCAGCTTCTGGGTCTGCGAGAGGGTGAGGATTTCAAACATCTCGTCGAGCGTGCCGAAGCCTCCGGGAAAAACCACCAGCGCCTTCGCGAGGTAGGCAAACCAATACTTGCGCATGAAGAAGTAGTGGAACTCGAAGTTCAGCGCTGGGGTGATGTAGCGGTTGGGAACCTGCTCGAAGGGCAGCTTGATGTTGAGGCCGATGGTCTTGCCTCCAGCCTCCCATGCGCCGCGGTTGGCGGCTTCCATAATGCCGGGGCCGCCGCCGGAGGTGACGACGAAGCGATTGCGGCGGGACTTGAGGTCCCTGGACCACTGCGTGAGCAAAGAGGCGAGGCGGCGCGCGTCCTCGTAGTAGTGCGCCATTTCCACAGCTGCCTCGGCGCGCCGGCGGCGCAGTTCGCTCGAAGTGCCCTGTTCGATATCGTCAGCGCGGGCCGGCTGTTCTTCTTCGGGAGCGGGCTCGCTCGAACCGGTGTTCTCGAGTAACTGCAACTCCTGGCTGGCTTCGTCGAGGGCGCGGAAGCGGGCCGAGCCGAAGAAGACTACGGTGTCCTGGATACGCTCGCGGCGAAAGCGGGCCAGCGGCTCGGAGTATTCAGCCAGAATGCGGATGATGCGGCCGTCGGGACTATTAAGGAAGGCCTCGTTTTCGTAGGCGAGAGAGGCACTTTCGAGAGGCTTGGGTGGCTTGCGGGTCATGCGGCGTTCTCTTTGTGGTGGATAGCCTCGGAAATCGCGATCCAGAGGTTGAGGAAACCGAGGCCGGAGACGATGCCGCGGAAGGCTCCACTCTGAGCGATGTGGGCAATCGGCCCGTAATAGAGGAAGAAGCGGTTCAGCGCCCAGATGTGGGTCCAGGGAAGAAAGACCAGGATGAATCCGATGTAGAGACGGATGATGACGCGCAGCAGCATGTCGGCGCGATGGAGCCAGTGAGTGGAGCGCTGCTGAGCGGAAGGAGGGGTGGTCACGGAAGACAGGGCATGGGGCGAATGCGGCGGCATAGGGCGCGAAACGCAGAGCGCCGGGACGCACGCGACGCCCCGAAACGGCTTCCCTCACAGTAACACAGGGCCAGGATGGGCAAAAAAGACCTCGATTTCGATGGGGGTCGCAGAACGATGTTGAAGATTCCAAAGGTGCGCAAAGGTAACATCGATGCCCATCCGGCAGCGACGCTGCCGGGCAGGGCGGCCTGTAACGTGTGGCCGGGAGCAGGGTGCGGGATTGAGAGTGTTCTGCACAAACTTGCTTCCTGACATGAAAAAGCCCGCGCGCGGCGGGCTTTCTTTGCATTTCCATCCTAAGTTCAGAATACCAGTTCCAGACGGATTTAGTGCCAGGTTTTGGGAGGTATTTTGGCGTAGAAGTGCTTTTGTATCAGACGTTGTTACTTTCGTCAGAGGCGGAGGGGGCTTGACAGGATTTCCACAGAGCGGGGGAAAAGTGCGTAATCGGGTGGCGGAGGCGGGTTGACGGTTCTGCTGAAGGTTCCGGATTGGCGGTCGTTCGGTAGCGGCTCCCTTATCATCCCGCCATGACCGCTCGATGACGGCTCCGCTGGAACGCGGGGTCATTCGGTTCGCAGCGCCTGGGCGGGGTCGATGGAGGCGGCGCGGCGTGCGGGGATCAATCCGGCGATGAGGGCCGCGAGGGCCAGGGTGAGGGTGGCGATCACGAGAACCGTCGGCCCGGCGGTGGTGATCTCGTAGAGCTGGGCTTTGATGTAGCGGACGCAGAGCAGCGCCATGGGGATTCCAATAGCGAGGCCGAGGAGGGTCTGGAGGAGGGCTCCGCGCAGGACCGTGGCAATGACGCCGGCGCGGTCGGCGCCGAGAGCCATGCGCAGGCCGATCTCGCTGGTGCGGCGGGCGACGGTATAGGCCGTGACTCCATAGAGGCCGATGGTGGCGAGCAGGAGGGCGAGGGCGCCGAAGAGCATGGTGAGGCGGGAGACGAGGCGTTCTTCGACAAAGCGGTCGGCGATCTGCTGCTGGAAGGTCTGGAACTTCACGACAGCGAGATTGGGATTGATGCCTGCCAGGGTGCTGCGTGCGATGGATTCCATGTCAGGCATGGGATGGGCGGTCTCGACAACGATGGCGCCGGCGTAGAGCGAGCCGTCGGTGTCGATGGGGCCCTTGCTGCTGGCCGGGCGCTGGAGGATGGGGAAGAAAATCATGGAATGGTTCTTCCACTGCACGGCGGTGTAGGTGGTGTCGTCGACGACGCCGACGATCTGGAATTCGAGAGGAGCGCCGGGGCGGGAGAATCCGACGTGCCTGCCGATGGGGTTGGTGCCGGCGGGGAATGCATCCTTGACGAAGGTCTTGTTGACGACGACGACGGTGGGCGAGGTGGGGGAGTCCTGCGGCGTGAAGGCGCGGCCGAGCAGGACGCTGGTGCCGACGGAGTCGAAATATTCGGGCGAAACGTAGACGGTGGAGGCGTCGAGGCCGCCGTCGGGGCGCGCATCGACCTTGAAGCCGGAGTCCCAGTTGTCGTCTTCCATGGGCGTGTAGGTGGTCCAGGCAACGTGGACGACGCCGGGAATGGCGTGGAAGCGATCGTGGAAGGCCTGATAGAGCGGCGCGAGTTTGGATCCCGGATAACCGGCGGCCTGGGGATTGATGTGGATGATGTAGCGGTTGCGGGCGTCGAGCTTGAGGTCGCTGCTCTGCAGCTTGTTGAGGCTTTGCGCGAAGAGGCCGGCGCCGACGAGCAGAACCAGAGAGAGGCCGGCCTGGAGGACGACCAGGCTGCGCTGCAGCAGGGAGGCTCCGGAGGCGGTGGTGCGGGCGCCGGTGCGGAGCGCATCCGCGGGATGAGCCCTGGCGCTGATCCAGGCGGGGGCGACGCCGAAGAGGATTCCGGTGACGAGGCAGACTCCGCAGGCAAACAGCAGGACGGGTGCGGAGGGACTGCCATTGATGGGCACGTTCGGGTCGCCGGGGAAGGCCATCACCAGCAGACCGTGGGATCCGAGCCAGGCAATCGCTAATCCGGCGATGCCGCCGATGGCGGCGAGGACGAGGCTCTCGGTGAGCAGCTGGCGAATGAGGCGGACGCGCTGGGCGCCGAGTGCGGTGCGGATGGACATCTCGGCTTTGCGGTTCATGCCGCGGACGAGCAGCAGATTGGCGATATTGGCGCAGGCGATGAGAAGGACGACGGCCGAGATCCACATGAGCAGGTGGAGGTTGGATTTGTACTGGTCCTGGAGGGACTGGATGCCGGCACCTGCCGGGGTAAGAACGATGTGAGCGCGAGACAGAGCGAGTTTGCCTTTTTCGCCGGCGTAGACGGGTTCGGAGGCGACGATGTTGCGGAACAGGCCGCTGACCTTCGACTGGAGCGGCGCGAGCTGGGTGCCGGGGCGGAGGCGGCCGACGATATAGATCCACCGCGTTTTTGGATCGGGGACATAGTCGACGCCGAGGAGGACGTCCATCGACTGGATGGGCATGTAGTAGTCGGGCGGCGTGGAGGTGAGGCGGTCGCCGTAAAAGCCCTGGGGGGCGATGCCCACGATCTGGACGGGTTTGGTGTTGACCCAGAATGTAGAGCCGATGACGGAGGGATCGCTCGCGTAATTGTCGTGCCAGTTCTGGTAGCTGAGGACGGCGACCATCGGCGCGCCGGGCGTGTCGTCCGAGTCGGTGAAGAGGCGGCCGGCATCGGGACGCAGGCCGAAGGTGCGGAAGTAATTGCCGGAGACGAACTCGCCCATGACGGAGCGGGCGGCCACCTGGCTGCCGTCGCGACGAACGGTGACGGGACGGTAGGTGAAGCCGGATTCCATCGCGGCCAGGTCCTGAAACTCGGGAAGGTCTTTGCGGAGTTGCTGCCAGGTATTGGTGGAGAAGAGGGAGTAGGAGTTGTCGTTGGGAATATAGCCGCCGCTGACGCAGCACTGATCGGTATTGCCGAGGCGCACGAGGGTGGCGGGGTCGGCGACGGGGAGGTTCCTGAGCAGGACGGCGTTGACCAGGGTGAAGATGGCGGCGTTGGCGCCGATGCCGAGGGCGAGGGTGAGCACGGCGGTGGCGGTGAAGCCGGGTGTCTTTTTCAGTTGCCGCAGCGCATAGCGGATGTCCTGCATCAGCGTGACCACCATGGATCCTCCCGGGGACAGCTTGATTTTGAGGGCCGCCAGCGCGCGACAGGGGGAGCGGCTCGCGTCTGGGGTAAGCGTAAGAGGCACGTCGTGGGCCAAAGGAGAGGAACGGCAATCTTCTGATTCGCCGGTAGATTGGTCCGCCGGGCGAGCCGAGGTTTGTTCGCGGGTGGACTCGAGTGTCCACGAAGGGACACGAGACAACGAGTGGATTGAGATTCCAGGGGAATGGGAGAGGTCCTCGGCGGGGGGTCTTGACGGGCGAGGGCGATTTATTCAACAATAGCGAACAAATGACGCAGCGAGGCTTTCTCGGGGAAATGGAAATGATGGTGCTGCTGGCGCTGATCCGCCTGGGCGATGAGGCGTACGGCGTGCCGGTGGCGCGGGAGCTGCGAGCGATTCGCGGGCGCGAGGTGGCGCTGGGCAGCATTTACGCGGCACTGGAACGGCTGGAGGGGAAGGGGCTGGTGACGTCGAGCCTGGGCGAGCCGACTCCGGAGCGGGGCGGGCGGGCACGGCGCTTCTTTCGGGTGACGAAGGAGGGGCTGCGGCAGGTGCAGGCGACGCGGCGGGCACTTACGACGCTGTGGCGGAGTCTACCTGAACACGAGGGAGGCAAAGCATGAGCCGGAGTCTGAGCCGGAGCTCCCGGTTGGCGGTGTGGGCTCTCGATCATCTGGTGCCGGGCGGTTCAGATCCGGGACTGACCGGCGACGTGCTGGAGGAGTTGGCCGAGGGGCGCTCGACGCGCTGGCTGTGGGGGCAGGTTGGGCTGGCCCTGCTGTCTGGATTCGAGCGGAAGCTGCAGTGCTGCTGGCCGGCGCTGCTGTTTGCTCTGGTATGGAGCCTTTCCGCGCCGGCACTGGAGTTAATCCAGCGGCAGAACGAAGCGTTTGAGGCGCGGCTGTGGGAGATGACCTGGCCGTGGTCGACGGTGTGCGACCTGGGATATTCGCTGGGCATGGCGCTGGTGTTCCTGTGGACGGGTCTGGCGATCTGCGTTGCGCTGTACTCGATGACCACGTGGCGTTTTGACGGGCGGCGATTGCTGCGCGGGATCTGGCTCAGCGTGCCGGTGTTTGCGGCGGCGCTGGCAGCGGCGACGTTGTTGGTGAGCCTGACGCCCCATTCGTGGATCAACATCGAGCAGATGACGTACGTGCGGTTGATCCGGCAGCCGGTGTTCATTCCTTATGACGCGGCGTGCTGGTTCACGCTGAGCGTGGCGATCATGGCGGCGCTGCCGCGCGGACGGCGCAAGCGGGCACGAACAGCGGATGTGTAACAGGTCAATGCACTCATCGCGAGGAGCAGAGCATGGCGGAGCGCGAGGGTCCTGAAACAACACGGGGAGCTCACTGGGGAGCGATCGCCGCGGGGCTGATGGCGGCGGTCACGGTAGCGTGGTGGTCGCGGCCCGACATCTCCGGCGGAATCTCGTTCCTGTTCGCAGCGATGAGAGGGGCCCTGTGGCTGGCGGCCGCGGTGATTGCGGGCACGCTGGGCATGGCGCTGGCGGGCGGCTTCGCGCAGACACGCAACCGGAGGCAGCTGCTGCGGGCCGGGGTGAACGCCGCGCCGGTCTGGGTACTGATCCCGCCGCTGGTGTTGCTGTTTGTCGAGGCTTCGCCATGGCTGCTGGCGCTGGTGGCGGGTATGGCCGCGGGGCTGGCCGTCTGTCTGCGGGCGGTATCTCCGGCGGTTCCGAAGGAGGACGATGAGGCGGCGATGGTTGCGAAGGGCCCGACTTTTGCGGAGCTGCCGCCGTCGAAGTCGGGGGCAAAGCAGTCGGCGCTGATTGCGGTGTGCCTGGAGGCGGCGTTCGTTTTTCTGCTGCGAGGCGAGGTTTTTTGGGCGGGGGTCTGGCTGGCGTTCGGCTGCGTGGTCTTCACGTGGAAGATGCTGGCGTCGCTGGCCCGGCCGGACCATCGGCCCGTAGACCCGCGAAGGCGCCTGGGCGGAGCGGCAGGGGCGGCGCTGGCGTTGGTGGTGGCACTGCTGACGATGCGGCTGGCGTGGATGCGGCCATCGCAGGGAACGGCGGGACCCATGGGCGGCGCAGCCGGCGCGACTGCCCAGGCTCAGGCGAGAAAGGCGGGAGCCGCGGTGGACGATGCGTATCGCGGGATTGTTCTGTTCACGGTTACAGATAAGAAGAAAGAGCTGCCGCCGCTGCCGGTGCAGCGAAATGTGCTGCAGGCGGGAACGCACCGGCCGGTGGTGATTCCGTTTGACGGATCGTATTGGTATTTTCAGGCGCCGCAGCACGGGCCGGGGCTGCATCCGCACCTGGCGCACGGCGACCCGGTGGCGATGAATATCTATTCAACGGGGTGGGTGCCGCTGGCCATGCAGGCGCATCAGACGCTGCCGCAGGCGATTCCGGTGCAGGGGGGCGAGGGTTTTGAGCTGACGCTGCGCAATGGCGACAATCGAGAGGGGCGCATCGAGGTGGGGGTGCTACTCACGGACTCGCGCGCGCGGGGGCTGGACAAGCCCACGCTGGTGCTGGGGGTGGAGCCGATGCTGTCGTCGGAGCCTCCGGCGTTTTCGTACAAGGGCACCCCGGTGGAAGAGGATTTGATGTTTACGATCCCACAAAATCCCGCGGCACGGGAGTTCGATACGATCACGGTGCTTTTTTTCCCGTCGGCGGTGCGAGACACGACGGGCGCGCGCGTGGGGATTCGGCAATTTGAGCTGTTGCCGCGGTAACAGGGCCGGCAGCTTTCAACCCAGAAGGCGCCCCACCGGCATGAACATTCATTGAACGTTTTGTGCTGCTGGTTCGTCTAAGAAAGCACAATAGATTGAGTTCCCCTTTTCTGGCTGGGCCGGATTGAGATCTTCACCAAGCCGGGCGCGGACAAGTGGCACGGCAACTGGTGGATGCGCGGGAACGACTCGAGCTTCAACTCGCGCAATCCGTTTGTCACGACCAGCCGCCGTACCACGCGCTGGAGCTGGAAGGCGATGTGGACGGACCGGTGACGAAGAAATCGTCGCAGTTCAGGATCTGAACGGGGACACGCAGTTCAACGACCGGCCGGCGTTTGCGACGGATCTGACGCGGGCGAGCGTGGTGCATACGACCCTGGGCGTCTTCGACATTCAGCCCATAGCGGGGCAGACGATTATTCCCATCAACTATGGCAACGGGCCTGGGGTGCTGATGCTGAACATGCGGGTGACGAAGGACTTCAACTTCGGGCCGCCGATACCGCAGGAGACGCCGGCGCCAGCGGCGAAGGGGGCGACGACCCGGGCGAAGAAGAAGGCGCCGATCGAGAAGAGGTACACGATGGGCTTTGCGCTCTCGGCGCCCCCCCCTCTGGGAGCCGTGTTTGATTCTGCAGGAGTTCGCGAGGCCTTCAACCTGAGGTACGCGGCAACCTCTCGATTCGAAAACACTTCCGCTCGGGGCTGGAGTGCAGCAACGGCGGCCCGGAATGCAGCACTCGCGACCTCGACGTGCGTGGATGATTGCAGCGTCAGCAGATCCGTTCATGCCGGGAATGCTGCAATGAGGGGCCGGGTGCAGAAGTCGGGGCGCGCCGGAGACGCCGGCGGCCTGCGTCAGGCGATGCGGGCGCTTTTCACCTGCATGGATTCTGCGCTTCGAGTTGGAGGGATTCGGCACGGGCGCTCCCAATAGAAAAAGCCCGCACGCGGCGGGCTTTTTCTTTTCTTACTCTATAAGTTCAGAATAGCAGTTTCGAACGGATTTAGTGCCAGATTCCAGGGGGAATTCTGGCGTGGAAGTGGTTATGTATCAACGGTTGTTGCTTTCGTCAGGGCGGCAGGGGGCTTGACAGGATTTCCACAGACCGAGGGATTTCTTCGTATTCGGGGGATTTCTGGTTCTGGCGAGCCTGCAACCTGCGGGTTGCCGGTTTTAAGGCCTCCAAGCCTATCCCTTCTGAGTTGTCATCCTGAGGAGCGGGGCGGCGAAGGATCTGCGGTTGTCCATCTGCATCGGTCTGCTCGAAGCTTCCGGGTTGCCGGTAAACCGGCAAAGACTCAACCCAGAGAACACAGAGAGCACGGAGGTTGCGTTGGCGTCAGGGCCGAATATTCCGTATTGCCGGTCAACCGGAACAATCAAGAATTGAGATTTCCGGTTTCCCACCTGTCGCCCCGAACGGCGCGGGGCGACAAGGATGGGGCACCCGGCATCGATCCGGAGCTCTGAGTGGGTCGTCGATCTTGCGGAGGTTTCGAGCCGCGGATCGGGCACGGAAAGGCAACCGCGGATCCTTCACTCACCACCCCCGAACTGCAAGGCATTCGGGGCCCCTTTCGCTCAGGATGACAGCTGGGGGGGCGTCACTCTGGTGAACGCTGCAGGCACGTCGGCGAAGTATACGTTGCGCGCGAGGGGAGGAGAAATGCAGGTCCCTCGGCTTCGCTCGGGACACAGTTCCTGCTTCGCTCTTTTTGCGGTGGGCGGAGCATGCCCCCTTCGCCCGGGGGCGCGAAGGGGGCATGCGCGCTGAAGCAAGGTCAGGCGGGACGCGGCGAAGACAATCCGGTCACCACCGGGTGTCCGGACCGTGGCAGGTGCCCACGCCTTTGTCACTGAAAGAAGCCGGACCGGTTGTCTGCGCGGGATCCTTCAATGCCGACTCGTAATCCCACCTGTAGCCGTTGGGAAGGAGCGTCAGGCCCATGACGCCCCAGAATTCTCCGCTGGACGCCTGAAGGTTCTGTGCATTGAAGTTGACGTTGCCGGTGGGATCAGCGGCCGTGGTGTCGGCTGTGACAACTGTATCGAGGGTCTCGCCGCCCGTGCCCACGACGAATTCGCGAATCCCCCGCTTTGGATCGTAATTCCCGGAGGGGTCGAGGGGGCGGTAGCGGCCGTAGAGGTGGTCGTGTCCGTTGAGGATCAGATCGGCCCCGTACTGGTAAAGCAGTTGCCAGAAGGCCACAGCGGTCGTGCCTTCTTCGCCGAGGCCGTTGGCCGGGCTAAAAGTGGGCTGGTGCCAGTAGGCGAGTGTGCAGGCGGAATGATTGGCCGCGAGATCTTTTTGCAGCCACGCGAGCTCGGCGGCAAACCAGGAGCCGGTGGTGGAACAACCGCCCGGCTGTGTCTCGCACTCGATATTGAGCGAGATCAGGTGCCACCCGCCGAGGTTATAGGAGTACCAGCCATCTCCGACGCCGACCGGGCCGCCGGTGGTGTTGGTTCCAAGACCGCCGGTTTGCGCGAAGTGGCCCGCCTGTCCATCCGAATAGGGCACGGGCTGGGTGAAGGTACCGGCGGTGTCGGGATTGCCGGCGATGGTAGCGGTCATGGTGGATCCGTCGGCATTGTGCTGGACGCCGTTGAAGTAGGAGAAGTAGCCGTAGCCGGCAACGCCGATGGCGCCGTGCTCGGTATAGAACTCGTGGTTGCCAGGCGCAGGCCGGGTGATCATTTTGAAGGCGCCATAGGTCAATTCGTAGGAGTTCTCAAAGTCGGAGTACTGGCCTACCTGGTATTGCTCGTCGCCGAGCAGCGCGACGCGGTCCGGCTTCATATTCTCAATCTGTTGCGCAGTGGCTGCCTGGGATTCGACCAGATTCTGAGCGGTGTCTCCGTCACAGTTTTCCCCGGCCTTCTCACCGCTCTCTTCCTCACCTGGCTGGCAGGCGACGTCGCCCACCACGCCCAGCACGGGCGGGTTTTGCAATTTGTTGTACGGCCAGGGATTGTCGTTTGGCACCCAGTTGGCGGGTGACCAGCCGCGGCTGTTGACCCATGGATTGGGATGGGGGTTTTGATTCTGCGCACTTGCCACGGCTGCAAATGCCAGCGCCGAGGCGACCGCGCCTGTCAGCACAGCCGCACGAATCCTGCCTTGCGTCGTCTCCATACAGTCCTCACGTTTCGGATTTGGGGTCGGGATGGGGATGGGGAATCCTGCCAAATCACTCACTTGTATCGCTTCAAGGTTTCGCGCGTGTTTCAAACCTGTGAAGATGCGGTGACAGGCAGGGATGGGGCAGCGCGGTCCAGCCAAAAGCAGAGGGAGGAACCGGCGTCCGGCGGGGCATGCGCGACGCGGTGCTCAGGCGTAGCGAAACAGGGCCATGAAACCAAAATCCATGTGCTGCTGCATATGGCAGTGAAACAGCGTGAGGCCGGGATGGTCGGCGACCAGATCCACCGTGGCGCGTCCATAGGCGGGAACGATCACGGTGTCTTTCCTGATGCCAGCGGTGGGCTTGCCGTTGAGGTCGACGAGCTCGAACCTGTGGCGGTGGATATGGAGAGGGTGAGAGTCGTCGCTGCGATTGTGAAAGACGAGCCGGTAGCGGCGTCCCTGATGGAAGAGGAATTCCCGGTCATGCGGATATTCCCTGCCGTTGACGAGCCAGTGATTGATTCCATTGGGTCCGCCAGGCACTTTTTCAAAGACCATGTCGATGGTGTGGTCCGGCGCAGGATGGGGCGCGGTGGTGCCGAAGATGGAGTAGTCCCAGTGCGACCGCGGAGGCGGAGTCCATTGCGCGCGCTGCTTCTGATTGGCATATTCCACCACGATGCCCATGCCGGAGAGCCGCGCGACATCGCGGATCTCTCCTAAGATCCAGACGCCGGGGTTATTCATCTCCACAATCGCATCGACGCGCTCGCCGGGGGCGATCTCAATCACATCGACCGGCTGAGGGGCCGGCACAGGATTGCCGTCGAGAGCAATCACCTGAAACCTGTGACCGGGCAAAGCCACGCGATGAATCTGCGCAGCGCTGGCGTTGAGCAGGTGGAGGAGGACGCGCTGACCGGGCTGCACGCGGAGGGGATCCCCGGCCCCGAGTATTTTGTCGTTGATCGAATACAGGGGGGCGGTGACTTCGAGACCGTTGGGACGGCGGTCAGGAGTGGCGGGTTTTTCGGGCATGGGGTCGTGGGGATTCGCTGCCATCTCGTCCGGATCCACCGTAGAGAGAAAATATTGCCATTCACGCAGCGCCAGAAAGACCTCCTGGTCGTAGCGCCCGGGGTCATCGGCAGAATCGATCATGAGAAAGCCGAACTGGCCGGTGTAGGCGCCCCGATGCAGATCCATCATGGCGGCGGTATGGGAGTGGTACCATCGCGAACCCGCCGGCGTGGCCACGAATTGATAGCGCCGGCGGCCGTGGGGCGGGACGGGGGGAGTGCCTTCTTCCTTTACGCCATCCACTTCCGGGGGAACGAACAGGCCATGCCAATGCACGTACTCGGGAACGTCGGTTTCGTTGACGACGTCGACGGTGACGCGCTGGCCCTCGCGCATCCGCAACAGGGGCCCGGGGACTTTGTTGCTGTATCCGATGGTGCTGATGACAACCTGGGGGGCCAACTCCACCAGCATGGGCGCAATTTGCAGGGTAAAATCCGCGGCATGCGCGCCGGGTTTCGGTGCCGACGGCCTCATCCGATGCTGGGGCGGCTCCGGAATCGGCTGGAAGCCTGGCGAGTCGGCGGGCGCGGGGAGGCTGCCGGTTCCAGCCGCGATGATGGTGGCCCATCCCAGCCGCACAAAATCTCTTCGCTGCATGCGATCCTCATCCCGGCTGCGAACGCCACCCAACCGACGAGTGCCTCTTCGTCAGATCTGGACAGAGTTTGCTGAGTTGGGGAATACAGCCCTCAAACAACAGACGGCAGAAACCGGCTCACACCCGGTTGCAGGCTCCTGAGGGTGCGTGAGACCCGGAACCCAGGACAAAAAAGCCGAATGGTTCACGGTCGTGGACTTCTTTCCCCCATTGCTTTTTCGGAATAGTACCAAACTGATGAGAAAGGCACGTGACTGGGGATCGATTCAGGCGCGCGGGCGCGACCGGATGTGTCCGAAGAGACCGTTCGTCTTCTCTGCGTGGCGCTGTGGAAGCGGGGAGGGGACTGGAATCTGCTGCGGCATCGCTCGATGCCCTTGAAAAGGCAGGTTATCCCTTTTTGCGGCGGGCGGCGGCTGGGGGGCGAACCGGTTCGACGGGGAGGGCGGGGGGCAGGGCTACGTCGGCGGGCAGGGGTGGGAAGGTGGCGGTAGGGAAGGCTTCAAAGGCGGGGCGGGCGAAGAGGTATCCCTGAAAGAGGCGGACGTGGTTGGCGGCGAGCCAGGAAAACTGCGGCACGGTTTCGACGCCTTCCGCGACGACGGCGATATCGAGATCGGCACAGAGGGAGACGATGGCGCGCACGATGGACTGGCGGGGGCCGTGGCGCTCGATGCCGCGGATGAGGCCCATATCGAGTTTGATCTGATCGGGATCGAGGTCGGCGAGGAGGTTGAGGCCGGTGCCGCCGCCGCCGTAGTCGTCGATGGCGAGCTGGATGCCGAGGCCGCGGACTTCGCGCATGAGGTCGGCAAACTCCGAGGGATTCTGCGAGACATCGCGCTCCTGCACTTCCAGGACGATGCGATGGATGGGCAGGCCCACCCGATGGGCGTGGTCGATGGTGGTGAGGATGGTCTTCGGCGAGTCCTGCAAGGCGTTGGGCAGGAAATTGAGGTGGAGATTGCCCTTGACGCCGAGGCGCGCGGCCAGGGAGATGGCTTCGCCGCGAGCGGCCTGGTCGAACTGGTTGAGACGCTGAGGGGGGACCTGCTGGAGGACCTGCCAGGCGGGCTCGTCCCATGTGCCGCGGATGAGGGCTTCAAAGCCGGAGACCTCGCCGGCGACGGCGTCCACGATGGGCTGGAAGGCAAAGCTGAAAGTGGGATCGGCGGGGGGCTGGGGTGCGGCGCTCATTGGGGCGCCTTCGTGATGGTGGCGGGAAGGGTCATAGCTCACAGTGGATCGGGGATCGCCGGTGGAGGGGGATGGACGATTCGGGACCGTATTTTTCATGATGGGGCGCGACGGCTTACTGCGGTACTCCCCAAATGGGTCAGAGGAGGGAATGGGAGGAGCTCAGGGGCTGAAGCCCGGGTCTATTGGCAGCGGTTGATGGCACGAAGGAGGTCGTGCCCTGCTACGAGGCTCAGGGGCTGAAGTCCAGCCTGAGGTCGTTGCTTACGGCATGGCTGAACCGCTTGCCTGATGCAAAGGAGGAGCAGTCGATGGAGCGGAGAGTCGGGGGTGCCTCCTAAGTTGCATTGTTTCTTGTGCAGGGTGCGCCGAGGATAGGGCATCTCCCGGATCAGCAGGCAAGGTGTCCCATGCGGGCCGTCAGAACATTTCTGAGCTGGGTGTTCGCTCTGGGAGCGGTGATCTTTCTGCGGTCGTCGGTGTCGGCTCTGCTGAACATTCTGGGCTGGCCGCGGGCCCACTTTCCCACCAGTCTGGCCAGTGCAGGGGCGAGCGCAGCCGCTCCGCTGCTGGGCCTTGTGTATGCGATGGCGTGCTGGAGCTTCTGGCAGGGCCGGCGGACGGCGCGGGCATGGGGAATCGCGGCGAGTATCCTCAATGTGGCGCTGGGGAGCCTGTTCCTCTATATGGATCGCCGCTACCTGCTGGAGTCGCCGGGTGCCTTCGTCAATGCGGATTCGGTGCTGCTGGCGTTTGGGCTGGCCGGGCTGCTTGCGTTCCGCAGGGAGGACGTGACGAGCTGCGAAGAAAGGCTGCAGCCGATTCCGGGGGATGGAACGAACGCGATCCTGAACCGGGTGATCTGGATTGCCGGGGCGGGCGCGTTTCTGGCGGGGATGAGCTGGTGGTGGCGCTGGGCGCGGATGCACCAGTTGCCGGCGGATGAGACATCGTTCACAGCGAAGCTGATGGTGCTGCTGGTGGCGCAACTGGCCATGGTGGGCATCCACGAATTCGGGCATGCCGCGGTGGGCAAGGCGCTGGGCATGAAGGTGCGGGGATTCATCGTAGGGCCGCTGCAGTGGCACATGCGCGACGGGCAGTGGAGATTCCGGTTTGTGCTGACAGGATTTCTGACGCCGGGCGGGGCGACGACGGTGGTGCCGGGCAAGCCGCGGCCGCCGGTGTGGCGAGAGGTGACGATGGTGGCGGCGGGCTCGTGCGCGGGCCTGCTGACGGGAGCGATGGCGCTGGGAGCGGTATTTACTTCTCCGCGCGAGCGGCAGGAACTGATCTGGCTGCCGCTGGCGGTCTTCGCGACGCTGTCGGTGGTGGTGTCGGTGCTGAATCTGATTCCGTTCCGGACGAAGTCGTTTTATTCGGATGGGGCGCGCATCTGGCAGATGCTGTGGGGGGGGCCGTGGGCGGATCTGCATCGGGCATTTTCGGCGGCGGCGGCCACGACGGTGACACCGCTGCGCCCGCGCGATTTTGACATTGAGGCGATTCATCGGGCCGCGGAGGCGATTGGGGTGGGGCAGCAGGCTCTGCTGCTGCGGCTGCTGGCGAGCTCGTACTACCTGGATTGCGGCCGTCTGGTGGAAGCCGGGCAGGCTTTGCAGGAGGCGGAGGCGGTCTTTCAGCGGTCGGCGCCGGATATTCCCGCGGAGCTGTGCACGGCGTTTGTTTTTGGCAAGGCGTATGTGCAGCGCGACGGCGCCGGGACGCGGCAGTGGTGGGATCGGATGGAGGCGAGGAAGCCGATGCACCACGATGCGGATTACTGGCTGGCGCGGAGCGCATTGTGCTGGAGCGAGCAGCGTCTGGAAGAGGCCTGGGAATCGTGGGAAAAGGGGAATGCGCTGGTCAAGGAGCTGCCGCCGGTGGGCGTGTATGAATCCGATCGCGACCATTTCGCTCTGTTGCGGAGGGAGCTGGAGGGGGCGCGGGCGGCGGCGGCGCCATGAGCGGCGGTTCTTAGCCGGGAATTCTGTGTGAAGAGAGAGGGGATCATCCGGCGGATGATCCCCTCTCTTTGTGTGTGGAGCGTGAGGCAGCGAACTACATCGTGGCTGCGTGGCAGGGGTCGTCGCCGAGCGAGCCGGCAGTGACGGGCGCGGGCGGGGTGGGCGGCGTGGCCCAGGGAATATCGGTGAAGTCGAAAAAGTCGAGCAGGTTGGGTTGGGCCTTGTCGCGATTGGTGAGGTAGGCGGAGCTGCCGATGAAGCGGTTTTCCACGAACCTGATGATCGCGGTGTGATCCATGGGAATGTGCGAGACGTAGTGTTTGCGATCGAAAGGCGAGATGACCATGTTGGGAAGGCGGAAGCCCAGCTGCGCGGCGAAGCCCTGCTGGGCGGCCGCGTCGCTGGAACTCGCGCCGGGATACCCGGCTTTCACATCGCAATGCAGAGTGGGCTTGCCGCCGGCGGGCACGCAGGGGTTGTCGCTGTCGGCGTTCACGGCAATCGAGGAGATATCGGGGACGCTGCTGAGGGCAGCGCTGCCCAGGGTGGCGTCGGTGTTCTGGTTGGAGTGGCCGGGGACCGGGGGGACATGGTCGTAGGGTCCGCCGCCTTCGTCATAGCTGAAGAAGAAGACGGAGTTACTCCACTCCGGACTGGCCATGAAGGCGTTGATCACCTTCGATACTTCGAGCTGGCCGAGAAGGATGGATTGTGCAGAGCCGGGATGTTCGTCATCCAGGCCGGATCCGGACTCGATGAAGGAGAAGCTGGGCAGCGTGCCGTTCTGCAGATCGGTGTAATAGGTGGTGAGGGGAGCGATGTGGGTTGTGTCGATGCAGAAGGAGGCCGAGGTATCCCCGACCGCCGTGGAGGATTGGGTTGTGCCGGTGCAGGCGGCATGGGATGGGTTCTGATACAGGAACTGGTTGTGGTAGCTGAAGTAAGTGAACCAGGTGGCGGGGAAGTTGGCGTCGGTTCCGCCCGAGCACTCTCCCTCATCGGCCAGGCAATAGCCCATGGTGGAGGTGTAGTAGATCTTCCAGGAGACATTGGCCTGTTCGAGCTCCTCGAAGATGGTGGGGATATTGAGCTCGACGCCGAGGTGGTCGTCGTTGCTGGGATCTTCGACCAGGCCCTGGGTGGTGCCACCGGTGAAGGTGGCGAGCCGGTTGGCGACGCTTTTGCTGGACACGGGGGAGAACCAGCGATCGGACAACGCGAACTGCGAAGCCATGTAGTAGTAGTAGTTGAGGTAGGTCTGGTCGTAATACCCCATGGCCCGCTGGCCGGTGGTATCTGTGAACTTACCGGAACACGTCCCGCTGGCGACGCATGCTTTCGCGTAACCCTCGGCATTGTGGACAAAGCCGTCCATATTGATGGGGCGAGCGGTGGTGAAGTTATAGCGGTTGACGTCGCCATAGCTGGCCAGCCAGTCCGAGCTCGCATCGTCAATGCAGGTGGTGGTGAATTTGAAGAGGGGGTAAGACGTGCCCTCATCATCCTCGTTGCTGATCGTGCTGAGCTTGTCGTCGACGCCGTCCACTGCGTAGTTTTTGCCGTCATCGCCGATGTTCCAGCCATTCGCGCCGCGATACGGATTCAGCATGCCGAAGTAGCTATCGAAGGTGTGGTTTTCCTGCAGCATGAAAACGACATGGTCGATGGACTGCAGGCTGCCGACGGCAATCACGTTCACGGTGGCCGAGGCCGAGGCCGAGGCGTTGGCGGTGGAGCTGGTCGCTTCCGCGGTGTAGGTGGTGGTCTCCGCTGGACTCACGGAGAGTGTGCCACCGGCGGCCGGCACGCTATAGGTATTGCCGCCGCCGGTGACGGTTACTGTGGTCGCATTGGTGGCGGTGACGGTGAGCGTGGAAGGGCTGCCGGAGGCCACGGAGGTGGGGTTCGCGGTGATGCCGACGGTGGGGTTCTGCGCAGTCGATGAGGCGACGGTGAGATTGATGGTGGTGTAGGCGGCGCCGCCGCAATGGTCCCATTCTTCGACCACGGTGTGCTCGGCGCCGGGGTTCAGAGTGATTTGTGTGTCGAGGCTGGCGCCCTGGTGCGTGTAGATGAGCTTGTTATCGACGTAAATCCCCATGGAAGCGACGCCCTGGGAGCAGGTGGAGGTGGTCGCCGTGGCGTCGTAGGTGACCGGCGAGGTGACGGTGCTGTTGGGCGCGGGCGTGATGACCGTGACCCCGGCGGTGCCGGAGGCGCTGGTCACCGTGATGGGCACATGGACATAGGAAGCGCCGCCGCAATGATCCCATTCTTCGACGACCGTGTCGTAGGTGCCGGGATTGAAGGCCAGGCTGGTATCAAGGCTGGTGCCCTGATGGGTGTAAGTCAATTTGTTGTCGATATAGATGCCCATGGACGCGACGCCTTTGGAGCAGGTGGAAGTGGTGGCGCTGGCGATGTAAGTCACGGGAGAGTGGACGGTGCTGTTGGCGGCGGGAGAGCTGACGGTAACGGTGGCAAAGGCAGACGCGCCGCCGGCGGCGAGAAGCGCGCAGGCGAGCAGGCAGAAATACTTCATAGAAGCCTCCAGAAAGGGATCAAGCGGGGTCGTGCCAATCAGGTCGTTCCTGGGGTCGTGCATCTACGAGGGTGGGGGTTTCGCGAGGAAACCTCACCGAGAGGGCGTGCAGAGGACGTGCTGACGTGCAGGTGGCCGGGGGAGGGGATGCCGCACTCACGGTGCGGTCGTTTGACCACAGAAGATGCTACGCCGGGAGGCGCGGAATGGAAACTGTGGAAAAAATCTCGCGACGGGGCGAACGTGCCCGAGGGCCGGATTCGAAGGAGGAAGTGGGGGGTTAATCCGAGGCGGGTTCGGTGCGGCTGAGCAGGTAGTCGTCGCGGCGATTGCGGGGCTGCGCGTCGGCGAGCGCAGTGCGGAGTGCTGCTTCGGCGCTTGCCTCCTGCGCCGGGCGGCCTTTGGGGAGGACGAGACTGGCGTTCTGCGCGAGCATCATGCGATGCATGAGAGAGCTAACGGGCAAGTGCGTGGCGGCCGGGGCCAGGGAGAAGATGGTTTTGAGGAAGCCGGGAGGGTCGACCTTCCAGAGCCGGGCCATGGGGACGACGTTGCCGGCACGATCGGGATGATAGGTGCGCTCATCCCAGCGGCGGCGGCCTTCGGGATGATGGGGATAATCCGCGATGATGTGGGTAAAGTTCTGGTACATGCGCCAGGCGAAGGGCTGGCCATACTGGGGCATGATGAGGACGGTGCTGCGCCGGCCGATACGGATTTCGTCGACAAATTCGGAGAAGTCGGTGGCGTTGCTCAGATTCAGGGAGGCATTGGGCTCGCGTCCGTGGCGGTCGCCGCCGGAGATCAGGACCTGATCCCACGCGTCGGCGAGGCGAAGGACGGCACGGTTCTCCTCGTGGCGGCGCATCCCGTTGATTTCAAGGGCGTGCATGTACTGATTGGCGGAGGAGAGGAAGCGATCGAGCTCGTACTGGAAGACCGGAGCCGGGATCTTTTCAAAGTTCCAGAGGGGATGATTGAAGACGAGCAGGACGTCGGGGATGCTGCAGAACTCGGCAAAGAGGCGGAAGATCTGCTGCTCGTCGGCAGCCGCGGTGGCCTGGTGCATGGCGGCCATGCAGGATTCGGCGCTGGCTGCGGGCAGATTGTGGACGCCGATATGGAAAATGGCGCGTCCGAAGGGGACGGTCCATTCGGTGGAGATGGGAACGCGGGCGAATTCCGGGGACTGGCGCAGGAGGGTGGAGGCGTAGATGGAGTTGTGATCGGAGAGGGAGACGAAAGGCTGGAGGCCGAGCCCGGCGATCTGCTGCTCTTCGACTTCCATGGCCATGCGCTCGCAGAGGGGCGGAGTCCAGTAGGCGCGCTCAAAATCGAGGCTGATGCCGGAGGTGCGATGGCAGTAGGCCTTCTGGCCGTCGATCCATTTTTTGAGGGAGCCATGAGTCTGGAGGTATCTGCCGATGAAGCCCAGGCTCTCCTGAGAATGACAGGTGTGACCGTGGAGTGAGACACCGCTGCGAAAGGGCAGAACCTCGTTCTGATCCTTCGACAACAGCAAAACCTGATTGTGCACCCAGCCTCCGTCTTTCACATCTCGAACCGAGGATCGAGGGGACGATCCGTCTTTTTTCCCGCGCCAGAGCACGAAAGACGATGGCGTCCGGAAACACCCTCTCACAGCCGGACCGCGATCGTGCAGGGGACGGAAAAGGAACGTGCCACTTACCCTACAGTATATTCAGCCGGATGGGAATGAAGATTTGCAGAACCCATTGACGCCGGACGGCCAACCTGCAACAGTGAGAAAGAACCTTCCGAACCCAGCATGCATCTTCTGTCCCGACTGGCCCTTGCAGCGTCCCTCGCCACCTTGCCGTCATGCTCTCTGGCGCAGAAAAGTAACCTTCCCATGAACAATCTGTCAGCGCCGATTCCGGTGGCGGGCGCCGACATTTCCGGCGCGCCGAGCCTGGATCAGATTGTGGCGCGGCTGACCGAAGCGAATAAAAAGCGGGCAGAGGATCTGAAGGGGTACACGGAGCAGCGGCGCTATTCGGTCACCTACCATGGCTTCCCGGCCAGCCTGACCGCGACCATGGTGGTAGAGGCCACGTACGAGGCGCCGGAGACCAAGCACTTCCGGATTGTCTCGCTGACCGGATCGAAGCTGCTGGCGGATCACGTTCTGAAGAGGCTGCTGACCACGGAAGAGGCGGCGGCGCGGCATCCTCAGGAAACGGCGCTGGACCCGGCGAACTACAGCTTCAGCCTGCTGGGCGAACAGTATGTCGATGGGCGCCCCTGCTATCTGCTGGCGGTGGCGCCGAAGACGGATGCAAAACTTCTGTATCGGGGCACGATCTGCGTGGATGCGGATGACTACGCGGTGACGAAGATCGATGCATCGCCGGCGCAGAACCCTTCCTTCTGGATCCGCAGCACGGAAATCCACCACGTGTATGCCAAGACGGGGCCGTTCTGGCTGCCGGAGCACAACGAGAGCGACACGCACGTGCGGCTGGGTGGGTCGGCCGTGCTGACCATCGATTACGGCGCCTACCAAACCACAGCTGCGAACGCGCGCTAGGGAGTCGGCCTCAGGGAAGCAGCCTGCGCAGGGCGGCCATGGTGGTGCGCCGGGCGAGGCTGCGCTGTCCTGGAGAGCCGGTGGGCTGGGTGCGCGGGCGCGGATGATCGATGGCCTGCTGATACTGGCGACGGAGCAAATCAGTGGCTTCCAGCCAGCCGTGGCGCTCCACCTCGGCACGAGCACGCGTCCGCACCGTGTCCCGTTCCGCGGGGTTGGCGAGAACCCGGCGCACGGTTTCCACCAGGCTGCTCTCTCCTGACTCAATACCGGGCTCGTACAGAAAGCCGGTGACGCCGTCATCGACCGCGTCGGGAATGCCGCCGGCGCGACAGGCGACGACCGAACAGCCGGAGGCCATCGCCTCCATGAGAACCAGGCCGAGGGTTTCGGTCTCCGAGGGCATGACGAAGAGGTCGGAAGAGGCAAATGCGGCGGCCAGGGCTTCACCGCGGAGGTATCCCGGGAAATGCGTGGGCGTGTTGCGGAAGTGCTTTTCCAGTTCGCCGCGCAAGGGCCCGTCGCCGACAATGGCGAGGCGCAGATCGGGAATAGCCTCGAGCACGGCGCGCAGGCTGCCGATGTTTTTTTCGGCGCAGAGCCGGCCCACAAACAGGAGCAGGGGCTTCCGGGGCTCGCCGCCGCTCAGGGTACGGCGCATCTCGTCTGAGCGACGCGAGGGATGAAAGCGATCGGCATCGACGGCGCGTTCCCAGAGGGCGAGGCGATCGATGTTGTGGTGGGCCAGGTCCTCCATCATGGGCGTGGAGGTACAGAGGTTCAGGTCGGCGCGGCCGTGGCGAATCTGCATCAGCTTCCACGTGGCGTTCTGCAAAAAGCCCAGCCGGTAGTAGCGCAGGTAGGCCGGCAGGTTGGTGTGGTAGGAGATCACCAGAGGGATATGCAGGACCTGGGCGTAGTAGATGCCGCCAATGCCGAGCAGCGAGGGCTCGAAGAGGTGCACGACATCGGGCTGAAACTCCTCAATATGGCGGCGCATGGCGGCTCGGGGGGCGGCCACGCGCAGCTCCGGATAAAACGGAAAGGGCGCGGAAGGGAGGCCGATGACGCGGGCTCCATAGAGCTCGGCGGGACCGCCGGCGGGGGCGAAGAGAAGCACCTCATCGCCGCGGGCGCGCAGGCACTCCACCGTCGCCGTGATCATGGTGACGATCCCGTCGATCTTGGGCAGGAACGTCTCGGTCGCCATGACGATGCGCATGCGGTTGACGGTCACCTTCGGTCGGAAGGCTCAGAATACGCTGCCGGCGTGGGCGTCCGCTGGAGTTTTTGCGAGGGACGAGGGAAGAGCGGCGTCGTTCCGGCTGGATGCGGAGAGCGATGGCGGCCCGCGTGCCCTACCCGCTGCGCAGGAGCACAGCCAGCGGTCAGGGGAGGGACATGGATTGGCGCGCGGCTGGTTGTCTTTCCCTGGGGATCGTGAATACTGGACGGGGCAGATTTTCCGATCTGCCCGAGCTGGAAGCAGAAACGAGGCGAAACGGTGTTGACGTGGGGAGTGGCGCGGCGGCTGGCGGCAAGGACAATCCCGATTTTGGCGACCCTGACTTTGACGGCTCTGGCATTGAGCGGGGCGGCGGCTGTCGCGCAAAAGGCGATGCCGTCTCCCGTAGAGATCAGCACCGGATGGCAGTTGCAGGACGTGGCGAAGGTGCCGCAGGCGGGCGCGACGGTTTCGGCGAAGGATTACCAGGCGGAGGGATGGATGGCCGCGACGGTGCCGGGGACGGTGCTGACCAGCATGGTGAATGACGGCGTTTATCCGGAGCCGCTGTACGGGGAGAACGACCGCGAGAGCATCATTCCGGAGAGCCTGAACAAGACCTCGTACTGGTATCGGACGACGTTCACGGTGCCAAAGGATTACGCGCATCGCCAGGTGTGGGTGCATTTCGACGGCGCCAATTTCACTTCGGACGTGTGGGTGAACGGCAGCCAGGTGGGAACGATTCAGGGGGCGTTTATCCGCGGGCGCTTCGACGTCACGAAGTACGTGAAGCCGGGCGAGACGGCGGTGCTGGCGGTGCGGGTCTCGCCGCAGCCGCATCCGGGCGTGCCGCACGAGCACGACATTGTGAACGGGGTAGGGAAGAACGGCGGCATCACGGCGATCGACGGACCGACGTTTCTCTGCACGATCGGGTGGGACTGGCTGCAGGCGGTGCGCGATCGCGACACCGGGCTGTGGCGGAAGGTGTGGCTGTCGGCCTCCGGGCCGGTGCTGGTGGACGATCCGCTGGTGATCACCGATCTGCCGCTGCCGAGGACGGACAGCGCGGATGTGACGGTGAAAGCCGCGGTCGAGAATACGTCGGATAAGAAGCAGACGGGCATGCTGGAAGGCAGCTTTGGCGATGTGCAGTTTTCGCAGAAGGTGACGCTGGCGGCACAGTCGACGCAGACCATCGTCTTCGATCCGAAGACGACGGCGGCGCTGCACGTGGAAAATCCGAAGCTGTGGTGGCCGAACGGGTACGGTCCGCAGAATCTTTACACGCTGCACCTGCATTTTGTGGAACGGGGACAGGACTCCGACGCGCGCGATACAACATTTGGCATGCGCAAGATCACGTACGGCGGTATGGACGCGCTGACGATCTCAGTGAATGGGGTGAAGGTCTTCATCCGCGGCGGCGACTGGGGCCTGGATGAGGCGATGAAGCGCATTCCGCGGGCGCGGCTGGATGCCGAGATTCACATGCACGCGCTGGCGCACATGAACATGATCCGCAACTGGGTGGGGCAGAGCACCAGCGAGGATTTCTACGAGATGTGCGATAAGTACGGCATCCTCATTTGGGACGAATTCTTCCAGCCGAATCCCAGCGACGGGCCGAATCCCGATGATCTGCCCATCTATCTGGCCAATGTGCGGGATAAGATACTGCGCTTCCGCAATCACCCGTCGATTGCGCTGTGGTGTGCGCGGAATGAGGGGTATCCGCCGCCGGAGATCAACGCGGCGCTGGAGAAGATGATTCCGGAGCTGGATCCGGCGCGGCTGTACCAGCCCAGCTCGACGGCGGGGCGCGGGGTGATGTCGAGCGGTCCATATTACTGGCGCGAGCCGGAAGCCTTTTACGCACAGGATGCGCCGTTCAAGACGGAGACGGGGAGCATGTCAGTGCCGACGATCGAGTCGATCCACGCCATGATGCCGCAGAAGGACTGGGAGACGATCGACAATGACTGGGCGGCGCACGACTTTGCCAAGGGGGCCCAGCACGGCAATACCTATCCGTATGTACTGGCCGGGCGCTACGGTCGCGTGGTGAACCTCGCGGACTTCGTCCGCAAAGCGCAGATGATGAACTGGGAGGCGTATCGCGCGATGTATGAAGGGCGCAACGCATACCTGTTCGCGCCGGATACGGGCGTGATCACGTGGATGAGCAATCCCGCGCAGCCCAGCTTTGTGTGGCAGCTGTACGCCTACGATCTGGAGCCTAATGCCTCACTGTTCGCCGTGATGCACGCGGCGGAGATGGTGCACATCCAGATGGATGAGGCGAACCAGCATCTGCAGGTGATCAACAATAAGCCGGAAGCGCTGAGCGGGTACACCGCGCATGTGGAGATCCTGAATATCGAACACGGGGCCGCTGGACCGCCGATGGTGAGCAGAGACATTGCGGTGAGCGGGCCGGCCGATACCGCCATCGATCTGGGCCTGGCGCCACTGCCGAAGCGTCTGCCGTGGCTCTACTTTGTGAAGCTCGAATTGCGCGATGCGGAGGGGAAGATCGTTTCGCGCAACCTCTACTGGAAGCCGGGGCCTGCGAATGGCCAGGACCTGACGCCGCTGGATTCGCTGCCCAAGGTGACGCTGGACGGAACGATCAGCCGCCATGACGAAGGCGACCGCCTGCGGCTTGAGGTGAGGCTGAAGAATCCGGGACCGGCACTGGCGCTGATGGCGCATCTGCAATTGCGCCGCAAGAGCACGGGCGAGCGCGTGCTGCCGGTCTTCTACTCCGATAACTACATCTGGCTTTCGCCGGGGGAGAGCCGCACAATCACCATTGACGCAGCGAAGGCGGACCTGAAGGGCGACACGCCGCTGGTGGTTCTCGACGGATGGAATGTCGATGTGACGCCGGTGACGAATGCGGACTGTGCGCTGGCGCCGAACGTGGATGCGCAGGTGAGCCACTGGCCGGTGACGGGATTGCCGATGATCACCGCCGGCCTGGCAGAGGAGCAGAATCCTTAAAAGAGAGAGGGTTGGGTTGGCCGGGGCGGTTGATCGGGGACGGGCTCGATCAGGGCGGGCTTGTTGTTGCGCACGTTGCCGACGGCGATGCTGACCTTCCAGCCGCGCATGCGTGCGGCGTCGAGGGGGCGCAGCAGATCGAGGGGCGGCCGGCTGGAGTCATCCGGGTGCAGCCAGCGGTCGTAATCGCGCGGTTCGAGGATGACGGGCATGCGGTTGTGCGCGGGAGCGGTGAGCTGGTTGGCTTCTGTGGTCACGATGGAGAAGGTCTCGATCTCTTCGGGGCGGTCGGGAGTGCGGTCGGGGCTGCGCCAGCGCTGCCACAAGCCGGCGAAGGCGAGCGGTTCGCCGTTGGCGAGAGCGTAGGCCCAGGGCTGTTTGCTTTTTGCGTCCAGCTTCTGCCATTCGTAAAAGCCATCGGCGGGGACGAGGCAGCGGCGGCGGAGAAAGGGCTCGCGCCAGAGCGGCTTCTTCATCAGGCTTTCGGCCTGGGCGTTGATGGTGGTCAGGCCCAGGGTCTTCGGATCATCGCACCAGGAGGGGATGAGTCCCCAGCGCATCATGTGCAGCGCAGTCTCCGCGGTATCGCGATCTTCGACGATGACGGGCTGGAGGGTCTGGGGCGCGACGTTGTAGTCCGGGAGAATCTCAAACGAGGGCGGGATGCCGATGCGGAAGGCTTCGGCGATGCGCTGCTTGTCGGATCGGCGATAGTAGCGGCCACACATAGAGAGCAGCGCGGCGGGATCGCGCCACGAACAACCTCCGGAGGTTCATCGTAAATTGCGGGGCGCATCTCTGGCTGGCCAGGAGCCCGGCAGCGGCGGTTGGGCGCGGTGGGCAGCGTCGTACAATGAACGCAGTCCCGCAGGCCGCGGAGGGATGTGTGAGCGGTTGAAACAGGCGGTCTTGAAAACCGGATGTGAAGAGCCGCCCCATTTGGAATCATCGCTTTAGCTCGGGGATGAGCGCCTAGACTGCCGAGAATCGGGCACAATCGGGCCAGTTTGTGCAGTGATCGTGCAGTGGATTGTGCAGTAAAAAGCGAGCCGAGATGACACAGGATGAAACGGACTTCTGCAACCTCGTCCACCGCAATGCGCCCGGATACTTCGCTGTCGGGGTTAAGCTCGACCGTTCTGGCCAGTTCTACAGCCTGCGATTGAAGGGGCTGGGTGAACTTGAGAATGAAGCAAAATATTTCACTGCCTCTACCGATCAGTTTGACAGCATTCGCCCTCGAAGCGGAGCTTCACTTCATCCGAACATTGCGTAAACTGGAACGCCCGCAACGGGCTGCCCTAGCACTGGACGGCGCTTATGCTCTGGAAAGTGTTGGTTGATCGGAATTGTAGCGGCATTCTACTTCTACAGGCAATCCGCAGATGCCGCTTCTCGCGGGGGGATGTGGGAATAAGCCGGGACTATCCCGCCTTCTTTCCGGTCTTCTGCTTCGCCCAACGCTCGCGCTGTGCGTCTCCGATCCGCAATCCGCTTGTGCCGCTTCCTCCTGACGCATAGCGGTATCGGCTGCGTCTTTGGCCCGCTGTTTTGCGGACTCGGCAGCTTCCTGAATCTCATCGGCGTTGTCGTTAGCTAATTTCTGTTGGAATCGTCCCGTGCCGTACATCCGATTCAGCCGTGCGGGGCGAGCTTGGTTGTGCTCAGCGTCTCCGGGCCGCTTTCGTTGCGGCGGTGCCAACGTCCGAGCGCAGACCATCCATACTCATTTGGATGTGCCGGTCTAGATCGGAAACGGCCATCGCCTGCCGGTGCGCTGCATTGGCCTCGTGGATGAGGTTCGGGTTTACGCCGCTGAACTTCGGCCTGCTCCGAGACGCTGCTGTGTCATCCTCTAATTTGCCCGGCTTATTCTCTGATGTGGCCGGTTCGTTGCCGAGCCGTGGCTGCAATCGCGCCATTTGCTGTGCTTCCGATTCGCAAGGGCGAGTGGGTATTCGGCTCGGCAACAATGCGCGGACCGGAGCCGATGTCGCCTGGGAAGATTCCATCGCAGGAACATGCCGATCCGCAAGGTTATTGGATTTGGGTAGGTAGGGTCACTCCCAAGCCGACCAGTTCCAGTAGCCGTGTCACCGTGACAATCCCTTTTTCCTTTAAACGCGATGTTCCGTGGAGGATAATGGGCCTCATCACACACGTCCATGCCCAAAACCGTTCTCGATAATGCCCGTGAGACCTTAATCAAAACCGCCCAGGCCCAATGGGTAAGCCGCCTGATAGATCTGACCCGGAGAAACAACCTCCTATATTACCGACCGTTGCAGACAGGCACTCTGGAACTGTCGCTCAGGCCGGACCAAATTGCCTTAGTCGTTCAGGGCAACTCCATCGACCTGCGAGAGTTGACGCCCAGAGAGGGAGAACTTCGGGCCGGGGCGATCCGGGAAATTGGTCGGAAAGCGCTAGAGAATTTGGAGGAGAAAGGCCTCAACACCCTGTACCTCGCTCTCGGAAAGGCAACATGGCAATCTGACGACGGGGGGAGGCCTCCGGAAGCTCCCGTAGTTCTACTACCGATTGCACTGAAAAGCCACGGGCAGGACACGTCACGGGTTACGCTTCACGAGAATGGTCCATTGACGGTCAATCCAGTTCTGGCACACGTCCTAAAGAATAGCTATGGAGTTCAAGTCGATGGAGAACTCCTGGGCCTGGAGCGGAATGGCGGCGGATCGAGTGAGGCGAATGGAGGCTCAGAGGGCGAGTTAGATATAGCCGCCATTCTGGACATACTTCGCAGGGAATGCGCGCACATTCCCCAGTTCGGGATTCAAGATTTCGCAGTCATCGGCAACTTCTCCTTTCAGAAGCTCGCAATGGTCAACGACCTCCAGGGCAGGCTGGGCGAGCTTATTGCGAGCGATACCATCGCGGCAATTGCAGGGGATGCCAAAGCTCGCCTCCTCGTGGGAGGCGCGGGAACAGATGTCGATCCGCGAACTCTTGATTCGGTTGCTCCCGAGAATGAATATGAGGTAGTAGAGGCGGATTCCAGCCAGAAATGCGCAATTGCCGGTGTGGCATGTGGGCAGAACGCTGTGATCCACGGTCCTCCGGGAACTGGCAAGAGCCAGACCATCACGAACCTGATTGCCACCCTCACGGCTCGCGGTAAGAAGGTCTTATTCGTTGCGGAGAAACGCGCCGCACTCGAAGTCGTAATGGCTCGGCTCCGAGACACAGGGTTAGATCACCTTGCTGTTGATCTTCACGGTGCCGATTTAAGTGCAAAGAAGGTCATGGAGAAGGTCGCGCACACACTGCAAACCGTGAGAGAGGCTCCCTCGCCAGACTGTTCTGCGGTTCATAGCCGCTTCACGGATCGGCGCGGCAAACTCAATGAACATTCGCGGCGTATGCACAAGACTTACCCGCCCGCTAATCAGAGTGTCTTTCAATTGCAGGCGCAACTACTCAGATTGCCTCCTGGTAGCAACACGCCAGTGCGCTGGCGAGGGTCCAACCTTTTGGAACTGACCAGCCAAGCGATTGACACGGCGCGAGACCTGCTGAGGGATGCCGCAGGATTCGAGTCTCTGTTTTTGCGTACCGACAGTTCGCCGTGGAATGGGATAGCCTTTTCGAGCGGTGAGTCCGTACAGGATGCGCTGGAATTGGCCGACACCATATCCACAAAGTTCTGGCCTCAGTGGTCCAAGCTCTTGGATAAGATGTGTTCCGACGCGTCGCTAAAACTCCCGATTACATGGGATGAGGCCCAGAAATTACAAGATTGCGTGGGTGGCGTTCAATCTGGCTTAGATAGGTATAGAGTCGCGGTATTTTCGGGTGACACTGACGCTCTTGTCGAGCAATTGGAGAGAGCCAAAAATGGGGGACTGAAAGCATTCTTCCTGAGGCTCACGGATTCGCGTTTTCGCAGAGCTAGAAGAGCCGCTTTGGAAATGCGCTTGTCAAAACGGGTTTCAGTTCTCATTCTTTATGGCGAACTGACTGAACTGAGGCGATTGGCAAAGCAATGGGAAGCCCTTGGCCAGCAAGGATCGAGCCCACGATCAATACCAGCTTTTGATCTCTTTGCTCATGAACAAGAGAAACTACTTGCTGGCGTCGCCGATCTTCATAAAGTCCGGCCAATTGAAGGTTGGCCCAATGGAACAATGGAGAACGTCAAGCGCATCGTGGACAGTCTCGCGACCGACTCCGTTACCCCCTACAAGTTGTTGCGGCTGACAGAGATCGAATCCAGACTTTGTGCTCTCGGAATCCAGACACTATTGGCCGAGTTGCGCAAGACGCATGTGGGAGCGGAATGGTGGGAGAAGATGCTCCAGCGCGCATGGCTCTCGTCAACATTGGACGTAGCCGCTGCGACCGATCCCTATGTGCGCGGCTTCATCGGCTCGACACATTCTGAATATGTGAATGACTTCCGCACTCTCGACCGTTCCCAATTACAGATGGCAACCGCGCGTGTCCAACGTGCCCATGCAGAGCGGGCCATCGCAGCGATGAATGCCCATCCGGAGCAGGAGCGCCTGATTCGCCAAGAGGCGGCCAAGAGCATGAGGCATCGTTCCATTCGCCGCATGTTCAAAGAAGCAGGCGACGTTCTCACGGCTGTCTGCCCGTGTTGGATGGCAAGTCCCCTCTCGGTGAGTCAAGCCATCGACGGGGCGGCCGGTTTCTTCGATTTTGTGATTTTTGATGAGGCTTCACAGGTCCTTCCCGAAGACGCCATTCCCGCAATCCTGCGTGGTAAGCATGTGGTGGTGGCGGGAGACAATAAGCAGTTGCCACCTACAACATTCTTTGCCTCTGGAGACGACGCTGACCTCAGCGATGAAGACGACACGTCGATAGGCTACGAAAGCCTGCTTGACATGATGATCCCGTTCGTCAAAGGTTTTCATTTGAATTGGCACTACCGCAGCCGAGATGAGGCTCTCATCGCGTTCTCTAATCATCACATCTATGATGACCGTCTCGTTACTTTTCCTGGCCCCGGTGGCACACCGGCGATCAAACACATTCCGATTGACCATATACCTCAAGAGGACGGGCAAGAGGCAAGTTCCAGCGCTGAAGTGAGTCGCGTCGTCGAATTGATTCTGGAGCACGCCCGTAATACGCCCGATGTCACTCTCGGTGTCATTACGATGGGAGTTAAACACGCTCAGCGAATCCAGGCGGCATTGGATCATGCGCTGGCCCAGGAGACGGACGTCAGCGAGTTTTTTGATTCTTCGCGACATGAGAGGTTTTTTGTAAAGAACCTGGAACGCGTGCAGGGCGACGAGCGCGATGCCATTATCCTGAGCGTCGGCTACGGCAAGGATCGAGCAGGAAACCTACCACTGCGCTTCGGCCCTATCCTCTATGAGGGAGGGCGGCGTCGTCTGAATGTCGCTGTTACTCGCGCTCGGAGGACGGTGACGGTCGTCTCATCTTTCGTGTGGTCCGATATCGATGCTAGCAAAGTCCGCCCTGGGAGCGGCCTCGACTTCCTCCGCAACTATCTGGAATACGCGGCGAGCGGAGGAAAAATCTTCTCTCGCGGGGAACTGACAGACGAGCCAATGAATGATTTTGAAGCGGATGTGGCGGAAGCCCTTGCGGCGAAGGGAATCACATGCGTTCCGCAAGTCGGATGCTCGAAATTCAGGATTGACCTCGCCGCGTTGCATCCTTCGGAGCGCGGACGGTTTGTGATGGCCATTGAGTGTGACGGAGCGACTTACCACTCTAGCTATACCGCCAGGGATCGCGATAGGCTCCGTCAGCAGCAACTCGAAAGTCTTGGATGGACCTTCCATCGCATCTGGTCTACGGATTGGTTCCTGCGAAAGGACGGAGAGGTCGAACGGGCCGTGAAAGCCTATACGCGGGCGCTTGAGCGCATTCCACAGTTCGTCGAGACACCGCGATCCGCGCCCGCCCCGCAATCCACTACCCAGTCATCGCGGCGATCTTCCCCTTCGCCTCCAATTCTCAAGCGGGGCTCAATTGACGAATACAGCGTCAGAGAGCTACTTACATTGGTCGAATGGGTCATGTCTGACGGGCGGTTACGAAGCAACGACGAAATTGCCGACGAAATGTTCCTGGCGCTCCCCTTTGCCAGGCGAGGAAGTCGGATCGAAAGTGCGCTTAGACAGGCTATAGCTGTGTACAGCAGATGAATCGCCATGGCACTTCACGGCCAGGGCTCCTCGGATGCCGCACGAGATGGCAATCCAAAATGTTACAGGTACCCTGTTATGTACCCCTATATGACAGTCGATATCTCCCTCTCTTGAGGGGGGGCGAAGTCTTTGTAGAATAGGGGCAGTTCCCGCATAGTTCGCGGTCTTTCTTTCATATTTCTGCCGCGTTTTCTATAGACGGCACAGAAGTGGGCGTCAAGCCCAGGGCGAACGCCATTGTGTGAGAGACCCCCATGGGGAACTCCCCGGCCCCGGCTTCTTTCCCAGTACCTAAGCATCCTTTTCCTTTGGGAGTCCGCGTCCTCACCCATGGAAGATCAACAAGTTACATAATTCTTCAGAATGTTGTTGACGCATTATGCGCATAGTGCGTACCGTATATGCATGATGAACGGATACGCATACCTTCGGGTTTCGGGAATGGGGCAAGTAGATGGCGATGGATTTGCTCGTCAGAGCGAGGCGATTGCCCGCTACGCAGCAACAGGCGGAATCAGCATTGTGCAGACCTTTCGGGAACTGGGCGTTTCCGGCGCAAGGGACCTTGAGCACCGGCCAGCGCTACAGGAGTTGCTGTTGGCCATAGAAGGTGGCGATATTCGTCTGGTACTTATCGAGCGCTTAGACCGTCTGGCGCGTGACCTAATGGTTCAGGAGACGATCCTGGGCGATCTTCGCAAGCGCGGCATCACGGTCATATCTGTCATGGAACCCGATCTGTGCAGCGACGATCCCAGCCGGGTTCTGATGCGTCAACTCTTCGGCGCTGTCGCTCAATACGAGAAAAACATGATCGTGCTCAAGCTGCGCGGAGCACGCCAACGCATGAAGGCCCGTACAGGCCGCTGTGAGGGTGCGAAGGCGTTTGGTACTTCAGAAGCCCACCGGCCCACCATGGAACGTATCCTGAGCCTCAGGAGCGCGGGAATGGCCGTTGATAAGATTGCTGAGGCTTTGAATGTCGAAGGGCTGAAGTCAAAGACTGGTGGCAGGTGGTACGGCAGTTCCGTCCGCAACGTTCTTCTTAGAGAACAGGTGACAGCATGACACAGACAAAGGGCAAGCGCGGCAAGCCGGTCAATTTGTACTTGCGAGAAAGGGACATCTTAAAGATTCGGGAACTGACCGCGTTCGTCGCGTCTCAGGGCGAACGTACCAGCGACAGCTTGGTCGTTCGGGCTGCGCTCCACGTTGCGGGAACGAACCGCGGTTTCCTGGCGGCATACAGTGTGGTGGCGTCTGCTGATCTTCGCTTCAGCCGGGAATAGCCATGCCTGTCATTTCGTTTCAACCCTCTAGACCGTCAAAATGTGGGTTCTCCCCTAGGACACCGCTCATGGTGTCCCACCGAGCCTCCTTCACGCGACCTCTCACAATTCCTATGAAAACGAGGTCGGTTGCCCGGCGGAGATCGCCGTACAATTGAGCGACTCTCGTCTTCGCTGTCGAACCGCATGCATCTGTCATTCGGATTTTGCGTGATCACCCGAATCGATACATTTCAAATTATCTTTTCGACAAAAACCCTCATCACTTCCGTACTACAATATGCTGCGTAAGGCTGCATTGAATCATTCTTACCCTGATCCGCGAAATCACACACAGATTTGAAGCACACAGCTAGTGGTTGAGGCACTCTTGCGCTCATCGCAGCCAGGTATAGACCGTAAGCCTCCATTTCTATTCCAAGCAGTTTTCGATGTTGCCGCTCGATTAGCGCAATCTTTTCGGGATCTGCTAAAACAGCCGCCCCTGACGCTACAGGCCCCACAACCACATCAAGCGGCGTGTTCGGTCTCTCGGCTGGCCATTTCAATCTGATGTCGTTAAACAGGTCCTTCCTTTTCACAAGGCGGTCGACTTTGAGACGTAACACTGCGTTTAATGCCAATTGGTGGGGAGCCGCTTCAAATTCAGGTCCACTGGTTTCCGCGAGATATTTGCCGCTGCCCCAATCCCAAGTTGGATCTGCGACGATGACATCTCCCAAGTTCACTCGACCCTGCACTCCTGCCGCGATGCCCACCATTATCATGAATTCCGGCCGAAATGCTTCTATCATTTTCGCCGCCAACGCTGCGGTGGCTGTCATTCCCATACGATTTGCGGTGGCCGCAAACACAACCCCATCTCCAGAGCGCGTTGATACGTGACCTTCCATGTACAAAGTCACGTCGCTTGGACGGTCACACTCCCGCCACTTCCACGGTAACCGTGTCACGGCTTCCAACTCGAAAGCGAGCGCTGTAATAACGCATACCTTGCACTCGTATCCGAGAGGTGCCTCTGCTCGTTCCGCCAGAAGAAGGTGAGAGATCTTCCTCGTTAGCTGTTCAGACCACGCTAGAGAACCGACCTCGTAACTAACAATGGACCACATATCCTCCGCGAACAACTCAATGGCATCATCCTTTACCGTCTCAAATGCGGTCAGACCAATAACCTCTCGTGGCGTCTTGAAGCGTTCGCGATCACGGATCTCTTTCAATAATTTGACGCCGCCGTCATTTTCAGGCTTCTTCTCTGGATGCGATGGTAAAACCAAATCCAAAATCATCAAGTCAAACGGGGTACCCTGAGTCGCAACCTTGGCCGCACGGCTGTCGCGCGCAATCGTAATCATGTCATCAGTCGCGCCACCAGCTTTAAGAGCGCTTATTATCCCACGCAACTTCTTCGCATCATCGTCAACTATAAGCACCTTCACGCCCGCTCACCTCCTTCGTCGGCAAATGCAACATCGAGTAATCCAATTAATTGCTCGGCCCATCCTCGGATAGCGGCGTTATAGTACACTGCGCCGCGATATTTTGTGCCGTACTCTTTTTTCATTTCTTCATCAAGATCCTTCAAGTTGACCAAACCGCTCCCACGGCCAAAAGAGGCGAACTGCGTGACGACGATTACCGGGATATTTATGTCAAAACGATCCATTTGCCGAAGGAACTCGCGACCTCCAAAGATCTGCGGTTTTCCACCCGGCTCATGTGGACCAGGGTCATAATTCGGCAATGTCATGTCCAATATAATTAAGTCGAACTTGTCATTGCGCAAGCATCGCAACCCAGCCTGCAACGACCTCGCCAGCTCGATTCTTGCAGTGCCGAACTTACCCTCCAAGAAGAACTTGAGACGAGTTCTTTTCGCCTCATCGTCCTCTACCAACAAAATATGCTTGCTCATGAGTTAAATGACCACCACAGCGCACTTTACGACAAACTCGTTCTCGTCTTCATCAAAGTGAAATTCTAGCGGGTCACTGGGACCTATCTGCCAACCCAAGATGTTGCGCAGTTTTTTTAACCCCGTGCCTCCTTCAGTGCGGGTACCGCGATGGGACCGCCCTGCCAGAATTGCATCGCGAATCTGCCTAACCCGTTCTCGTTTCGCTTCAGTGACGTGGCCCACAGCGACCGCACTCCGCACAGTGAGAAGCAGTATCCTACCTTCCAATTTCGCCGTGACTGACACCTGCGGCGCCTCGACCCCAGAGTGAATGCGGATATTATCGAAGATAATAACGAAGAGGTCGGCAAACAAACCGATATCCTTGAATGTCAGGTCGTCGCGAGTCCAACTAATCGTCAGGCGAGGTTCAAAATCCTCGTGAATGCGAGTTACGCACATCAGTCCAATTCTCACTAGTTCCTCAAAGCGAAATTCGCCTTCGCTTGTACGCTCTCCCCTGTAAAACCACTTTTTGATATCTTGTATGGTTCGGCGCAGTTCTGTATGGGCAACGTGAACTGCCGCATCCAGTTCATGAACCCGATCAATACCGACAGTTGCCAACTCGCCTTCCAGCCTCTCCACA
Organism: Acidobacteriaceae bacterium; assembly: GCA_036267395.1. GTDB lineage: Bacteria > Acidobacteriota > Terriglobia > Terriglobales > Acidobacteriaceae > Palsa-343. The sequence goes on along the minus strand of DATAWD010000050.1, from coordinate 1,516 downwards.
ACTGCATCGGCTCTGGTGCCCAAGTGGGTATCTATGTGCTCTCGAACCCTTTCAAGACATCGATCCACTGCCTCGCGCATGTAAGCGAATGCGTAATCTAAGAACGCGTCAAGGGGGGTGTCGGGGTAAAAATTGTTTGACAGATATAATATTATGCCCTCGGTGATCGGCAGGTCGAATAACCCCTGGGGCTTCGCTTCGCCCCTGACTTGGACGTAATTGCTAGAGTAGTCGTCAATCAAATCGTCATAAGCTCGACTGAACTCCTGGAGAGCCCTATGGACAGCGCGAGTTTCGGTCGAACTTAAATCTGGCAAACGATAAAGCCAATACTCGTTCGCGGTGTACTGGTTTGATTGCCCTTCCCTTTGGGTGATTACCCCATTGGTCTCCAAGGGATACCGCAAAGTTCCAGCGAGGGATCCGTGCCTTACTCTCATGCTGAGGTAGGAGTCTAGACCATGCTGCGCGCTACTGAGAAATTCCGTGACGAGCTTTTCTAGCATCACCACCAAGAGATCTGACGACTCATTCTCTGGCACAGCAAGAACTAGGGTGGTCGGGGCAACTGCCTGCAGTGCGCTGCGGATCGCGTCCATCACGTCAGAGCGTTCCCCGTCTTTATTAGCGCTTCGCAGAGCCTGATATCGTGCGTAGCTCTCACGCAGGTTCATAGTCGCCCATTTGCGCAAAGCGCTCTCGTCTACATAGATCTTATTCTCCTCCACTTGGCTTACACCCATACGGATGACCTGGCTCTGCATAATGGCGCGGCTCTCCGCCTCATACGTCTTCGTATTCGTGGAATCGATGCTTGCAAGCAAAGTGCAGACTTTGATCCGCTCGTCCTCGCACTCTCTGGTCCCCGCAAATGCTATCGACATCTGCATGGTGTCTGTGGTGCATAAGTGTCGGAGATAGTAGGTCAACTGAACCGGATCAAATCCCTCCAAATGGTCAGCTAGCTGAGATGGGCGCTCCAGGTTGTGTGCAAAGAGAAAATCCTCGTAGGCGTATGTGCGGTTGCTTTCAACAGAACCTGGCCGATTGCGAAGAAGATCGAAGATGATTGGCGTAGATAAGTCACCGACGAAACGGTGGCGATATTCCTTTGTAATTGCCTGGATTGTAGCGGATATCGGAAGCTGGTAACAAAGATTTTCATCCCTCAATACCGCCGACACAATAAACTCAGCAGCATCATGTACATCGCCTATTTCGAGTAGAGAACCTGAAAGAATTCTCGCGGCTTCTCGCCCAACGGAGGGAATCGGTGAATTCAAGAGCGTGCGGCTCGATGAAATCGCGTTGTGCCACTCCTCTTGCCGAACATTTCGGATAACAGATGCGAGAGACAAGCGATCTGGATGGATCTTGTCTAATGAGGGAGGGTTAAAGGCGAGAGCTTGGGAATCCCTACAATTAATGGAGGCTATGGCTAGGTAAAGCGCAGCGGATCCCGGATACTGCGCAATGAATCTCTCCACAATAGAAGATAGCTGACCGCCAGTGAAGA
>DATAWD010000049.1:0-118255 GCA_036267395.1 Acidobacteriaceae bacterium | reverse complement strand
AGATGTGAAAGGCGAAGTTCACCAGCCTCTATGAATTCCACGCGCAGATAATTGCGCTCCGTCAACATCTTCGTTGATACCTGACGCCAGGCCGCCAGATAATAGTAGCTGGGGAGCCGCGTGCAAATATAGTTTTGTGATTGCCGCAACAAACTTAGCCAGCTTTGAATATCGAGGTTTGGTGCTGTAAGCTGGCTCAAGTCTTTAAGGATGGCGCCAACCATTGCGCTGATCTCTGGTGCAGTGTCAGAGTGGGCGGGTAGCAGGTTTTCTACTTGGCATTGTGATGCCTGAGGTAGTGGGGGGAGAGCGGGTGCGTCACACGGGTGACCAACGAGGCGCTGGTCATAGTGAATGGGGTCTTCGAGGGGCAGCGACGCCAATGTTTCTGGTGACTCCCCCGCTAGGGCTAATATGCGTTGGATTCGCGGGTCAGAAATGGTTTGACCCAAAAGTGCGAGCGGCGCGAGAAAGGCGTTTGCGGTATCTAGTTCTGAGGCGACGGCATATATAGCGCACTTCATGAATGTCTCGTGCCAGTCAATCAAGGGCGATGCCTGCTCCTGACGGAGAATCGCAGTCAAGTCCGTAGCGGGCCTAAGCTCGTCGATAATGTGAAAGAGAAGCCACTCCCTATCCACGCGTGCATTGAAGATGTTTCGTATACGATCCTCCACCTGCTCCCTGAAGGAGTAGATCTGGGTCGTGTCCTCATTTCTCATACTCGCGTAGTGTGCGAGAAATGCGACAGGATCACCGTGGGGGCGCGATGCCAGAAGTTCGCGAAGAAAGCGTTTTTGTAATGTCATTCCCCCGTGACTCTGTGACAGCGCGAATCGCAGGTCGATTAGCCAGAGGGAAGCACCTCCTTGTCGCTCATAACGATCTAGCTCGGCGAGGGCCTCAGCGAACCGCCCGTCGATGACTAGGTCTTCCAGCTTTTTCTTTTGAGATAAAAAGCTATTGACACGGTCCGAATGAACATGGAGTACGGAGGCGACCCATAGAGCCTCCGAAGGCAGATCGATGGCGGAGAATTCACGGCCATCGGGGCGGATCTCTTTCAGAGAGGAAGGAAACAAGGCGGGAAAAGGGGCGAGCCCTCTCCGAGCGAGGTCGCGCATGGCTTTTGCGAGAAGCGGCATCGACCGGATTGAGAGATGAGGTCGCGATTCATTAATCGCCCGAAATGGCTGATGTGTTCCGCGCAGCTTGTTGCGAATCGGCAGAGGCAACGCGACATGACCACGGCGTTTCTTATCCTTCATCGGGGATCCTACATCGTCTGATATTACACAAGCAAGAAATGATAGAACAGCGCGAAAGATGTGTTCAATGGAAAAGCAATAGCGGGGGTTCGCCGGAATGCTACCGCGCATCTAACTGGATAACGTGGAGTGGCTAGCGTGTGGCATGACGGGGGGCGTTTATTTCTTCAGATTCGCTGAGGGTCGGAGTGTCCCGCTGTGGCGGTCGTCCATCCTGCGATAACTTCGGCGACTCTTCTTTCGTAACGTGGTGATTGCGAGGTGCAAATCGGGGAGAGGAGTTAGCGTTTTATTTTGACTGTCCTGTCCCGAATGCAGACCCTAAACCTGCTCGACGATCTAGAGAATTGGCGGTCCGCTCTGCTTGTTACATTAGATTGTGATTTCGCGTTGCAATTCTTCCCGCATCTCGCGCAAGGGACCGTATTGGATGAGCGCCATTGGGTCGTCGTCGGAGTCTAGCGATGAACCGTCCGGCAGCCGAACCCAGTCCCCGCCAATCATCCTGATCAGGTCACGCGCCTTGTGATCAGCTATGTAGTCGGTCAGGTCCTTCGCGCCCGTACCCGCAAAGCTGATCTCTCGGTATGAGATGCGTTCTGCATCGAGCGACTTCCGCACTGCATCTGCATGCGACCGCCCCGCGTCGTCATCGTCTGGCATGAGAACGACTCGATAGCCGCGTAGATGTGTTGCGAGCCTGGCATCCCACGAGTTTGCGCCGCCGGAGGTCACGCCGACGATAGCGCGGCCCCGGCTGCTTATCAGTGAGAAACTGGTAGCAGTGTCGGCGTCCTTCTCGCCTTCCACCAAAAACACGGTGTCGGCAAAGATCAGGCGGTCTCTGTTGTACAGGAGCGGAGGCAGTCCCTTCACGTCGTATTTCCAGCCGCCATTCAGCCACCGCCTTTGGAGAAAGCGCTTCGTGCCATCTGGGATCTCGAACCGAAGTACCTGTTTTTGGAGTTCGCCTTTTTCGTTTCTGTATCTGTAGATCGCTTGAGCTTTCGCATCGGGCTCCCGGAATTCAGTCTCCAGCCCTCTGGCTTTGGCGACCATTTCGATGGCGGCGCGTCGGCTGCTATCGGTCAGCGCGGCGGCGAGTTTGAACATGGTGCCGCCCTCCTCACAGGCGTAGCAGTGGAAAATACCGTGTTTCGCTGGGCTGACGGAGCACGAAGGATTGCTGTCGTCATGGAACGGACAACAAATCATCAGTTCGCCATTGTTTTGCGTCAGCACCGGCTCCCCGGCAGGGATCACGGACCGGATGAATGCCTCTGTCTCAGGTGGAGTCATATTGAAGGAGACGCGCCGGAAGACGCCGCCAGGATCCTTGCGGAAGAAGTTGGCAGGATCAATCTCCGCATCATCACCAGGCGGTTCCAATGGGGTTCCGGTGTACGGATCACACAACTCGATCTTGAAGCTATCGTTGCTCCCTGAAGTCCAGATCAGGCCGTGCGAATCAAGACCGTCCAGCGCCTTCCCAACGGTTCGGGAATCGAGGTCCACGATCTTTCGTAGCGCCCCGATTGTCGGTTTGTCCAAACGGCGAATACTTTCCAGCATGATCAGGCAGCCGACGTAAACACGGACCTCAGAGCTTGACATCTTTGCCAACGACCAGCGTTCTGTTTTCTCTCGTATGACTGCCTCAGGAAAACGGAAATAGTTCACTCTGTTTGAGAAAAGCAGGTTTTGTCCCTTTTGCTTCACGAGTGGCAGCCGCCAGGCTCCGTCCAATAGCGTGTATTCGCATACTGCGAACCGTGCTCTCTTCTTCCGGCGCTCCTTTTCCCAGTTGGCCGACTGTTCGATGAAGTCTTCATCCTTGAGGACACGGACCGCTTCTGTGATGACGTTGACGCTGTAGCCGGTTCGCTCCATCAGAGTCTTCCGCGTCATCCTTACCGTTGCTTTTTCTCCCGTTCTGTATGAGCGCATGGAGGACATCAGCACGATCAGGGTGCAAAGAGCTGGAGTGCTGAAGCGGAGTACGCCGTCTTTAGCAATCGAAAGGGGGATTCTCTTCGTAGGAACGCTCCCCCATGAACTTCTGTATTTCATTTTGTCTTCTTCTCCGAGACGGCTCAGGGACGGAGGTTCCTCTGAGCACTACGGGCAAAGAGGATACTGGCTTTCCCTTGACTGTCCAGCATTGGCGAAGTTTATGATTCGCCATTGTTTAGATCGAAGTCGCTTCACACTTTCTGCAGAACCATCCTGCATAAACTGTGGTGCCGTGCTCGATTTGGTGTGGTCACTGTGTTGCCGCCACTGGAAGCCTCCCGGCTCGCTCGTAGGCTTCTAGTTCGTCCACCCAGCGCTCAAGGCTGGAACGTTTGAATCGGACGTTGCCGTTGATGCGGATCAGTGGGATGGGAACAGGCATTCGTGCAAGCCCGCGCGCGCGGGTCATCTCCCACACCTGGCGTTTGTTCATGCCGAGATATTGGGCCGCCTGTTCGACGGTCAGAATTTGTTGTGGAGGTTGTCTAACGGATGGATGAACTGCGTCTGAATCTGCGACTACCGATTGAATTACGGTCACGCATAAATCACTCTGGCACGGCACCAAGCGAATCTAATGTGGGAAGCCTCATTTCGCCGACTCCCTCATGGGAAGTCCACCGATCCGGACTTCCACGGCCTGGATTTTTCACGAGTGCCGCGCGGTCGGTCTCCTATAGGAGCGAACCGTACCCACTGACAGTCGTGTACTGCTGATAAACCTTAGATATCAGAATTTTTCGGCGGGTTCAACAAAATTCATCAGCTACCAGCAGTCACTGAGGTCACTTTTGCTTCCAGGAGCTTTACAGCGCTGAGAAGAGCTTCTGGAATCATTTGAACGTAGTTTTTCGTGGTCACTGCCAAGTCCTGATGACGGAGAAGCTGTTGCGCTGCTATCGCGCTCCCCGTAAGCTCCGTGAGGATTGTCGCGGCCCCGCGCCTCCCTGGATACAAACCTTTGAATCGGATGCCCTGCGAGTTCAGGATCGGAGCGATGACGCGACGGTTCAACTCGGCAAGATTGACCGGATTGCCGGAACGACTTGAGAGCACCCACCCTTCGGTCGGATCGCCGGACATTTTACGCCACGCACTGAGCGGCTGAGCAACCGGCGCAATGAGCGGAAGACGTTGACAAGATGACAGCGGCAATCCGCATGAGCAAAGCTGATCCGCTGCGGCCTTGATCCGCGTCTTCGTCGCGCCGACGATTCCACGCACGACTGCACGGCGAATGTGAATCCAATTGTCGTCAATGTCCGGCCACTGAAGGCCAGCAATCTCGCCGGGACGCAACCCAAGGAAACAGGACAGCGCGAGGATTGCCTGGCAATCTGGATGACCCTTCAGTGCGCCGATCATCTTCACGGCCTGTTCAAGTGTGTAATGCGTAGTTCCTTGCGGCTCCTTCACTTTTCCGAGCACTTTCACATCGTGCCAAGGGTTCGATTCGGTTACGCCTCGGTTGACTGCATGAGTGAAGAGACCGGAGGCAACCGAGCGGACATGAGCCAGCGTGTGACGGCCCAAATGGAGCGGCTTTCCGGCAATCGTGGTGAGGAAATGAGAACCGATGTGAGTTCGGTATTGATGGAGCGTCAGGTCGGAAAAGTGATTCAGGAGGTGTTGGGTCCACACCTTCTTATAGCCGTGAACTGTGGATGGTCGGAGGTTTTCTTGGATGAACGGGAGGTAGGTCTGATCCCAGAAATCGACGATCTTCACTTCCTGCGTATTGATACGACCGAGCGCGTTCCTCTCGTTGACCTTCAGCATGAAGGCATCTCGGAGGATCTTCACGTTCTTGTCCTTCACGGAGCGATAGCGGATGCCGTCCTTGGTGCAAAGTCGATGGGATCGCTGGACCCGGACCCGCTTGCCCTCTACAATCTGGTTGTCACGATACCGAACGAAGAATGCACCAGCCGCCTCGTAGATATGCCCGCTCTGTAGACGCATGTGGACTCGCCTTCCGCACGTCGCTTCTGCTTGGTCATTTTATCGAATGTGCAGTGATTGTGCAGTTAGCTCAGAATTGTGCAGTTGGCGCATCCTGTAAACAGATGAAATACAGGAGTTTATAAGCCGCGGAGGGATGTGTGAGTGGTTGAAACAGGCGGTCTTGAAAACCGCTGTGCCCGCAAGGGTACCGGGGGTTCGAATCCCTCTCCCTCCGCCATAGAGTCATTGACATGAGTCTTCCTTATCGATTCCGCACCGTCATTTGCGTACTGTCCGGCCAATTTGGCAGTGTCCCACGATCGAAATGGAACCGGAGAAGCACCTCCCCAACTGCAATACATCGAGAATCAAACGCGACTCTCCAATCACGTTTTCGGCAGTTCCGTTAGCTTTTACCCGCAACCGAGGCCGCATCGCGTTCCCTGGATCGAGTTCCGATTTTTTATCGATCCGATGGAGCCGCGTGGCTCCACGAGCTGTATTACTACGCAGTTGGAAGCGGCAAGCCGGTTGCCTGTTCCATCGCGGGTCGGCTGTACGAGCCGGGCTCGAGGCGCAACTCTCGCAGTCGGACCCGGCCATCGCTGATGCGTGCAGCGCCACCCTCGTTCTTCTTTACCTGACCGTCTTCTGAGCCTGTTCGCTGAGCGATGTCAGCTTCTGCAGGGCAGCTTTGGTTTCGCTGTCGAGCTGGTGAAAGACGGTGTACTGAGCCGCTGTTGGGCGTGCATACGCGATCTCAATATCGGCGGCGAGATAGGCAAGAAACGCGTGCAGCTTTGCCTGATGCATGGTGTCTCCCTCGCTGGAGCGAATCTTCATTTGGACGAAGCTGTCGATTGCGTGGTTGAGGGCATCCAGCGTGGCCCCTCCCTGTCCATCGGCGCCAGAGGGGGTGGATTTGAACTCCTGCAGCCTGTCACGCGCAGCGAGCGCCTGGTTGAGGGCTCCATTCAGTGCGTTTATGTCGTCCTGAATTTGCCTGGTGAGCGCGAATTCGGCTTCGAGGTCGTCAGGGCTGGCGGGGAGGCGCGGATCGAGGGCGACAGCGAACGTCTGCCGGGTCTCCTGCCCGCCATACCGAAGTACCACTTCGTAGGAGCCCGGCGTAACGATGGGACCGTTCGTCGAATAGTCGAGTCCTCCGGCTGCCTCGGGAGAGTGGTACCCGTTGACCTCAACGGCGGGCGGATACCGCAGATCCCACTGGAAGCGATTCATCCCGGGCTCGATGGCTGTGAGCTTCTCGTCGCCTTCCTTTCTCTGTTCGATGGCACTCTCCGCACTGTGATCCGGCGGGGGCTGTCCTGCCTTGATCGCGGCTTCCTCCTGCTTCTCTTTTTCCGTTTTGAGGTGAAGCGTAAAGCTTCGGATCACCTTGCCCTGTCCATCCTCAAACGTGAGGGTGGCCGGAGTCTTGCCGTCATAAGCAGCCGGTATATGGAAGAATACGGTCGCGCCAAAGGGTGGGTTCTCCCCGGCGTTGTTCTCCATTTCATCCGGCGGGGCGGCTCCATAGGCGTGGGTGAGCCACGCTTTCTGCGGCGCGAAGACATAGCCGGCATTCGCCGTAATAGCTGGATCGTGGGTTAGCTGCTCCAGCAGTGCCAGATTGTCGAGCACCCAGAAGGAGCGACCGTGGGTGGCGATGACGACGTCTCCCTGGCGGGGGTTGATGGCAATATCGCGGACCTCGGCGGGTGGCAGCTTCAGCGTAAGGGGCTGCCAGTGCGCTCCAGTGTCGAAGCTGACATAGACGGTGCTGAAGGTGCCGAGGAAAAGGAGCTGCGGATCATCCGGGTCCTGGCGAATGGCGAAGACGAATTCATCCTCAGGCAGACCGGCTGTGATGGAGGTCCAGTGTTTGCCCAGGTCGCTGGTCTTGTACACGTAGGGACGGAAGTCATCCCACATGTAGCGCCATGCCGTGAGATATGCGGTCTCGCGGTTAGTGTGCGAGGGCTCGATGGAGCTGATGGCACAGTCGCCCAGAGCGGGCGGGGTAATGAGCTGCCAGTTCTTGCCGCCGTCGGTGGTGACGTGCACGAGACCGTCATCGGAACCCGCCCAGAGGACGTTGCCGTCGAGCGGCGAGACAGCCAGCGAGTAAACCTCGGGATAGATTTCCGCACCGGTCTGATCGAGATCGATGGGGCCCCCGCTGGGAATCTCGGTACTCGGCTCGTTGCGTGTCAGGTCAGGGGAGATCCGTGTCCAGGTCAGTCCGTCGTCGTCGCTGCGGAAGACATATTGCGCGGCAGTGAAGATCTGCTTCGGATTGGCGGGCGAGAAGAGGATGGGATGCGTCCAGCCGAAGCGGTCCTTCATCTCGGAGGAGGAGACTCCGCTCTTATAGAGGGGCCACGGGCTGACACTCTGCATTTGCTCGGTTTTCAGATTCTGCTTCACGAAAATGCTGTAGTAGCCGCTGCCATAGGTGATATCCGGATCGCCGGGTTGGGGAACTGTGAATGTGCTTTCGCCGAAGGCCACGCTCTTCCAGTCGCCCAGGGGAATGGCGCCCTCGGCTGTCGCGCTGGGGCCCTCGAAGGAACCTTCATCCTGCTGGGCGCCATAGATGTGAAACGGGAACTGATCGTCGAGGTTAACGTGGTAGAACTGGCCGGTCGGCTGATTGTGCTCGGTACTCCAGGTCTTGCCGTCGTCCGTTGAGACGGTGGCGCCGCCGTCATTGCCCTCGAGGAGGAGGCGGGTGTTGTCGGGGTTGATCCAGAGCGCGTGATTGTCACCGTGCGGAGTGTGCAGCTTCCTGAACGTCCTGCCACCGTCGTGCGACACCCAGAGCGCATCCACCTGCGGTGCATAGACCGTATTGGGGTCCCTGGGATCAGCAAACACCGCCATGTAGTAGAAGGCCCGCTGGCGGAGTTTTGCCTCGTCGTTGACACGCTTCCAGGTCGCACCCGCATCATCGGACCGGAAAACGCCGCCGTCGTCCGCCTGGCATATGGCATAGAGCGTGTCAGGATGCGTGGCCACCAGGGCTATGCCGATGCGACCGAGGGCACCTTTGGGTAGTCCCGGGTTGCGGGTCAGATTGGTCCAGTGGTCGCCGCCGTCGGTGGTCTTGTAGAGTCCGCTGCCGGGCCCACCACTGCTTAGTCCCCACGCAGTGCGCTGCGCCTGCCACATTGTGGCGTAGAGCACATCCGGATGATTGGGGTCCATGACAAGATCGATGGCGCCGGTGTTGTCATCGACGAAGAGGATCTTCTTCCAGGTCTTGCCGCCATCAGTGGATTTGAAGACTCCGCGATTGGGACCGGGCACGAAGACGTGGCCCATCGAGGACGCATAGACAATGTTGGGGTCCTTAGGGCTGACGATGATCTCGCTGATGGAGTGTGTCTCGCGGAGTCCCGCAGATTGCCAGGTCTTGCCAGCGTCGGTGGACTTATAGACGCCGTCGCCGGGGATCATGTCGTTGCGGATGTCGTCCTCTCCCGTGCCCGCGTACAGGATGTCAGGGTGGGAGGGCGCGACGGCGATCGCACCGATGCTGGCACTGGGGCCCGGGAGTTTGCCGTCAGAAATATTCTTCCACTCGATGCCCTCGTCGGTGCTTTTCCAGATGCCGCCGCCGACCGTCCCCGCATAAAAGAGATTGGCATCGCCGGGAACGCCCGTCACAGTGATCACGCGTCCCCCGATGTACGGGCCGACGGAGCGCCACGCCAGCTTGCCGATAAGAGCCTGGGGCGTGAGATCGCCAGCGTTCTGCGCACCGATGGACGGGACAATGATGCCAGAAAAAGCGAGGGCAACAAAACCACCCAACGCAGCGAATCCGATGACACGTCTCACGGTATCTATTCTCCTGTCTGTTTTCCCGGGGCTCATTGGACAGTCGAATATAGCATCTGGAAGACGTTCTGAAGCTTCGGAGCAAGGAAAACCTGCGGGTGTTGCTGACGATCTGCATTCAATACAGACCCCACCGCCAGTGCGCCCGCTGGTGATCCAGCCTGTTGAGATTTCTCCTTAGTGGCATGGATTATCCTGCCACGACACGGGCCTGCATAGGACGGCTGTTGTGCGCAGTGTTGCTCTGCCTGACGGTTCACTGGCCGCGACTAGACTAGAGTGGAGCGATCCAGACCCGGCGGCCAACGCGAGCTTCCCGGACCCGTCCTGCTGCCCATTGGTGGTCTGATGGTTGCGCAACGCATGGCGGTCGCCTGAATCGTAACCGCCGTGTAGGCTCCTGGTGCAAATGTGGCACCTCTCGCTTATCTGTTATTTTGCAGAACCAGTAAGTTGCTGATCCCACGGGGTCCCTGAATGTCCAGCGTTGTTGTCACTGAGTTGGTAAACAGACGGATGCCGCGCAAATGGTATTTCGTGCTGTTAGTGGCGGTGGCGATCGCGATCAGCTACTTCGACCGGCTCACGCTGCCGGTGGCGATCGCGGCGATCCAACACAATATTCCGCTCTCGAATGAGCAGTTTTCGTGGCTGCAGACAGCGTTTCTGTTGTCGTATGCGGCGCTGTACGCGATCGGCGGCCGGCTCCTGGACTGGCTGGGCACGCGGCGAGGATTTCTGCTGATCATGCTGTGGTGGTCGCTGGCCTGCTCACTGCACAGCCTGGCGACCGGATTTGTTCTGCTGATGATCGCGCGGTTTCTGCTGGGGATGGGGGAAGGCGGAGCCTTTCCGGCAGCGACGCGCGTGGTGGCGGAGTGGATCGAGCCGCAGGAGCGCTCCACAGCGATGGGGCTGATCAATGCGGGCACGGCGATCGGTTCGCTGCTGGCACCGCCGATCATCGGCTTCATTTTGCTGCACAGCGGCTGGCGCGCGGTGTTTGTGGCTGCGGGCGGAGCCGGGTTGGCCTGGGTGCTGTGGTGGGGGCTGAGCTATCGGGGGAGCGGGGCGGCTGTCGCGCCGGACGCGGAGGATGTTCCGAGGGCACGGCCGCTGCGATGGCTGGATGTGATCCGGCTGCACAATGTCCAGGCGTTCGTATTTGCCAAGTTCATGAGCGACTCTGCCTGGTATTTTCTGCTCTTCTGGCTGCCGAAGTATCTCTACGATGCGCGGGGCTTTGACATTCGGCAGGTGAGTTACTACGCGTGGATTCCGTATGCGGCATCGGGTGTGGGGAGTTTCCTGGGAGGGTGGTTCTCATCATTTCTGCTGCACCGGGGAAAATCCCTGGACGCTGCACGCAAGATCGCGCTGGGCTGCTGCGCCGCGGCGATGCCGGCGGTGATGCTGGTATCGCTGGTGCCGGTCTCGATGGCGCTGGCCCTGTTCAGCATTGCCTTCTTCGCTCAGCAGGCGTGGTCGGGGCTGGTGATGACGCTGCCCGCGGATATCTTCCCGCTGAACGGGGTTGGGACGGTGGCCGGATTGATCGGCTTTGGCGGAGCGATTGGCGGCGCTATCTTTGGGGTAGTAGCCGGATTCCTGTTGAGCCATGGCATCACGTACGGCGAGCTGTTTGTCGCCGTGGGAACCTTTCACCTTGTCGGTTTTCTCGGCATTGTTCTCAGAGCCGGCAGGATCGAACCTTTTGGCGCCATCGATATTGAGGAGATGGGAAGCCCCGCATGAAAATCACGAAAGTCCGTACGCGCGTGGTGCAGTGGGAGGGCGATACAGCTCCCCTGCCTCCGAACTTCTGCACGAATCCGATGGATCTGGTCGCGTTTCGCCAGGCATCGATGGGAAACTTTGCGTTTCATCACTGGTTGCTGGTGGAGATCTTCACCGATACGGGCCTGGTGGGGCTGGGGAATGCGGCACTATCGCCGATCGTGACCAAGGCGTTGATCGATACTTACCTGGAGCCGCTGCTGAAGGGCGCGAATCCATGGGACGTGGAGTATCTATGGCAGCTGATGTATCGGCGTACGCTGGCATTCGGGCGCAAGGGGGTGGCACTGGCGGCGATTTCCGCAGTGGACATCGCGATCTGGGATCTGCTGGGCAAGGATGCGAAGCAGCCGGTATTTCGCCTGCTGGGGGGGCGGACCAAAGACAAGATTCCGGTTTACGCAAGCCGGCTGTATGCCATGCCGATCAATGAGTTGCAGGCGGAGGCGCAGAAGTATAAGGATCAGGGCTACACGATGATGAAACTGCGTTTCGGGTGGGGGCCGATGGACGGAGCCGCCGGAATGCAGAAAAACGTGGAGCTGGTGCGGGCGGTGCGCGAGGTGATCGGCGACGCAATCGATCTGATGGCCGATGCTTACATGGGCTGGACCCTCGACTATGCAAAGCGGATGCTGCCACGACTGGAGCCCTTCAACCTGCGCTGGCTGGAAGAGGCGGTGATTCCCGATGACACGCGCGGTTATCGAGAACTGAAGAGTTACGGGCGGATTCCGATTGCCGGCGGCGAACACGAGTTCACGATCTTCGGTTTCCGCGAGTTGCTGGAGACAAATTCGCTGGACTACATTCAGTTCGACACCAATCGGGTGGGCGGCATCAGCCAGGCGCGGAAGGTGTGCGCTCTGGCAGAGTCTTTTCAGATTCCGGTGGTGCCGCATGCCGGACAAATGCACAACTACCACGTGGTTATGGCGAGCCTGAATTCACCCATAGCGGAGTTTTTTCCCCGAGTGAATGTGGAAGTGGGGAATGAGCTGTTCTGGTACATCTTCGACGGGGAGCCCGTGCCGGAGCAGGGAAACATCAATCTGGACGACATGCTGCCCGGACTGGGGCTGACGGTCAACGAAGAATCGCTGCAGCGATTCCACGTAATCGAGTGAGGAAGGAAGATGACTGTGCATCTGGTCCAGATTGCGAGGAGTGGTGAGCGACGCGTGGCCGTGGTGCGCGAGCCGGATCTTTTACTGCTGCGCGAGGTTGAGTCGGTGCTGGCGCTGGCCCGCAGGGCGCTGGCCGAGGCCCGTACGCTGACCGCAGTGGCGGAGGGGCTGGTGTCGACGGACACATTGCGGTACGACGATGTTTATGAGGAGCGGTCGGTGTGGAAGCTGATGGCGCCGATCGACTGCCCGGGCAATCCGCAGCGGGTGCTTGTGTCGGGGACGGGTCTGACGCATCTGGGCAGCGCGTGGGACCGGCAGGCGATGCACATGGCGCCGACCGCGCAGGAAGAAGCGCAGATGACGGACAGCATGCGCATGTTCGAATGGGGACGGCAACAGGGGCGGCCATCCGAAGAAAGGGTGGGGATTGCGCCGGAGTGGTTCTATAAAGGCGACGGGTCGATGATGCGGGGGCCGCTCGCAGCGCTGGAGATTCCGGGATATGCAGAGGACGGAGGCGAGGAGGCGGAGATCGCCGCCATCTATCTGATCGCGGACGACGGAACACCATGGCGGATTGGGATGGCGGCGGGGAATGAATTTTCGGATCACGTCTTCGAGAGGCGGAATTACCTGAACCTTGCCGGATCGAAGCTGCGACCGTGCAGCGTGGGGCCGGAGCTGGTGGTGGGCGCTGCGTTCAGCGATGTCGCCGGACGGGTGCGGATTCTTCGCGGAAGCGACGTGGTTTGGGAGAAGGCGATTCGCACAGGCGAGGAGAATATGTGTCACAGCCTGGCGAATCTGGAGCATCACCACTTCAAATTCGCAGCGCATCGGCAACCGGGAAGCGTGCATGTCCACTTTTTAGGCGCCGATTCCCTGTCATTTGGGGAGGGCGTGCGGCTGAAGTGCGGGGATGTGACGGAAGTTCAGTTTGAAAATTTCGGGCGGGCGCTGCGGAACGTGATCACGGAGGATGAGCCGGTGACACGGCCGGTGCGCGTGCGAGCGATGCAGTAGAGGGGACGGAATGGAAACTACATTGAAGGTTGCGCTGCTGGGCCTGGGAACGATGGGCCATGGGATGGGGCTGAATCTGCTGAAAGCAGGCTTTCCGCTGACGGTCTACAATCGGACGCGCGCAAGAGCGGAAGCCCTGGCCGCAGCGGGGGCAACGGTGGCCGAGACCCCGGCTGAAGCGGTTGAGGATGCGACGGTGGTGGTGGCGATGCTCGCGGATGATGAGGCCTCAAGGACAGCATGGCTGGGTCCCGAGGGCGCTCTGGCGGCGATGGAGCAGGGCAGCGTGGTGGTGGAGTGCAGCACGCTGAGTCCGGACTGGGTGGCGGAGCTCAATGAAGCGGCGCGCAAACGCGGTATGGTCATGGTCGAGGCTCCGGTGACGGGCAGCCGCGCACAGGCGGAAGCCGGACAGCTGAACTTTCTGGCGGGCGCCGACGAGGAGACGCTCGCAATGGTGACGCCGGTGTTGCGGAGCATGAGCAGGGCGATTCTGCATCTGGGGCCAGTGGGGAGCGGGGCGCAATTGAAGCTCATCAATAATTTCCTCTGCGCGGCGCAGGTGGCGTCGTTCGCCGAGGCGCTTGCCTGGATAGAAAGGACGGGGCTGAGACGCGAGGCGGCGCTGGAGTTTCTGAAGAAGGGCGCGCCCGGCAGCGGCATTGTGAGCACGATGGCGGATCGGATGACGCAGCGCACCTACGAAGTGAACTTTCTTTTGCGGCTGATGGCGAAAGATGTGCGGTACGCGCACGCTGCGGCTGCGCAGCGCGGCATCGAGTTGTCAATGGCAGGGCCGGTGGAAGGCATGTTTCAGAAGGCTGAGCAGCAGGGATACGGAGAGAAAGACATGTCCGCGGTGGTGGAAGTGGTTCGTCGGGACCAGTCGCAATAAAGATCTGTAAAAGCTATCGGGTATCGTGCCGGCAGCCGGAGCCAGGTGCATCGTAGCGAAAGGGACCTACAACTTCACCTCGTTCCCGTGGGCGGAAAGCGTCGTCAGAATGCTGGTCGTGGTGTCCATGGCCTGAATTCGGACCTCTTTCCCGATTGAAGGCCTCCCTTGGCGATCCCGGGTGAGGTTGAGCGTTCTGGAGGAATCGTCCCAGACACATTCGATTCTTGCAAACTCCCCACGATGCGCTCACCCGTCCAGAAGTCCCACCGGGAACCGTGAGGCAGATAGAGCGTTTTCTCCTGAGCGGCGCTTTCGACAACCGGCGCCACCAGAAAGTGATCGCCCCACATGTATTCGTCCTCCCGCAGCACGGCGTTGGGATCGTCGGCGCACCAACTCAAATTTTGCGTTGGGTCAAGGCCCGCGAGCCATGGTCGCCAGAGAAGAGAAGGAGAATCTCCTGTCTGCCCGCCAGGCTGTGCATGGGATGAAAATACGCACAGGATACTGGGCATAGTGGTAAGAATTACCCGTTGATCAACAGGGTACAAAGCCACAAGTGGCTTGATTCCTGAGACATATGCTATCCACCGGTATTGGCATGCCGATTGCCACTAGAACGACAAGATTCCAACAGCCGGACGAGCCGTCCCCACGACCCGCTGGCGGAAAGTTACCTGGAAATGGATAAACCGTGGGTGCGCATTGAAAACTGGGCCGTCGTCGACGACCTGATTTTCCAGGATTTTCGAGAGCTCCGGCCAGGGCAGCGTTTGACCGGAAGGATCCTGGCGACGACCGATCTTCCCAAAGGGATTATCTATACCGCTGTGATCCAGTCAGTGGACCTGCACAATGGCCTGATCGAGACGCAGAACAGCGTCTATCAGCTGGGGCAGGTGGATGAGGAATGGGAGCGGTGGGAGGCGGAGCAGAGCGAAACCTCTGTGCCGCAGCGTGCTGTTCTCGCAGCGTTTATCGCGGGGCACCGCAAGCCGGTGTCTCCGTATGAGTCGGCTACGGCGCTGGCGGGCTGAACAAAACCCAGCTGTCAACGAAGCGAGCGCGCCGGTCCGCAAGGACGGCGCGCTTTCGTGTCTCTGCCAGTAAAAGCTTCATGAGGATCGGAGGAGGTCCTGCCTTCGCGGCAGGACCTCCTCTGCAGCGCTACTTCTTTGTGGGTGAAGGTGCCGGCTCCTTGCCGAGCGTCCATTTGTCGTACCACGCGAACCACCGCTCGTAGCGGTCCTTGATAAAGCTGGGCCGCGTGAAGCCGTGGAACTGGTTCGGGTAGACGATGAGCTCCGCGGGCACGTTGAGGGTCTTCAGCGCTTCGTACATCTGCTCGCCGCCGTTGAGGGGCACGTTGAAGTCCGACGTCCCGCCCATGAACAGCGTGGGCGTGTGGATGCGGTCCGCATGGAAGAACGGATAGCCGAGTTTGATATAGGTCTGCAGGTCTTTCCACGGCGGGCCCAGCTCATTGTTGTATTGGTTGATGTACTCATCGATGCCGTAGAGTCCCAGGGGATTGCCCATGCCTGCGCCGCTGCTGGCCGCCTTGAAGCGATTGGTGCTGGCGATGGTGTAGTCAGTGAGAATGCCGCCGTAGCTCCAGCCGCCGACGCCGAGCTTGTCGGGATCGACCGAACCTTCCTTCACCACCTGGTCGACCATAGCCAAGAGATCCTGGATCTCGTGGTCGCCCCAGTCGGCGGCGATGATCTTCTGGTAGGCGCTGCCGCGTCCGGAGCTGCCGCGGTAGTTCACGTTGAGCTCGGCCCATCCGCGCCCTGCGTAGAGTTGCCGGTGGATATTCCATCCATGGGCATCCTGCCCATTGGGGCCGCCGTGGATGAAGAGCAGCATCGGGTACTTCACTCCAGGCTGGGCGTCCACGGGCAGCGTCAGCAGGCCGCGCACGTCGGTGCCGTCGGGCGTGGTGGCGGATACGTCGCGCGTCGGCGCCACCTTCAGCTCGGCCATGAGCGCGTCATTCTGATGCGTGAGGGCGCGGAGGTGTCCATCTTCCAGCGCGACGACTTCGCCGGGGTGGCTGTCCGTGGACCACAGCATCACCGCGTGCCCCGCGGCTTCCTCGAGGCCTCGGGCGGTGCCGGGCTCGGTTACATCGCGGTGGACCTGGCCGGAGGCGATATCCACCGTCGCGGGATATTCGTTGCGGTCATCTTCCTCGAGCACATCGATCGACCTGCCGTCGGGGGAGAAGTACGGCGAGGAGACGGCGCGGTCGAGCGACGCGGTGATGATGCGGGGTGCGGCGCTACCGTCCGCGGCAACAATGCCCAGATGAGGCTCGCTGTACTGCCAGAGCCTGAGGGGATCGCCGCGGAGAAACGCAATCCATTTGCCGTCGGGGCTCCACTGGATGCGCCCGGCATCTGGCCCGTCGTAGCTGGTGAGACGGCGCGGCGTGGAGTTTGGCTTCGCGTCGACCACCCACACATCGGTGTTGATGGAGCGGTCCGGATCGGGATCATGATTGCTGACGTAAGCGATGCGCGTGCCATCCGGCGACCACACCGCATCCTCTTCGTCGAACTTTGTGTCGGTGGTCAGCTTGTCGAGCTTGTGCGTCGCAACATCCCACAGATAAAGCTGGGTGTGCTGGTTGTCCTTCAGGTAGCCTTCCACGTCTTCCTTGAAGTGGTAGCGATCGATGACGATCGGCTTGGGCTTTTCTTTTTCTTTGTCGGCGTCTTTCGACTTGTCTTTGTTCTCGTCCTCATCGGGCTGGATGGCGAGCAGCAGCGTCTTCGAATCCGGCGACCACGCATAGGAGGAGAGATGACCCTTCACATCCGTGAACTGATGGGCCTCGCCGCCGCGCCGGTCGAGAACCCAGACCTGCTCGCCTTTGGCGATGCCGGGCCGACCAGCCGTGAAGGAGAGATAGCGGCCATCGGGGCTCCAGCGGGGTGAGCCGGAGGAGCCGAGGCCGTTGGCATCTTCGGCGGAGTCGGATCCGTAGGTCAGGCGGATGTTCTCTTCGCCATTCCACGAGACCATCCAGATATCAGTGGTGCGTTTGTCGGCTTTCGTATTCACCGTCGAAACGGTGTAGGCGACCCACTGGCCGTCCGGGGACAGCTCGGGGCTGCCCACATCTTGAAAGCGAAACAGATCGTTGAGCGTGACCGCATGGGGCGCGAGCGCTGCGGTTGGAGTGGCGGGCGTTTGTGCAGAGGCGGCTGAAGAACCGGCCAGCAGAGTCAACACACCGAAGGCGCAGCATACAGGGAAAGAGCGCGGCGAAAGCATGGGCAAGTATATAAAACCGCTGCCGGATGCGTTGACGCGCGAATCAGTTGCTTCACGGCCTCATGGAATCGTGGTGTGGCAGCGCACCGGATAAAGCTGACGCGGTGATGGTAAAAACTTCGGGTCAGCGAGCGCTGAACGGCGCGATTCGGCGTGTTTTCATGGGGGCATCGTGGCCTATCGATTGCAGCTGCATCAGACGTAAGGCAAGCCAATTTGCCCACGGGTCCCGGAAGATCGCGGCCAACGGCGCATCACAGGACACGGCCATGCAGAAAAAAATTGTGCGTATTGAGAATTGGTCCGTCGTCAGCAGCGTTATCTATGACGGCTATTGCGAGCTCGAGCCAGGGCGACGCCTGACCGGCGATGTTCTGTCCCACACCCACCTTCGCAACGGGCTCATCTACACCTCCGCCATTATGGATGTCGATCGGCGGGGCGGTCTGGTGGAGACACGCAACACCATCTACGAACTGGGGTGGGTGAATCCCGATTACGAGCGGTGGTTGCAGGCGAGGGAGAAAGCCGAGGCGGCCTGAGCCCGGCGTTGCTCCCCGCATGCTGTCTCACCCGGCGGGGCCGGTTCGCTGCACAGCGCCTAGGCTGTTTTGGCGTGCTGCTCCTTGAGGTTACGGAGCAGCGCTTCCACCTGCTCTTCGCGCTCGAGTGCGGCAAAGCGATCGTCGAGCGAGTCGCCGTGCAGCAGCTCGCGGGATGCGACGTTGTTCGCTTCGGCGCCAGCGATTTTTGCCTTCATGCGCGCGATGCTGGTGTCGCCTTCTTTCTTCGCGATGATCTCGCGGGCTTTTTGCGCGCGGCCCACCACGCGCGCCCGCCGATGCTCCGCGATCATCAGCTCGCAGCGGCTGCGCGTCTCCTGGAGCTTCTGATCCAGGCTGCGGAGCGCCTGCTTCAGCGTCTCCACCTCTGTCTTCTGATCTTCGAGCTGCTGGGTGAATCCCGCGGCCCTATGCTGCGCGCTCAGGGAACGCTCGAGCGCGGCCCGGGCCAGGGAGTCGTCGCCCTTGCGCACGGCCAGCTCCGCCTTGCGCTTCCAGTCGGACTCTGACGTTTCGTGCTCCTGGCGCTTTTTGCCCAGCAGATGCTCGTCTGCCAGCGCGATGGCCACCTGCGTTTTCACCTGCATGAGCTGGTTCTCCATATCGAGGATCAGCTGCTTGAGAAGTTTCTCCGGATCTTCGGCCTTGTCGATCAGATCGTTCAGATTGGCCCGCAGCAAGGTGCTCACACGTTCGAGGAGTGCCATGATCTTTTCCTCCTTCAGGAAAAATGGGGGCGGAGATCCACTCCCCGCCCCGTCCATTACTTCGCGTCCACGATGGGAACGACCGGTACCACAGGGACCACCGGGGTGACTGCGGTCCCGCTGTGCCCATTGCCGTCACCGCGGTGCCGGATGCCCGTGATGTTCGACATCAGCTCGCGAATATCCATCCCGGACAGCGCTTCGAACAAGGCCGGAACCTGCCCGGCCATCCTGGCCATGTCGCCGGTGATCTTGTTGACGCCGGCGGTGTCGCCGCCGGTGGAGATCACGGTGATGCGGTCCACTTTGGACAGCGGCTCCGACATGGCCCGCACCACTTCCGGCATGTTGGTGATGAGGTGATCGACGACCGCGGCCTGGTTGAATTCCTGGTAGGCCTGGGCTTTCATGTTCATGGCCTTCGCCTCGGCCTCGCCCTTCTGGAAGATGATGGCGGCTTCGGCTTCGCCCTGCGCGCGGATTGCGGCGGCGGTGCCATCTGCCTCAATGGTGAGCTTGATGCGCTGGGCGCCGGCGAGCGTTTCGATGCGCTGGCGCTCGATCTCGGCGGCCTTCAGCACGGTGGAGATCAGCTCTTTCTCGTGGCGCAGGATTTCCGCTTCCTGCACCTTGATCTGCTGCTCTTTCTCCACCTGCTGCACCTTCACCTGCTCGACGATTACCTGCTGCTGGGTGATGTTGGTCTGCAGCTCATAGGACTTGTCGGCCTGCGCCTGCTGCTTGCGGCTCTGCTCGGCGAACTGCGCTTTCTGGATGTCGAGATCGCGCTGCGCCAGCGCCTGCTTGGTGAGCGATGCTGTCTCGGCAATCACGCGTTCCTGGTCGGCCGCCGCTTTGGCCACCGCAGCCTCGCGACTGGCCACCGCACGGCGAATCGCCGTGTCGCGCTCGGCTTCCGCCGTTGCAATTTCCGCATCCCGCTTGATGCGTACGATGTCCGGACGGCCCATATTGGTGATGTATTCGTTCTTGTCGCGGACCTCCTTGATGGTGAACGACACGACTTCGAGCCCCATCTTGCTCATGTCGTCCGCGCAGGTACCGCGCATGCGATCGGCCACCATCTCCGGCTCTTTGACGATCTGCTCCACGGTCAGCTGGCCGATGATGCCGCGCAGATGGCCTTCCATCACCAGGCGGATCAGGCCTTCGCGCTGGGGCGGTGTCTTGGTGAGGAACTGCTCGGCGGCGGTCAGGATCGACTCCTGATCGCTGCGCACCTTAATCTGCGCCACGGCTTCGACCGTGACTGCGACGCCCTGCTTGGTGTAGAGGTCCTGCTGCGGAGCCACGTCAAACGACATCAGCTCCAGCGACAGCTCGCGGCAGCTCTCCACCATGGGGAAGATGATGGTTCCGTGGCCCTTGATGACGCGGGGTCCGCGGAAGCCAAAGACGACGAGCGCCTCATTCGGGCCCGCCTTGCGAAACATCCTGGCCAGCATGCCGGTGAGAATGATGAACGCCAGCAGGCTCAGTCCGACAATGACAATAATCGTGTTCGTCATAAGGCCTGATCCTTTCCATCAGGGCTGAATGGGGTTGAGGTTGCGGCAGGCGCGGAGGCGTCGATCCGCGGGCTGTCGGAGACCACTTCGCCCGACAGTTCGTCCCATGGACGCACATACGCGATGCCTTGTTCGTAGCGCATCACCACCACTTCGGTCCCGCGCGGAAGCGCTACGCCTGCCTCACTGCGCGCGGTCGCAAAACGGCGCGTGCCGTTCTGCGAGAACTGAATCTCGCCGGTGCCGCTCTCGCGGATGGGCCCGGTTACCAGCCCGAGAATGCCCAGAATGTCGGTGTCGGCTGCGGTCAGCTCTTTCTCATGCGGCAGGAGCACCTTGACCAGAAACCAGAAGAGAAGCGCGCCGCCGGCGCCGCCGGTGATTGTGGCCAGCGCCAGCACCACACCCATGCCGAAATCGTGGCTGCGCGCCAGCAGGTAGCCGCAACCGCCGAACCAGCACAGGAACGCCGCCAGCGTGAATCCGTTGACCGGGCTGACACTGGCTTTGCCCGCGGCCTGCGCTCCGCCGACGTGCACATGGGTGTGGCCCCCGCCGTGTCCTGGGTGCAGATGCAGGTGCACATGCCCGATGTGCAGGTGGGTGAAGGCGCCCAGCGCCGAGAGCACCGTCAGCGACAAGCCCAGCGTGAAGCAAATCAGGTAGAAGGTAGTCATTCCCTGGCCTTCTTTCCGTTCCTGTCGTCCTGCGCGGAACGGGGTTTGTTGGGCGAGGGCCCGCGGGGAGAGATCTGCTGATCCTCACCAGCCGCTTCGGTTGTTTCTGCGCGCAAGACGTCAAAGAGGCGATCGACCAGCCCCGGCGTCTCAATCACCGCCTGCAGCAGGAGCAGGCAGCGCCGCGAATCGTCGTGGCGCGATAACGCCAGCAGAGCCCGCCGCAGCTCGGGGTCGCGCCGGAAGCGCTCGGCTCCGCTCACCAGCCACAGGTCCAGCTTGTCCTCAAGAGCCCGCGCGTCGCTCAACAATTCCGCGTGATAGCCCTCCGGGTCATCGACCAGGTATCCGGGATGGACCTTGAAGAACCTGGCCAGCACCTGCCGGGTGGTGTTGGTCAGGTGGGGCCGCGCGCCGCTCTCGATCTGGGACAGGTAGCTCTGGCTGAGGGCCGCGCCGGTTTCCGTTTTGAGCGCCCGCATCATCTCCTGTTGGGTGATGGCGCGCCCCAACCCCCGCAGCTCGCCTTCGGTCTCGCGGAGATATCTGAGTTTTTCGCCGAGTTTCATAGGTCCTATTGCAAATCGCAATCAGTATATCGCAATCTGTGATATTGTCAAGAGCAGTCGTTCGGGAGTCCTTCTCGTGAACTCAAAATGCCGAAGCCGGACGGATCGCGCTTGAATACTCGGTGAGCTGCGCGGTCTCGCAGATGGTTCGCAGCGCTCGTGCGAAATCGCTTGTTACTGCGTGATTTTCCAGTACACTTCCCACCGAAAGGGGCCTTCGATGCCTGCCATCTCCGCTGCCGACGCCATCTCACCCGCCATCCAGCGAACCAGAAACTTCTTGTTCCGCCCCTTCCGGCTCGGCACCTATCTCAAGCTCTGCCTGGTGGCGCTCGTGACCGAAGGCATGTCGGGAGGCAGCTTCAACTCGTCGTTTCCGCGCCACCACACGTCGCATCCTGCGCCCAACGTTTCGTTCACGGCCCTCGCCGTCACGCCCATGAGAATCGCCTTCGGCATCGCGATCTTCGCGCTGGTCGCTCTCATTGGGCTGTTCATCTACTACCTGATCACGCGTCTGCGCTTCGCGTATTTCCATTGCCTCGTCCATAACATTCGGGAGATTCGCCCTGGATGGCGCTTCTATCGCGAGCCGGCGGGGCGTTTCTTCTGGCTCAACGTGGTTGTCTACCTCGGCTTCCTGGTGGCGCTGGGCCTTGCGTTAGCGCCTTTCGCTGCGGGTTTCCTCGGACTCTTCCGGAGTGTGCGGGCGGGCAGCCATCTCGGCTTTGGCGCCATCTTTGCTCTCGTCCTGCCGCTGATTCCGATCTTCCTGCTCTTCATCCTGGCGGGCATTGCGGCGAACATCCTGCTGCGGGACCTGATGCTGCCGCACTTCGCGCTGGAAAATGCCGGCGCCGGTTCCGCCTGGTATGCAGTGTGGTCCCGCATTCGCGTGGAAAAGGGGGGATTCTTCGTCTACGCTCTGCTCCGGATCGTGCTGCCCATTGCCGGAGCCATCGGCATATTCCTCGTTCTGATCATCCCGGCGGTGCTCTTCATTCTCGCCGTGGGCGCGGTGGAGGTCGCATTGCATGTGGCCTTCGGACATGCTGCTTTGGGAATCTTTCTCGAAGTCGCGACCGGCGGTTTCGCAGTCGTCCTGGCGATCCTGGTGCTGATCGGCGTCTGCGGTCCCGTCTATACGGCGCTCCGGCTGTATGCGCTCATCTTTTACGGCAATCGCTATCAGTTGCTGGGCGAGCGGCTCTATCCGCCGCCCCTTCCACCGGCAGAAATTGCGGCGCCGGCGATACCCTGATCGCTACTCCAGGGCCGCCTCCACTTTTTCGGCGAGCTTCTTCGGGGCCACCTGGAGATAGCTCGCCGTGAGCAGATCCTGCACCTCGTCCCAGTCCACGGTGCCGCGGTCGAGGCGCAGGCCCACCCAGCCGCGGGGCCCGATGTAGGCCGGGGAACAGAACTTCCCGGGGTGGGCCTCGATCAGCTTTGTGCTCTCGCCAGGAAACGCCCGCGTGCACACGGAGACGATGCCGTCGCCGTGATGATCGTTGAGGAAATAGACGAACTTCTTCCCGCGTACCGTGAAGGCCGCATGATCGCCCATGTTGGCGCGGGCCGTCTCGGGCAGCGCCAGGCACAGCGCCGACACCCGGGTGAGCCGTGGATCTTCAGTGCGTTTCAAGTTCGCCATTAGCTTTGCTGCTTTCCGCGAATTGGCTGCTGGATACGGGCTAGAGGCTGACCTTCAGCGCCGCCGCGAAATCCACCGCAGGCTTATATCCGCTCGGCAGCGTCACATGCAGCCCGTCGGGCGACTGCTTCCAGCGGACCTTTTCGCCTGTGCCGAGCAACTCCACGTGCTCTACCCTGCCCGGCTTCTGCTCGCTCCCGGTTCCCAGGGCGGCGACGACAAATTCGGCCGAGGGCCATCCCAATGCGATCGTATAGAGCGTTTTGCTGTCTTTGCTGCGCGTGAAGCGGATGTCTTTCTCGCCCAGCTTCGCGATGCTGTCGCCCTGGAACGATCCAGCCTTGATCGCATTCGGGCCCTCGCCATAAATCTTCCAGGGGCGGGTGGCGTAGATGGCTTCGCCGTTCACCGTCATCCAGTCGGTGATGCGGTCGAGCACCGCAATCTCTTTGCGATCGATGGTGCCATCGGGCTTGCCCGGGATGTTGAGGATGAACGTCCCGTTCTTGCTGACCGTATCGATCATCCAGTGGATGACGTCGCGCGGCGGCAGATACCCGCCGTACTCGCCTGGCTTGTCGTAGAGTTCGCGGTTGTAGTGCCAGTCGCCGATGCAGGTTTCCGATTGCCACGGATATTCGGCGATCTGACTGGTGATGCCGCGCTCCACGTCGGCGACTACCGTTTTGAGCCACTTGTCCGGGACTTCCTTAATGGTGATGACGCCCTGCTGCTTGCCGCCGTGCGTTTGCAGATTATGGTTGTAGTAGAAGGCGCCCATGTTCATGCCGCCCCAGCCGAGAGGGAAGCGCGGATTATCGAAATAGAGCAGGTCGGGATCGTGCTGCTCCACCAGGTCACGGGTGCGGTCGTAGAAATTCTTCACGAACGAGACGTCAGGGAGCGCGTTGTACGGATGCTTGGCGCCATACACTCGCTGCGGATCGTACCCCTGCCACCACATGTTTTTGCCATCGGCCTCGGTCATGCGGCCGTCGTAGGGGACGCCGGCGTTCGGGCCGGTCTTGTCCGCGCCGTGCGAGGGCTGGAACCACCACCAGTTGCGCGCCTGGTGCACCGTGACGCCCAGCGGGAGGCCCGCCGCGCGCGCCGCTTTCGCCCATGTGCCGATCACATCCCGATGCGGCCCGAGGTTCACCGCATTCCACGGCTGATGTTTCGAGTTCCATGCGTCGAAGCCGTCGTGGTGATTGGCCAGCGCGACGAAGAGCCGCGCGCCGGCCTTCTTGTAGCGCGCGATCAGATCATCCGGCTCCCAGTTCAGCAGCGTCCACTGCGCGCACAGGTCTTTGTATCCGAAGCGCGACTGCGGTCCGTAGTGCGCGAGCTGGAAATCGTACTGCTTCTGGCCTTCGATGTACATGTTGCGCCCGTACCAGTCGCCGTCTTCGGGGACGCACTGCGGGCTCCAGTGGGCCCAGATGCCGAACTTCGCGTCGCGATACCACTCCGGCGCCTCGTAGTGCAGCAGCGAATCCCATGTGGGCTTATACGGACCGTCGCCGGCGAGGTTCGCGATCGGCGAGACCATCGGGACGCCATCCCACGAGCCGCCTTCGACGGGCAGCTCCGGCGGCTCGCCCCAGGCGGTGGGCTTCCAGTCATTTTCATCGAGCTTCTCGCTGACGATTTTTCCATCGACGAGCGCGTAGAAAACGCGCTGTTCCTGGGGCGTCGCGCAGAACTGGGTATAATCCTGCGTGTACTGATCGAACCCTGGGGCCGCGCCTGCTGCGCTCGCCTGCAGTGCTGTGTTAGCAGCCGCACCGGACTCATCCGGCTTTGCCGATGCGAGCGCGCCTTCCGGCACCGCTGTGGCTGCGGCCGTCGCCGCAATCATTTTGCAGAAATCCCGCCTGCGCATAGAACGCCCCCTCTGACTCACTGAAAAAGCAAGAGGCAGTATACGGCGGGCAAGCGCGGAGCGGCGGCGACTACCCCATCTGCTGGAGCAAAGGATTTACCACCTGGAGTGGCCCGTACTTTTGGCCCGCGGACAGATGTTCCGAATAAACCAGGGATGCACCCGCAACGCTGGCCGCGTGCAAAATCAGCGCGTCCCAAAAGGAAATGAGGTAGCGGGCCTCGAATTCCAACGCCTGGAGCACCGACTCGGGAGTATTGACGATTACCTGCCAGGTTGAATAATCGTGAATGAGCTGACGTATTTCAGCCGTGGGTAATGGCTCCCTGATCCTGCGGCGCAGATTGATGCACAGCTCCTGCAGGACCTGGGTGCTCAAAATTCCTTCGCCTGAATCCCAGAGCCGCTCGATCAGAACCTTCGCTCTTTCGTGCTTCAGGCCAGCGGTGCGATCGTGAGCGTAGACGAGGATATTGGTATCAACGAAGTATTTATCGCTCATGAAGCTCGTCGCGGGACCCAGGAGGCGACCAGTGGAGATCGAAACCGCGACGGAGACGGGCGAGTGCACGGTTGCGCGCCTGCTGGTAACCGCGTCGCTCGCGAACCGCCTGCTGCAAACGCTCCGCCAGCAAGCCGCTGATGGATGTGCCTTCCTCGGCGGCCAGGATGCGGGCTTCCCGCAGCAAGGCTAATCGATTTTCAAAGTAACGTTTGTCTTCACGTGAGCACACATTTCCGTGCAGCGCGATTTTACGTGCAACCTGCTCCCGAAGCAATAGCTGTTCGGTTTTACTCGTCGTAATGCAGCAGGCTGAAGACGTCGTAATCCTGCAGGCGGTCGCGCCCTTTCAGGAAGTCCAGCTCGACGGCGAAGCCCAGCCCGGCGATGGTTCCGCCGAGTTGCTGCACCAGGCGCGTGGTTGCTTCCATGGTGCCGCCCGTGGCCAGCAGGTCGTCGACCAGCACCACCCGCTGTCCCGGCTCAATCGCATCCTGGTGAATCTCAAGCGTGTCCGATCCGTATTCCAGATCGTAGGTCACGCGCGCCGTCGGTCCAGGGAGCTTGCGCGGCTTGCGCACCGGCACAAAGCCGGCATTCAGCCGATAGGCCAGCGCGGGCCCGAAGATGAAGCCGCGGGCCTCAATGCCCAGCACCAGATCGACATCTTTATCCATGTAGTACTGGGCCAGCGCGTCGATCAGCATGGCGAACCCCCTGGGGTCCTTCAGCAGGGTGGTGATGTCGTAGAAGAGGATTCCGGGCTTGGGAAAGTCGGGAATGGTCCGGATCAGCGCCTTGAGCGGCTCGCAGTCAGTCGTGCACGGGGTCATCGTTACCAGGCTCCTTCAATGCGAAACGGGCCGAGATTGTCGCCTTCCTTTGCATCCAGCTCGTGGGAGATCACCGCGTCGACGCGGCTGCCGCGCGAACCGTTGTGGAGGGTTGCGGCCAGCTCCGCCAGCGATTCGGCGTCACCTTTAGCCAGCACTTCCACGTGTCCGTCTTCGGTGTTGCGCACCCAGCCGTGCAGATCCAGCGCGGCGGCCTCGCGATGCACAAACCAGCGAAAGCCTACGCCCTGCACGCGCCCTTTCACGAGAAAATGCCGAATCATAAGGAAAGCAAGGCCAGTGTTTCAGATAGAGCGGCGCGCGCGCAAGATAACCGCGCATCTCTCCACAACCCGGCGTGACGAATCGGGTTCGTGTGACCATTGGGTGCCTTCCGGGGGCTCAAGGCGCCGCAGCCCCGCACCTATAATCAGGAGTGTCTTTAGCGGCAACAGGGGCCGCGCGTCACGCCAATCCGATGCAACGCGCCCTCCGATCCGCGAGTCTTTCCACCATGAATTCCCGCCCCCCTCGGAGAATTCGGGCTACGCCGTGCGCCGCTCTGCTTGTGGCGATGCTTTTCCCGGCACCCTTTGCGCTGGCCAGCCAGGCGCGTGCGGCCTCCTTCGCCCATGCGGAGCGTCTTCGTGAAGCCCTCGAAGGCCGGCCGGAGCACGAACGCAGCCGCGCGCAGTATGAGCGCGTCCTCGATGCCTACCGCGCCATCTACCACGGCGATCCCGCATCGCCCAGGGCCGATGACTCCATCGCCGCGGTGGCCAACCTGCTGGCTGAAGAAGGCCGCGTCTTCCAGGATGACAAGGCCCTCCACGATGCCATTGGCCAGTACGATTTTCTCCGCCGGCAATATCCCGCCAGCCGCCTTCGCTACAGCGCTCTGCTCACGGAA
This sequence comes from Acidobacteriaceae bacterium, assembly GCA_036267395.1. Taxonomy (GTDB): domain Bacteria; phylum Acidobacteriota; class Terriglobia; order Terriglobales; family Acidobacteriaceae; genus Palsa-343. The sequence goes on along the minus strand of DATAWD010000049.1, from coordinate 91,225 downwards.
GGAGAAATTTTTCAGCGCGATCTGAATGAGACCGCGCAGGCGAAAGCTACCTACAAGGCATTTCTGAGCCTCTATCCGCGCAATGCTCTTGCCGCCGAGGCGCGCACCGAGCTGCGCGCGATCGAGCATCAGGAGCGATCGAGTCACAGCCGGCATGCGGCCGAAAGGGAAGTCAGCCGCGCGTCCTATCCGGATACCGTTCCGGTCCCGCAGCGCGAAGCTTCCTCGCGCGGCGCGTCAGCCGCCTCGCCGGAAGCCGGTGACTCCGCCGCCTTTGATGAACGCGACCTGCCGCCGGCGTCCAGGGCTGCCGCATCGGTCTCCGACGATCTCCCCATGAACGCGCCGCCTCCGCCGCGGCGGGGCAAAATTCCGCTCATCACCGGCATCCGCCACTGGTCCACGCCGGACTACACCCGCGTCGCCATCGACCTGCAGCAGGAGGTCCGCTACCAGGCGGCGCGTGTCTCCGACCCGGACCGCATCTTCTTCGATCTCTATGGCACGCGCCTTTCTCCGGAGCTCACCGGCCGACCCGTAGAGGTCACCGACGATGGGTTCCTCACCCGCATCCGTGCCGCGCAGACCGCGCACAACACCACCCGCGTCGTTCTGGACGTGACCAGCGTCAGCGACTACTCCGCGTTCTTCCTGTCGAATCCGCCGCGCCTCATCATCGATGTTCATGGTGGCAGGGAGCGGACGGCCGCCGCGCGCGCAATGGCCAGCCGTGAGCCGCCAGCCGCCCCAGCCCCATCGCGGACCGCTGTCACCACGCCCTCCAGGGTGGCCGCCCCGGCCGGCTTCGATTCCGGCGAGAATGCATCCGCTCTGACGGAAGTCGCCAGCCTGAGTCACCGTCCCGATCAGGTCCGCGCCACGCAGCGTCCCACCACGGCGCCGGTTGTTGCCTCGGTTCCCGATACCACGGAGCTCCCCAGCCGGGCCGGTCGCAAGCCTTCCCCGGACGTTCCGATCGGCGACGATGTTCCGCCCGATGAAGCCGGGGCCCGCGGCGTGCCCGCTCCAGGGCCTCCCGTGAACCGTGTGCCCAGCTCCATGGTTCGGACGCTCGGCCTCAAGATCAATCGCATCGTCATCGACGCCGGTCACGGTGGCCACGACTCCGGAACCCTCGGCCCCGGCGGGCTCGAAGAAAAAGATGTCGTGCTCGACGTGGCTCTTCGCCTGGGACGCCTCCTCAAGGATCGTCTTGGCGCCGACGTCATCTATACCCGCAGCGATGACACCTTCATCCCGCTGGAGACACGCACGGCGATCGCCAACCAGGCGCAGGCCGATCTCTTCATCTCCATCCACGCCAACTCCAGCCCGGATACCGACGCGCGCGGCGTGGAAGTCTACTACCTCAACTTCACCACCTCCGCCGATGCCCTCGAAGTAGCGGCCCGCGAGAACGCCTCCTCCGACGAATCCATTCACCAGCTGTCCGATCTGGTGAAGAAGATCGCGCTGCAGGACAAGATCAACGAGTCGCGCACCTTTGCCGAAGACGTGGACGAGAGCCTTTATACCGGGCTTGAACGCGGCAACCCCGGCCTGAAGGATCGGGGCGTGAAGAAGGCTCCCTTCGTCGTCCTGATCGGCGCGAACATGCCGTCGATCCTCGCGGAGATCTCCTTCCTCACCAATCCTGACGATGCTGCGGAGCTGCGCCAGCCGCGCTATCGCGAACGCATCGCCGAATCCCTCTACCGCGGCGTGGATCGCTATGTCTCCAGCCTGAATGGGGTACGCATGGCTCAGGCCGGCGGACGCTCGAGTCCCTCCGACTAGCGCGTCATTCCGTTTCGTGAAACCTTCCTTTCCACTGCGGTGTCTGTCTCAGTAGTATCGAAAGCAGAGAGATGCACCGGATCCCCGTCCTCGCTATTTTCCCGACGTTCGTTTTTTGTTCGACGCTGGCCTTCGCCGCGCCCGCGCCGTCGGGGGCGCTGTTGCCGCACGCCTTTGCCGGATGGACGGCAACGGGCGTCTCGGAGACCGTGGCCGCCGCCGGGCCCGATGCCGCCGTTCTCGCGGAGTACGGCCTGCAGCAGACTGTCTCCGCCAGCTATGTCTCCGGCGCTCATCGCCTCACGGTCCGCGCGTGGCGCTTCCCGGATGCCACCGGCGCTTTCGGCGCCTTCACCTTTTTTCGTCAGCCGGCCATGCACGCCGAGGCGCTGGGAGCCGGTGGCGCTGTCTCGGGCGATCGCGCGCTTTTCTGGAGCGGCACCACCGTAATCGATGCCACCTTCGCCCGTCCGGTCGCGAAGGAGAACGCGATTCTCTCCGCGCTCGCCGGTGAATTGCCGAAGGCTGTTGGGACTCAGGGCGTGGCGCCTTCACTCCCTGACTATCTGCCCAAAGCGCAACTCAACGCAGAGAGCGTGCACTACGCCATCGGCCCGGCTGGGTGGGCGCGTCTCGGCTCAGCGGTTCCTGCCGGCGCCGTCGACTTCAGCCAGGATGCCGAAGCCGTCACCGCCCAATACGGCGCTGCCACACTGGCGCTCATCATGTATCCCACGCCGCAGATTGCCGGCGCTCATCTGAAGACCATCGACGCGCTGCCCAAATCTCTCGGTCTGACCGCCGGCCGCACGGGTCCGCTGCTGGCGATTGCGAGCGGTGTGCCGCGCGCGCAGGCAGTTCCGCTCCTGCGACAGGTGAAGTTCAACGACTACGTCACCATCAATCATCCCGAAGGCTACATTCCGGAGACGGTGAAGCTCTACCGTCTGGTCTTCGGCATCACGATGCTGGTCGTGATTCTGGTCAGCGCCGCGGTTCTGCTCGGACTTTTCCTCGGTGGAGGCCGCGCCCTTTATCGCAGGCTCCGTGGAAAACCGGCCTCTGTGCTTTCCGACGAGGAGTTCATCTCTCTCCATCTGGGAGGGTGAGCGTCCGGGAGCCGGGATCTCTCCCTCAAAAACTGCTCTTTTTAAGTCGATGTTAAGGAGGAGTATCTCTAACAAAATATTAAGTTTAATAACATTTAAACCTGGACTTAAGCGCATATTTGGCGAATAAAAGACGAAACTTGACACAATCTCGACCGAAATCCACAGGACTTTACAAGCTATTGAATATCAAGGCAATACGGGTGCGCCGGATTTTGCCTTGACACCCCCAACGGTGGCCCATAGTATTTCGCCAGAAAGTTCTGATGGCTTGCCTCCGTTGGAACTATTCTCCCTGAAGGAAAGGCTGCCCTGTTGCCGGGCAGCCTTTTCTCGTTTTTGCACAAGGGGTCAGATCGGGTTGTGTCCCGTGTTTTCCACTGCGCCGCCGGCTTCGCTCCACTCCGCGCCGCAAGCCTCACACAACCATGTATTCGTGGGGTCGACACTTTCCAGTAATGGATCCTCGGTGCCGCACTTTGGACACGCTGGCGGAACAAAATCCACCACGTGCACCGCAGACTGGTCGATGATCTCCTGCGGAATGGGCTGGGCCGCGAGGGCGCGCGCTTCTTCAAGCTCATCGGCTGCTACCACGATGCGCGGTCCGGTCAGGTCCAGCGAGCCCTGCTCGGGCGCTTCAATCCAGCTTTCGATGCCGGCGCGCTTCAGCACCTCGGAGAGCTGCCACGCTTCCTCGCGTGTGTCGCGGGTACACAGCAGCGTCTTCCACGTGTATTCCACCGGCTGGTCTTCGCGGCTCTCTTTGTATTCTGTATGCAGTTCGCAATTTTGTTTGGCGGTGGCGCGACTCCACGCGCCGAAGGAAGGACGACGCTCCTCCTGCGCTGCTGTTTTGGGCTTCGGCGCTTCGGTCGGCGGCCGGGTCAGTCCGCGCTTGCGCAGCTCGTCGCGCAGCACCTGCCGCGCCAGATCGGTGAGGTTACCGAAGTCCTCGTCCAGCTCCAGCAGTTCTTCATCGCTCTTTTCCTGATAAAGCGCTGTGAGCCGTTGCCACTCGCTGCCCGCATCGTTCTGCATCGCCAGCAGTATAGGCGTCTCGTCACCTTTACGCTCCACGGCGGGAACGATAAAATCAACGAAGCCCCGAATGTCTTCCTTCCTGGGGCGCTTCAAAGCCGACGTAGCTCAGTTGGTAGAGCAGCCGATTCGTAATCGGCAGGTCACCGGTTCAAGTCCGGTCGTCGGCTCCATTCGAACCGCCAGCCCTGCGGGCGAGACTCAGATGCGCGATTGCCTGGCGCGCGGGGTTTCCACCACTTTCGACCGCACCACGACCTGCAAACGGGGAATGAGGTCGGGCTGGAACTCCCGCCGCCCGCGCCGGACAGCTACCGCCCAGACCAGTAATGAGAGGAAGTAGGCCAGGTCCTGCAGGTTGGAGATCGCGGTGACATTGCCCGTGAACTCATAGAGCCATCCGCACAAGCTGGCGCCGAGGGCCATGAGTGCGAAGCCGGAGGCGATGCCGCGCACCGCGCCGAAGGACTCGATGTCAAAGAGCTCGTAGAGGCACAGCACGATGCCGAAGGTGACGAGCCAGGCCAGGTTCACGGCTTCGTTGAGCCCGAGCACCGAATGGCTCAGAATGCCCCACACCGGCCGGTGCGAATGAAGAGCGGCGGGGATGAAGACGGTGAGCGTTGCGGCCGCGATGGCCAGCGTCGCATGCGCAATCCAGTTGCGCATGGACCGGGACAGCCCCGCCATCGCGCAGCCGACCTGGATGATCATCCAGATTTCTGTAATGGCGGCCAGGCCTGCGAAGCACCAGTAGACGTAAAAATAGGGTCCATCGGGATTCCGAGCCAGCGTATAGATGGCCAACAACAGCAGGGAACCGACCGACTTCAGCGACAGAAAAACGGTGAGCGACAGCCAGCGTTTCCACAACCCGCTGCGCACCAGGCGATAGAGCACAGCGGGCTGCAGAGCGATGATGCCAATCCACACCGCCCAGGAGAAGAAACTCAGGTGCGGCATGGCACCGCCGATCTTACTTCAGGTTGCCGGCGCAGTGGGGGGTGGGGCAGACCGGCGTGGGATCCGCGCCGGCGATGAGGTTGTCGCGATGGGTGTTGACCGCGAAAGCTGCAAACGCAGTGAAAGCGACCACGCCGATGACCATTTTCCGAAGCATGCGCATTTTCTTTTCTCTCCAGGGCGCAGTTGCGCCTGCAGAGAAGATACCGCGCATCGTCGGATCGCGAGGTCTTCACGCTTCAAATCCCCTGTGGAGGGCAGAATAGCAAGATTCATGGTCTTCGGCGACAGGAAGTGATCCCCCGTTGGTGGCACACGAGATGCACCGCGTTTTTGTGGGCGGTGGGGGCCGGCAGGCACCGGAAGGTATGCCCTCTATAACCCGATCGGGTTGCTTTCGAATTCGTAAAAAGCACGTAAAATCAGCAGGTCCGGCCGAAGACCCCGGCACATCCTTTGGGCGGGAAGTGTGTTCTTAGGAGGGAAGAGCCCCGAGGCCGACAATTTCAGGATTCAGGAGAGCTGAGTTTTGCTCAAGAGGACCGGAATATTTTTTGCATTCGTACTGTTGCCCGCCGCGATCCTCGCGCAGGTTCCACAATCGGCCGTTGGTGGCAATGCCAGCCTTTGGGCGGGGGGAGAGGTTTCCTCTTTTAACCCGGATTACGGGTGCACCAGCAGCGTCCCGTTCAATTGCAGCAACCAGCTGGTCGGCGGTGGCGTCTTCTTTGATTTGAACGTGACCCCGAAATGGGGAGCCGAAGGCGAAGCCCGCTGGCTGCACTGGAACGGCGAAGGCGGCGAGGTCGAATCCAATTATCTGGCCGGCGGCCGCTATCGCGCCTTTCGTTACGGCCGTCTCGATGGCTGGGTCAAAATGCTGGCAGGCGCCGGACTGATCACCACTCCGTTTTTTCCGGTGGCGGGAACCCTGCAAGGGAGCTACTTCGCCATGGCGCCGGGCGGGACGCTGGAACTGCGCATGACCCACCGCATCTCCCTGCGCGGGGATTACGAATACCAGTTCTGGCCGTCGTTCGCGGGTCCACCCACCTACAGTAGTACGGGGGCTCTGGTCCAGCACAATGGCGGCCTTACACCCAACGGCTTCAGCCTTGGGGTGACCTACCGCTTTCTCGGGCAATGAGGGTTCCTGCCCGCGTCTCGACGCTTTCGCGGCAGTAGACTCGATACGGTCGATCTCCCGGCGTGTGTCTGCGCCGGGATTCGCCGCTGAAGGGGACCCGTGAAAGCGATCCGGCTCGTCATTTTCCTGATGTGCGCTCTGCCGCTGTCTACCGCCGCTCGAGCCGCTATCCGCCTGCCCCACGTTCTCAGCGACCACGCCGTTCTCCAGCGGGACCGGCCCATCCACATCTGGGGCTGGGCCACACCCGGGGCTCACGTCGAGGTGCGCTTCCACGCTCAGACCGTGCCCGGCATCGCCGACCGCCTTGGCGAGTGGAGCCTGTGGCTCGCGCCGGAATCCGCCGGCGGTCCTTATACCCTCACCGCTTCCGGCGACGGTCCCGCGGTGACGGTTACCGATCTGCTGGTGGGCGACGTCTGGTTCGCCTCCGGGCAATCCAACATGGAGATTCCCCTCAGCGGTTTCCCCGGCTCCGCCGTCATCAAAGATGCCGGCAAGGAGATTGCCGCCGCCACCAATCCAAGACTGCGCCTGCTGCTGGTGGATAAGAAAAGCTCGGACTTCCCGCAGAACGACGAGCCTGATACCTGGACCCTTTGCACCCCGGAAACCGCCGCTCGCTTCTCCGCGGTCGCCTACTTCTTCGGCCGCGAGATTGCCGCGAAGGAAAATGTTCCCGTCGGCCTCATCGACTCTACCTGGGGCGGCACTCCGGCTGATTCCTGGGTTTCCATGGACACCTTCGGATCGCATCCTGAGTTGCTGCCCGCCTTCGCGAGCCGCGCGCGCTTCGCCAACCTGCAGGCCGACGCCCCGGCCCGCATCGCGGCCGAAAAAGCCGAGACCGAAGCTGCTCGCGCCGCCGGCCAGCCGCCGCCCCATTTCGACTGGCATCCGGATGAAGTCTCCTGGCTGCCGGCTGCCCTCTACAACGGCATGGTCGCCCCCTTCACGCCACTCACTCTCCGCGGTTTCCTTTGGTATCAGGGCGAGACCAACTCCGCGCACAACCGTGCTCCTTACTACGAGTCGCTCTTCTCGTCCCTCATTGGCGACTGGCGGATGCATTTCGCTCAGGGCAATCTGCCGTTCCTCTTCGTGCAGATCTCGAGCTTCAACTCGCCCACCGAAGACTGGGGCCGGGTTCGCGATGCGCAGCGCCGCACCCTCGCGGTCGCCAATACAGCCATGGCTGTCACTCTGGACGTCGGTGAGGCCGACAACGTCCACCCGCCCGACAAGCAGACGGTCGCCCATCGCCTGGCGGTCGCGGCGCGCCACATGGTTTATGGCGAAGCCGATCTGGCATACGCCTCGCCGCTCTTCCGCGAGGCCACAGCCGAACTCCGGCCCGACGGCAGCACCGCCCTGCGTGTTTGGTTCAGTCATGCTCAGGGACTCACCTCGCACGGTCAGCCCATCGACGCCTTCGAAGTGGCCGGCGCCGACCACCGCTTCGTCCCCGCGCAGGCCCGCATCATCGGGGAAAGCGTCGTCGTCCGCTCAACGGAGCTGACGAATCCTGTCTATGTCCGCTATGGATGGATGGGCGTGGTCGACCACAACCTCTACAACGCCGCCGGCCTGCCGGCCTCGACCTTCACCTCGGAGAACTGGCCGCTGGACTGATCAGCAGATCCGTGGCAGCTGTTCCCCGAACAGCACGTCCACCACCCGCGTTCCGCCCACGCCGGTCTTCATCAGGACCATCCCGACCGGCTGCTCCACCACCTCGCCGATGATCCGGCTGTCGGCGCCCAGCGGATGCTGTTGCATCGCCGCCAGCACCCGGTCGGCAATCTCCGGCGCCACCACCGCGACCAGCTTGCCCTCGTTCGCCACATACAGCGGATCCAGGCCCAGCAGCTCGCACGCTCCTCGGACTTCATCCCGTACCGGAATCGCACTTTCCCGCAGCAACATCCCCCTTCGCGACCGGCCGGCAATCTCATTCAGCACCGTGGCCACGCCGCCGCGCGTGGGATCGCGCATCACCCGCACGCCCCTCACATCGCCCCCGGCCTCGGCTGCATCCAGCATGGCCGCCACCAGCCCCTGCAACGCCGCGCAGTCGCTTCGCAAGGCGCTCTCAAACTCGAGCCCCTCGCGCTGCGAGAGGATCGTGATCCCGTGATCGCCGATATAGCCGCTCAGCAGGATCTTGTCCCCGGGCCGCGCGCGATCTGCCGAGAGCTGCGTATCGCGCTCCACCACGCCGATCCCGGTCGTGGTGATGAACACCTGGTCGCCCTTGCCGCGATTCACAACCTTCGTGTCGCCGGTCACCAGTTGGACGCCGGCATTCTGCGCCGCCGCCGCCATTGAATCCACTACGCGCGCTAAATCCGCCGCCGCCAGTCCTTCCTCCAGAATGAAGGCCGCCGCCAGGTACAGAGGCTTCGCCCCGCCCACGGCCAGATCGTTGACCGTCCCGTTCACCGCCAGCGATCCTATGTCGCCGCCGGGAAAGAAGATCGGCGTCACCACAAACGAGTCCGTCGTGAAGGCCAGCCGCGCGCTGCCAATCTCCAGCAGCGCCTGGTCGTCCATCTTCTCCAGGGTGGGATTCCGAAACCGCGCGACAAAAACCTTCTCGATCAGCTCCGCCGACAGCTTGCCGCCGCTGCCGTGCCCCAGCACAATCTGCGGATGGTCAAAGATCGGCAGCGGGCACGTTCCAAACGGCCCCGCCGTCTCTGCCATCTTGTCGTGTTCGTCTGCCTTCGCGCTCATCGCTTATTTTCCCAGGGTGACCAGGTCTGCATCCTTCAGGTGCCGTCCATAGGCGTAGTAGGCCGCGCACGCACCTTCCGCCGACACCATGGTGGCGCCCAGCGGATGCTGCGGGGTACATTCCGTCCCGAAAGCAGGGCAATCATGCGGCTTTTTGATCCCCTGCAGAATCTGGCCCGCGATGCACACTTCGGGCTCCATGGTGTCGATGGCCTCCACGCTGAAGCGCGTCTCCGCGTCCAATTCCCGAAACTCGCCCTTCAACCGGAAGCCGCTCCGCGGAATCATCCCCACGCCGCGCCACTTGCGATCGCTCACCTCAAAGACCTTCGCGATCAGCTCCTGCGCCGGACGATTGCCGCCCCGCGCCAGTATCCGCGAGTACTGGTTTTCGACCTCAGCTCGCCCCTGCTCCAGTTGCTCCACGGTCATCAGCACGCCTTCCAGAATGTCCAGCGGCTCAAAACCGGTCACAACAATGGGCACATGAAAGCGCCTGGCCAGCGGCTCATATTCGGCGTAGCCCACCACCGCGCAGACGTGGCCCGGCCCCAGATAGCCCTGCACGCGATTCTGCGGAGAACTCAGGATGGCCTCAATGGCCGGCGGCACCAGCACGTGGGACACCAGCAGCGAGACGTTCTTCAGCCCCATCTGCTGCGCCTGCCAGGCCAGCATGGCGTTGGCCGGAGCCGTCGTCTCAAAGCCAATCGCGAAGAACACCACCTGCTTCTCCGGATTCGCCCTCGCAATCTTCAGACAATCCAGCGGCGAATACACGACCCGCACGTCGCCGCCCAGCGACTTGATGCTGAACAGGTCTCCATCCGACCCCGGTACCCGCAGCATGTCGCCAAAGGAGCAGAAGATGACCTCCGGCCGCCGTGCAATCGCGTGCGCCTTGTCGATCATCTCCAGTGGCGTTACGCACACCGGACACCCGGGGCCATGCACCAGCTCCACATCTTTCGGCAGCAGGTGATCGATTCCGTTCTTCACGATGGAGTGCGTTTGGCCGCCGCAGACCTCCATAATCACCCACGGCTTCGTCTGCACCTTGTGGATCCGCTCCACCAGCTTCGCGGCAATGTCCCCATCGCGATATTCGTCGAGGTATTTCATGCGGCGCCTCCGCTGGATCCCGTCGGCTCCTTCAACTCAGGGATCTCCAGCTCGCCCAGCTGGTCCAGCTCTGCCAATGCCTCATAGGTGCGCCGCGCTTCTTCTTCATCCACGCGGCTGATGGCAAAGCCCACGTGCACCAGCACATAATCGCCCACCTGGGTCTCAGGAACATAGTCTAGGCAGGCCTCCCGCGTCACGCCGCCAAACTGCACGCGGGCCATATGCAGCCCCTCGTGCGTGAACACTTCCGCCACCTTGCCGGGAATCGCCAGACACATAGCATCTCTCCTGGAGTGCATTCAGCCGTGGGGCGGCCAAACACAATCAACTTCGCCCGAACGCCTCATGATAGACCTGCGCAGGTACGGTCGGTGCGTGAGGTCCGTCACAGCCGGAAAGGCGGAGCCTCAGCCCTGGCAGCCCATTCAAGAGCCCGATTTTCCATCGGAGGGAGTAGTAACCGTCAAAAGTTGTATGGCCCGACCCTATTTGGGCGGCCGATCATTCTTAAATGGAGCGTCAGGGAGCCGGCCAGGCGGTGGCCGCCATTCTGGTTCCAGCACTCGGCGCAGTCATCGTCTGCGCGGTGCTGGTGCAGGCGTACGCCCGCATGGAACGCACCCCGATTCAACAGCTTCAGTCTGTCGCGCCCGGTACTGCCATCAGCCTTGAAGGCATCGTCGTTGCTGCCGATTCCTCGGGGTTCACTCTTCAGGATGCAACCGGTGCTCTGCCCATCCCCCTCGATCCGACCCGGCTCGACCTCCATGTGGGCAGTGCCCTCCTCGTGCGGGCCACGCGAACCGCTCCCCGGCTGGTTCCCGCGGTCTTCGCCGCGCCTCTCCCGCGCCGCACCGGCGTTCACGCCGTTCCGGCCCGGCTGCTGTCTCCCGTCGTTCCCACTGGCATTGCCGTTTCCAGCATCCAGACCCACGACATCCGCTGGGCCCTCGTCCTCACGCTCGCCCTGGTCTGGCTGTTCTTTATGAACCGTCGCGTCCGGCTGCAGAAATCCGCATTAGGCCAGGCATCGGACCAGCTGCGCCAGGCCTCGGTAATCCGATGCGCCCTGCATGATCTCTCCACGGCGCTCGAGACGCTCACGCAACGGGGAACCTTCGATGCCCAGGTCCAGGCGCAGACGGATCCCGACGTGGCTCCGCTGAGCACGGAGGTCAGCCAGCTGATCGCCGAGATTCAGCGGCGCGAGCGTGCCGGACAGGAGGCGGACCAGCGGCTGAAGGAGATGGCTCTCATCGACGACCTCACCGGCCTCCCGAATCGGCGTCTGCTTTCCGATCGCCTCTCCCAGTGCATCACCAAAGCCCAGCGCGACCAGGCTCTTTTCGCTCTCCTGCACATCGACCTCGACGGCTTCAAGCTGGTCAACGACAGCCTGGGCCACCATACCGGCGACGCTCTGCTCGGCAGGGTCGCCCAGCGCCTGAAGAGCCGCTACCGCCAGTCCGATACCCTGGCCCGTATCGGCGGCGATGAGTTCGCTCTCATCCTCGACGCCATCCAGGACCGCGGCGACGCGCACCGCGCCGCCGAGCTGGCCCTCGACTGTTTCCGCGATCCCTTCGAGGTCAATGGCCATTCCATTCAAATCACCGCCAGCGTCGGGATCAGCATCTTCCCTGACGCTTCGGAGTATGGCCAGCTCCTGCAACAGGCCGGTGTGGCCATGTATGCCGCCAAACGCAACGGCAAAAACCGCATCGTCCTCTACAGCGACGACCTGGGCAGCGCGGCTCGCGAGCGCCTCACCCTGGAAGGCGCTTTGCAGCACGCTATCGCGCGCGGCGAGATCTCCCTCGAGTACCAGCCGGAGTACGACCTGGCGGCCAACTCCATCGTTCGTTTTGAAGCGCTCGCGCGCTGGACCCACCCCACCCTCGGCCGTATCGGTCCGGTCAGCTTCATCCCGGTCGCCGAAGAGAGCGGCCTCATTGTCTCCCTGGGCGCCTATGTTCTCGAGCGCGCCTGCACCGAAGCTCGCTCCTGGCAGCACATCGTAGACCGCCCCATCCAGGTTGCGGTCAACGTTTCGACCGTGCAGTTTTCCCAGAATTCGTTCTTTGAAGAAGTCGCCAGCGTGCTCCATCGCACCGGGCTTCATCCCAGCCTTCTGCAGATTGAGCTCACGGAATCCGCCACGCTAGCCGGCATCGAACGCGCGACCCAGATGATGCGCCGTTTTCACCGCATCGGTGTCAGCGTGGCCGTCGACGACTTCGGCACCGGCTACTCCTGCCTCACCTATCTGCCGAAACTCGCCTTTGACACCCTCAAGCTCGACCGTTCTTTTGTCAGCGGGCTCATGGTTCGTCGCGAGACCCGTTCCTTTGTCGAATCCATCATCACCATGGCGCACAACCTCAAAATGAAGGTGATCGTCGAAGGCGTCGAGACCCGGGAGCAGCTGCGCCTCATTCAAACTCTCGGCGCCGACCAGGCGCAGGGGCACTTCCTTGGCCAGCCCACCGGCGATCCCGCCGCTCTGCTGCGCGAAGACGTCCAACGGAAGATCCTGGATCAATCCAGGCCGGTTCCGGCTGATTCCAAACGCGATCTGGCTGACATTCTGGCCCTGACCGATCCCCGCTCCTGAGCCGACCGCTAATCTCTATTCCGGGTTCTGCTGCTGCTTCTGGCGCTGCCGCTGCAGCTCCTGAATGATCTGACTCGGGGATTTGATACGCTCAGCCGACAGCGACCCCACCACCGGCAGATCGATATAGCTCGCCGTGCCCGGCATGTGCCACACCCGCTGCGTCGCCTTTTGATAATCGCCTGGCTTCGCGTCGAAGATGTTTGGCACAAACTTTTGCGGATTGCGGTCGTACAGCGGAAACAGCGTGGACTGCACCTGCACCATGATGCGGTGCCCGGGCTCGAAGACGTGATCCACCAGCGGCAGCCCGAACTGATACAGCAGCGGCTTGTCCGGCGTGGTCGTCTCCGGGTGCGCAAAGCTGGTCCGGTACCGCCCTCGGAAGATGTCCAGCGCAATCGCCAACTCGTAGCCGCCCATGGGTGGATCGTTGGGCATGGTCGCCGGATACACGTCGATCAGCTTCACCGCCCAGTCGCTGTCGGTTCCGCTGGTGGACGCGATGAGATGCACGATGGGGCGCCCGGCCACGCGCACCGGCTCGGTCAGCACGGGCGTTTCCCAGGTCAGGACGTCGGGACGGCCATCGACGAATCGCTGATCGTGGACCAGCCATGTCGTCCACTCGTCATGCGCGCCCGAATAGGGCCGCGGGTAGAAGGGAACCGGATTGGCCGGATCGGACACATATTCGTCGTATTCGGCCGCGCCGGCTTTGGGCGCCGTGAACGACAGTCCGTGATCCGCCTCAAGGTACAGTGGTTGCGACTTGTCGTCACAGCCCTGATCGCAGCTCACCGGCCACGTCTGGAAATAGTCCCAGTGGTTCTCCCCTGTGTTGTAGATCAGTACCGGCGGTGTATCGACCATCGGCGCGCCGTCCTTCAGGTATTGATTGAAGAACGGTAACAGAACCTGTTCCTTGAATTGCTGCACCGTGTTGCCGTTCCACTTCAGAGGACCCAGCGACCAGCCCTCGCCGTTCACCTGGCTGTGCCGCCACGGGCCAATCACCAGATAATTCATGTTGTTGTTCTTGTCCTTTGGTTCCACTGCCGCCCAGGCGTGGTTCCCGCCCCACATGTCCTCCTGGTCCCACAGCCCCTGCAGCCACATCACCGGCACTTTCAGCGGAACCTTCGCCATGATTTTGTCCAGAGCCTGATCCTGCCAGAATTTGTCGTAGGCCGGGTGCTCCTCGACCTTTTTCCAGAAGGGCAACTGCTCCAGGCCCCCGTAGCGGGCGAAGTCCCCGGCCGAACCCATGTCGAGAAAATTCGTGTACTCGTCGTAGTGCAGACGGGGAATCGTCGGCCCGCCGCTGCGCGCCTCGGTCTGCCCGGCAATGTAGTCCAGGTTGAACTGGCGAAACGCGCCGTAGTGGAACCAGTCATCACCCATCCACCCGTCCACCATGGGGCTCTCCGGCGCGGCGACTTTTAATGCCGGGTGCGGATCGATGAGAGCCATCACCACCGTGAAGCCCTCATACGACGACCCGATCATCCCCACTTTCCCATTCGACTCCGGCACGTTTTTCACCAGCCAGTCGATCGTGTCCCACGCGTCCTTTGTGTCGTTGGGCCCATCAGGATTCAGCGGACCGGTCGGCGGCGGCGTCATGACATAGTCGCCCTCTGACCCATATTTGCCGCGCACGTCCTGCCACACGCGGATATAGCCCGCCTTCACGAAAACGTCATCGCCCTCCGGCTCCGCGTCCAGCATCGACGGCGAGTCCTCCCGCTCCGCGCGCCCCGCCGCGTTGTACGGCGTCCGCGTCAGCAGCATGGGGGCATTGTGCGCCCCCTTCGGGATCACGATGACGGTGTAGAGCTTCACCCCGTCCCGCATCGGGATCATCACGACTTTCTTCGTGTAGTCGTAGCCGTTGTGCGGCGGCGTGAAGCTGGGCGGAATATCCGGCGTCATCGGCGCCGTTTGCGCAGAAGCGGTGAAGGCAAGAAGCCCAACAGCGGCAAGAGACAAACAGCCACGGCGAACGTTCATGGAGCACTCCGCGAGGAAGTGGAGACTGAAGGTCTTCCAATCGAAACACAACGATAGCAGGCCTGGCTCGATCGCTGTTCAGCCTCTGGCCAGGCGCCCCAACGCCTCTGTGCTCGTTGTGGTGAAAGCCTTACCCGATGAGGCCGCCCACCACCTCAGCCGCGCTCTTCAGCGCCGCATCCAACTGGCTCACGTCCTTACCGCCGGCCTCGGCCATGTCCGGACGTCCGCCGCCCGAGCCGCCCACCTGCTTTGCAATCGCGCCGACAATCTTGCCGGCCTGCACTTTGCCCGTCAGGTCTTTCGTCACGCCGACGATCAGAGCGACTTTGCCATCCTCCTGCGCGCCCCCCAATACCACCACGCCTGACCCCAGCTTGTTGCGCAGATTATCGACGAGTGTTCGCATCTGCCCGCGGTCGAGCGCATCCACGCGCTGCGCGAGGACCTTGATGCCCTTCACCTCGACGGCCTGGTCCGCCGCGCCCGCCACCCGCGATGCCGCCGACTTCATCCGCGCCTCATCGAGCTCGCGACGCAGCCGCTTCAACTCGTCTTCCTGCGCGGACAGCCGCTGCCGCAGGGCCTCCGCCGGGGATAATTCTCCGGGGCCGAGTTGCGAAGCCATCTGCGCCACTTCGAAGCCGCGCCGGAACTCGTTCAGCGCGCCCAGCCCGGTCACGGCTTCGACTCTGCGCACGCCCGACGACACCGATCCGTCGCCCAGCAGCTTGACTACGCCGATCTCGCCGGTCGCGCCGGTGTGCGTGCCGCCGCACAGCTCCGTCGAAAAGTCGCCGATCTTCACCACGCGGACCTTCTCGCCATACTTCTCGCCGAAGAGCGCCATCGCGTGATATTCGTTCACCGCTACGTCGATGGGGACGTCTTCGAGCGTCACCACCGTTGTGTTGCCCAGCGTCTGCTGATTAATGATGTCCTCGATGTCCTGCAGCTCCTCATCGGCGATCCCCGCAAAGTGGGAGAAATCAAACCGCAGCCGATTGGGTTCGACTAAGGACCCCGCCTGCTTCACGTGCGTGCCCAGAACCTCGCGCAGCGCCGCATGCAGCAGATGGGTCGCCGTATGATTCCGCCGCGTCGCATTGCGGAAGTTCGCATCGACCACCGTGTCCAGCTTGTCGCCGATCTTCACCGGTTGCCGCAGAATCGCCTTGTGCGCGAACACGCCCTGCACCGGCTTCGTGCACCCGCTCACATCGGCGACCACGGAGTTGTGATCGTCGCTCATCAGCCAGCCCGTGTCGCCGATCTGCCCGCCCGAGTCGGCGTAAAAGCTCGTCCGGTCCAGAACAATCTCCACCGCATCGCCGGCGTTGGCCGCGGGCACGCCCTGCCCGTCCTTCACAATGGCCAGCACCTCAGCGCCATCGGTCCGCAGTTGGCGATAGCCCTCAAACGCCGTCTTCGGCAGATCGCGAAACACAGGACTAGCCGACTTCTGCGACCCGCCCTTCCACGAAGCCCGCGCCCGGGCCTGCTCCTCCGCCCGCGCTGTTTCGAAACCGGTAGTGTCGAACCTTATGTCTGAATCACGGCAGGCGTCCAAAATGAAATCGAAGGGAAGCCCGTAAGTTTCGTAAAGGTGAAAGGCAGCCTTTCCCGGCAACGTGAGCGGCTGAAGAACCAACTTCTCGGCCTCCTCAACCTGCTGCTCTGTGTATCCGGCATCTGTGCCCGCAGCCATCAAGCCGGCTGCGTCTTCGTGGCGAGAACGTAAATCTTCAATTTCGTTCTCCAGCTCTCGGAGACCTTGGGCGACCGTACGACCGAAGCGGACCTCTTCAGACAATACGACCTGCGCGACCCGCTCAGCACTTTCCATGAGCTCAGGGTAGGCCCCTGCCATCAGATCGCGAACCGCGAAGACCATCTGGTTAAGAAAAGGTTTTTCGGTACCCAGACGACGGCCATGACGGATCGCACGCCGCATGATCTTCCGAAGAACGTACCCCCGTCCTTCGTTTGAGGGCATAACGCCGTCTGATATCAGAAATGTCGCAGCACGCGCGTGATCGGCAATAATCCTGTAGGAGGCATCGACTTCCTCACCAGTCACTTGCCTGCTAGTCCCAGAGATCGTCAGTTCCCATGCCCGTTTCGTTAAGGGCGTGAACAAATCCGTCTCAAAATTCGAGACCACTCCCTCCAGCACCGCCGCCACCCGCTCCAGCCCCATGCCCGTGTCAATCGACGGCTTCGGCAGCAGGTTCAACGCCCCCTGCGCGTTGCGGTCGAACTGCATGAAGACCAGGTTCCAGATCTCCACATACCGCGCCTCATCCTGGCCGAAGGGCAGGTCGACGCCTGGCGTCTCCGCGGCTTCCATCCCCATGTCGTAAAAAATCTCCGAGCAGGGACCGCACGGCCCGGTATCGCCCATCTGCCAGAAATTGTCCTTCATGCCGAACTCGAAGATGCGCTTCGCCGGCACATGCTCCAGCCACAGCTTGTACGCTTCCTCGTCGCGGGGCACGCCGTTCTCGCCCTTGAAGATCGTCACGTACAAACGGTCTTTCGGGATCCCATACCATTCCGGCGAAGTCACCAGTTCCCACGCGTAGGCGATCGCGTCCTTCTTGAAGTAGTCGCCGAAGCTGAAGTTCCCCAGC
Source organism: Acidobacteriaceae bacterium (assembly GCA_036267395.1). GTDB lineage: Bacteria > Acidobacteriota > Terriglobia > Terriglobales > Acidobacteriaceae > Palsa-343. Next base: position 74,047 of record DATAWD010000049.1, on the reverse strand, counting down.
ATCTCGAAGAAGGTGTGGTGGCGCCGCGTGAACCCGACATTTTCCAGGTCGTTATGCTTTCCGCCTGCGCGCACGCACTTCTGCGAGGTGGTTGCGCGCGCATAATCGCGCCGCTCCAGCCCCAGAAACACGTCCTTGAACTGATTCATCCCCGCGTTCGTGAACAGCAGCGTGGGATCGTTGGCCGGCACCAGCGACGAGGAGTGCACCCGGCGGTGCCCCTTCGTCTCAAAAAAGCGCAGGAACGCTTCGCGGATTTCCGCGCCCTTCCACTGCTTTGCGTTCGTAGGCATACGCTGAGTTTACCGGAGCGCAGCCGGAACCTCTGTGTCCTCTGCGGTGAAGCCTCTCTGCTTCACTCCCCCACGCCGACCAGCACCTTTGGACCCGTCGGCTGCGGCATGCCGCCCTCCGGCTCCTCGGTTATCGCAAAGGCCCTGGCTTCCATCCCCGGCGTCACATGCAGCGTCATCGGGACGTTCCACTCATCGGACACCACGGCCAGGCTGACAGGATTGCCCTTCGCCGGCACCAGCCACAGCTGGTAGCTCTTCCTGGGAGGCGGAGCCGGCAGATAGCCCGCGCACGTCACCATGCCCATCTCCGGGTTGTAGAGCACGCCGGCGCGCCCCTGCGGCATCCCCGGCATCGGCTTCAGAGCCACCCGCACCGTGCCGGGCGCGCCCAGCAGCTTGTCGGTCTCATCCGCAGTCCGCGCAATGGCCTGGGAATGCGTCTGCACCTGGGCCAGCTGTCCTTCCAGGTTGTGGATCTGCTCCAGATCCCGCGCGTCCTTCATCCACAGGCCCACGGCCAGCGCTGCAAACACCGCCGTCGCTAGCGCGAACGCCGGCGTCAGCCACGCCCATCTCCGCGGCACCGGCGCCAGCGGCACAGAGCGCCGCCGGGCCGCGCCCGCTTCCTCTGCCCGCACCCGCCGCAACAGTGCATCCTTCAACCCCGGTGGCGGAGCCGCCGCGGGAGCCGCCAGGCCCAGCAGCGCCACCCGTTGCCGGGCCGCCGCCAGCTCCTGCGCGCAGGCCGCACACGTGCGCAGATGCGCTTCCAGGGCCTGCTGTTCCTCGCCGTCCAGCGCTCCCAGCGCGTACAGGTCAGAATCTTCCGGGTTGAGGTGTCGTTCGTTCATTGCAAAACTTGCTTCAGCGACTGCATTGCGGCGCGCACCCTCGATTTCACTGTGCCCAGCGGCGCGCCTGTCCGCTGGGCAATCTCCGTCTGGGTCATCCCTTCAAAATACGCAAGCTCCAGAGCCTCCCTTTGCTCGCCGGGCAGCGTGGCCATGGCGCGCCGCAGCCGATCTGCCAACTGCAGCCGCTGGGCTTCCTCCTCCAGATTGCCCGGCGACGGCAAGCTCTCCAGCAGAAATCCATCGGGATCGTCGGCCACCGCCTGGCGATTCCCACGGCGCAGCCGCGAGATCGCCCGGTTCCGCGCGATCACCAGCAGCCAGCCCGGCAGCGAGCCCCGGCTCGCATCGAACCGTCCCGCTTCCCGCCACAGTTGCAGAAACAGATCCTGCAGCACTTCTTCGGCGAGCTGTGTGTCCTTCAGAATACGCATGAGCATGCCAAACAGCATGCCGGAATACCGGTCGTAGAGCGCCACCAGCGCGTTTTCGTCACCCGCCATCATCCGCTCAATCAGAGCCGAATCCGGGATGGGCTGCAGCGATGCAGTCATCGGGCCTCGTTTCGGCTTTGCTGGTTATACGCAGAAGAGCGTGTCAATGGATTGCCAAACCTGTCTGGTGTGCGAGCCCTCTGGACAATCTGCTCAACGGACGTCCGATGTGTCTCCGGGGTTCGTCTCTCGGATGCACGCAAATCTTATCGTGCCGCCTCGGCCAGCGCCAGCCTATGCAACGCCGGCTACTTTACATCACCACGGTCTGATCGCCGTCGTTTCCCCTTCCCCAGCTGCAGAATCCAGGAGCCGGCCAACCCGCCGGCCCTGGTCTTCCCCCTCCCTTCCGCACCACCTCTCCTGCTACACTCGTCCAACCCCGAACCGGTCCCCAGATCGGTCCTCAAAATCACATCCCCGGCCATCCCCCTGCCGGAGCCAGGAGAAAGCTATGGCTCATTCCACGGCCGCCGCCACGCATGCGCAGGTTACCCCCGAACGGATTATGCAGATGGCCTGGGGCTACGCCGCGCCCCTCATCCTCGAAGCCGCCATCCGTCACCACGTTTTCGATGTTCTCGACGCCGGCCCTCTCAACATCTGGGAGGTGCAGAAGGCCACCGGGGCCTCTGCCCGCGGCCTGACCGCCATCATGGACGCCCTTGTCGGCCTCAACTTCCTGTCGAAAGATGAGCAGGGACGCTTCGCCCTGACCCCGGAGAGCGACCTGTTCCTCGTCAGCACCAAGCCGTCTTTCCAGGGCGGCATGATCAAGCACTGCAGCGAGCAGCTCATCCCTCGCTGGCTGCACCTCAACGAGGTGGTTGGCACCGGAAAGCCCGTTTCCCCGGTCAACCAGGAAGCTACAGGCGGCGAGTTCTTCCATAACTTCGTTCTCGACATCTTCCCCATGAGCTATCCTTCCGCGCAGGCGCTGGCCGCCGCGATGGACTACGGTCCAGGCGGATCGCCGGTTCGCGTTCTCGACCTGGCTGCCGGATCGGGCGTCTGGGGCATCGCCCAGGCCCAATCCTCTCCGCGGGTTGAGGTCACCGCTGTCGACTGGCCGGAGGTCATCCCGCTGACCCAAAAGACGGTTGGCCGCTTTGGATTCGCCGACCGCTGGTCGTACGTGGAAGGCGATCTCCATGACGCCGACTTCGGCGACGGCCACAACATCGCCACCCTCGGCCACATTCTGCACAGCGAAGGCGAACGGCGCAGCCGCGGGCTTTTGGCGAGGACCTTCACAGCCCTGGCCAGCGGCGGCACCATCGCCATTGCCGAGTTTCTGGTCAATAAGGAGCGCACTGGACCGGTTCAGGGACTTTTCTTTGCCGTCAACATGCTGGTCAACACCCAGGAGGGGAACACCTGGTCGTTTGAGGAGATCGGTGCGTGGCTGGAGGAAGCCGGCTTCAAGAACGTCCGCAGCCTGCCGGCTCCAGGGCCGTCGCCGCTGATCCTGGCGACCAAACCGTAGACCCATCGCCCTTACCGATTCACTCCCCGACGGGAAGTCTAAATTTCTGGCGGAGGCGCTGATCACGGGCGGGGCGCGGTGGGAATTCTGTCCACGCACGACCTCACGCTGACAGCGATCGCGGACGATCCTGGATTGGAGGGCTTGAACTGCTGTATGGAGAGCGACGATCCGGAGGACCCGTTGCACTTCGACTATCGTGTCAAGGCCGGAATCTCTCGCAGAAGCAGCGCGCCGGCCATCGTCAGACTCCTGGGAATTCCTGTGGAACTGCACGAATCGCATCATCGCTGACGAATCCGCGCAGGCCCGGCGCGGTCGTGGATGGATGACCGGGGATAGAGGCGTTTCAGTTACCGCGAGAGAAGAACAACCTGGCCGGCGCTGAGATTCACATCGGCTCAGGCATGCTGCTATTCTCAACGGGCGCTATGTGGCAGTTATTGGGGAAAGCTGCGGTTTGGGCCGCTGACGTCACCGTTTTGAGCGGCATCCTCGCACTGATTGAAATTGTGATTGAGAGAGACCGGGGATGGGCTTCGGCTCTGGAAGAACGGGGCTGGGGCAAAAAGCTGCTGGCCGGAACAGCGGTCGTCCGATGGATCGATAAGCCGTACGTCACCGCGTATCACCTGCTGGTTTTTGGAGCTCTGCTGCCGGTGGTGCTGTGGAGCCAGTACCGCATGGGCCTTCTCGAGGGGTTGGGATCGGCGTCTCGTGCCCATCACCAGCTCGCCGACGGCTTGTTCCTCTTTTCTGCGTTTCTGGCGATTTGTGTGTTCGAGGACTTTCTTTGGTTTGCCCTGAACTGGTATTACTCCGGCAGCCTGACGGACCTTCTGGCAGGAGATATCTGGTGGCACACGGGCTGGATTGCGCTGGGATCGTCGGTGAAGCTGCCCCGGTTTTATCTCTCGGTGGGAGGGATCGCGCTTGGGCTTCTGGCGATCAGCCTGATTTTGGCGGGGTAACCGGATGAGGGGAATTCCTCAGACCGGCGGGGCGGTCATCGTGAGGCCCGGCAAAGCGAATCCGGTTTAATCTTCTGAATTCACTTTCCCGCTGTCTTACTCTGCCTTACAATCCCCTTCAGCCTTCAGTTCATCCTCATTCCCCGGTCTCATATCACGCGGCCGAATCTCGCGTGAGCAGCAGGTTGCAGAAGTCTCCCCGGATGTCTCGCCAGAAGGGCGTACCCGTGTGTGCCGTTCAATCGGCATCGACAGTCGACCTATGCCGCAGGAGTAACTCCACGAAGTTCTGAAAGGACAATATGACTCGTCTCATTTTCCGGTTTCTCTCGCCGGTCGCGCTGCTTGCGTTGTTGTTCACCGCGACTGCACTGCCGGTCAAGGCGCAGCTCTTCTCCATCATCTCCAACACCAAAGTGAATACCAGCGCGAATACGATCACGATTACCGGGAGCGGATTCAATTCCAAACTGAAGCCTGTGGTCTATCTTGGCGGGACGAGTCTGGCAGTTAGTTCCTTCACGACTAATACCATTGTGGCCAGCCTCGGATCGGTCACCGCACCGGGCACTTACCTGCTCACACTGGTCTCGGGCATCACCTTCGCGGCGGCCGACGTCACGCTGGGCGCCATCGGCCCGCAGGGGCCGGCCGGACCCATCGGGTTAACCGGGCCCACCGGGCTCGCCGGACAAGCGGGGTCGAACGGGGAGGCCGGTCCAGCCGGACCCCAGGGGGCGCCGGGGCCTACCTTGCCTCCCACGTTGTATGGCGCGGTTTTCGCAGGCGGGGTAGCTCCGGGTAGCGGCAACACAGCCACCGACGTCGCCGATCTCGCACTTCCGCCGGGCGCGTATCTTCTGCATGCCGTGGTGACGGGGGCGCCGGGAACGAACGACACGCTCAGTTGCAGTCTTTATGACGACGCCAATGTCTCCGGGACGGGCACCGCTCTGGCGACAGGCCAGGTGAACCTGCTGGACGCGACCAACGTGCCTGTTCTGGGAACCATCACGATTCCGACTACCGTCACCCCCACGGATACGGTGCGCGTCTTCTGCGGAACCGAGGATTCCACACAAACAGGTCTAACCGCCACCTTCATCGCCATGCCTGTCACCGTGGGCTCATTCCAGACGTTCACGAACACCGTCGGGGGCGGATCGACCGGACCTATATCCGGCGGGTGGAACCGAGTCACCAATCAGAATGACTAACCGGGGAAACCTGGTATAGCTGCCGGGTGCGGCACCCCACCCTTTCTCCCGCTGCAGGGCACGGAAAGGATGGGGTGGACCGCCGGTTGAGCAGGACTGCCAAATCGGGGCATGGGGAGCCCCTTCAGCAGCTCAGGGACAGCACGCTAGAGGCGGCTGGCGGTTGGGTCGACGCGGTACCGTGCACGCTGGCCGAACTGGCGCCGCGGTGACAGCAGATGGAGGGTGATAATCATGGCCGGGATCAGGTACATCATGGAACCCATCACCCACATAAACGCTCCGGCGGCGATCTGGTCGTTCATCGCGCTCAGGCCGAGGAGCCGGGGCTGCGCGGCGTAGCTGGGATACAGCAGCTTTCCGGAGAAGCACAGCGACGCCGAGAGGGCCGTATTCACGACATCGGCCAGCAGCAGATACGGCAGCAGCAGCCAGCGGCCATTCTCGCCGCTGCCGGTCCGCTTCCAGGGCGAACGGAGCGGCCAGGGCTCAATGACGGGCCACCAGAAGAGGAGGCTCGTGAAAAAGAAGCAGGCGTGCTCGCAGTTGTGAATGTTTTCGGAGGACAGCGCGAACTCATAGGCTCTGGGAATATGCCAGCCGACGTAGGAGATGGCGAAGGCCAGCCACGCCACCTTCGGCCGGGTGAGAAATGCGCCGATCTTCGGCAGGAATCCGGTCTGGAAGAGGGGGCGCAGCACCGATCGAATGAGCGGGCGCGGCAGACCTCGCAGCATCGGCACCAGCGGCGCGCCAAAGGCGATCAGGGGCGGCGCGATCGACATCAGCACAAAGTGCTGGCCCATGTGCATGAACAGGAGCGATTCGCTGAAGGTATCGAGAGGCGAAGAGACCGCGACGAAGAGGGCGAGGATCCCTCCCAGGAAGGTGGCCAGCCGCCAAACGGGGAAGCGCTCGGGCCGGGTGCGCCGAATCTCTCGCCAGCCGCGCACGTACACCAGCGCGGTGATCGCGAGAGCGGTGGTGACGGCCCATGGAATATCCCAGCGGGTTACCAGTGCGTCGGCGTTCATGGCTATCGGCTGCCGCTCACCGGCGGCGGCGATGGATTCTGTTCGATGTCCTTAAGGGAGGCGTCGCGCGCCGGCGGCTCATTGGCCGGGTGCAGCGTCTCGAGGAAGCTGACCAGCGCCTCGATTTCCGGCGGCGAAAGATTCTTGCCGTAGGCCGGCATATTGCCTCCGCCGGTGACCACCTTGAAGCGCAGCTGGTCCGGCGTCATGCGCGTGGCCACGTCGTCCAGAGCGGGCCCGCGCTGTCCGCCCTGTCCACCGATGGAGTGGCAGTTGCGGCACTGCTTGGCCTGAAAGATGACCGCACCCTGGCGTACCAGCGGCGTGGCCTCGCGCAGGTATTTCACCGGGAGCGGGTCGCCGCTCCACGCGGTCATGTGCGGACTCCACGGAGTGTCTGTGCCGAGATCAGTAAAGGCGCCCCATGCAACAGCGACCGTGGCCAGCGCCAGGATGGCCACCGGGCGCCGATGCCAGCTCTTTTCGCCCTCGGGCGCGACGAAGGGCACGGCCAGCAGTCCCGCGATCATCAGGATGGGCGCGATCAGAATGAATGGCGTTTCCAGCGCAGGAGGCAGGAACGAGAGCACCGCGTAGATCCAGAGGAATGGGAAGTCGGGCTTGGGCACCGTCTGGATGATGGAGGGATCGGGCATGCCGCCCGGACCGTAGGGGCCGAAGACCAGGGCGCAAACGGCAACCGCCGCCAACACTGCGCCCGAGAAGACCAGATCTTTCCAGAATGCGCCGGGGACAAAGGGAATGCCATCTTCGTGGGTCAGCTTGTTGTACTCGGCGGTGTAGGTCGAGCGGCGCACCACGCGGCCCGGCATGGGCCATTCGCTGACGCCCAGTTTCAGGACCATCCAGATGTGCATCGCCACCAGAAACAGCAGCAACCCGGGAATGACGAAGACATGCAGGGTAAAGAAGCGCGAAAGCGTGGCGCCGGCAATGACCGGGCCGCCGAGCAGAAGATGCACCAGATCGCCGCCCACCCACGGGACGCGGCTCATGATGAAGACGCCGATGCCCAGGCCCCAGTAGGCGTCCTGGTCAAAGCGCAGGACCTGGCCGGTGAAGGCCATGCCGAGGGTCATGAGGAGGAGAAAGACGCCGACGGTCCACGTGAGTTCGCGCGGATATTTGTAGGACCCGAAGAGAAACACCTGGGCCATGTGGATGAAGACCACGGCGACCATGAAATTGGAGCCCCATCCATGGAGCGCGCGCAGAAACCAGCCCAGCGGCACCTGATGGTTCAGGATGTTCAGGCTGCTCCACGCATGAGCGGCGGACGGCACATAGACGAGCGCGAGCAGAATGCCGGTGATCACCTGCAGCATCAGCAAGGTGAAGGCGGCGCTGCCGAAGACGTACCACCAGCTGGCCGTGTTGCGCGGCACTTTGTGCAGCACCGCGTCCTTGACGGGGCCTTCCAGCTGCAGCCGCCGCTCGAACCAGTCGTAGACCTGCTTCATCCGCGACATGAGCAATCTCCACTTTGGCCGGGCACATTGATCTTCACCAGCTCGGCTGAGTTCGAAAGGGTCGGCATCTGTCCGGCGTCAATATGCAGCTGGCCGCCGGCAACTTTGTAGTCGTAGGTAAAGAGCCCGCGCTCGGGCGGCCCGGAGGCTCGGGAGCCGTCAGCGTAGTACACGCCGCCGTGGCAGGGGCACATGAAGAGCTGCGACTGCGGGAACCAGCGCACGGGACAGCCGAGGTGAGCGCAGTTGATGGCGAAGACTTTGAATTGCGCGCTGCCCTCGCGGCGCACGTAGCAGGCGACCTTGTCTGTCTCGCCGTCCCAGGGATGCGTCCACGGGGTGGTGTAGGAGGTCAGGCGCGTTTGGCCGACGGGAAACTGATCCAGTGAGCCCAGCGTGACCCAGGAGGTATAGGACGAGTCTTTCCGAACCGGGGCGAAGAGGTAGCGCACGATGGGGATCGCGAGGCCGATGCCGACGAGGCCGTTGAGCGCCATGCCGGCCTTGAGCAGCAGCCAGCGGCGCGAGACGACCTTCGGGCTCTCCTGGTCGCTGGCTTGTGCGGTGGCCGCGCCGATCTCGGGGCCGGTGCTGGGTTTGTTCGGACTGTCGCTTTGTTCAACCACGGCTTATCTCCTCGGGGGAACGGGAATCGGTGCAGCGGAGACCGTAGACGGGTTCCGCAGCGATCCCAGGTACGCAACGATGTCGGTGATGTCCTGCCCGCTGAGGGGCATCTGCGGCGCGCCTTTGGCGTCGTCGTGCCGCCAGTCCGGCTGACCGATGTCCGGGCGGCCGGCGACGATGATGCTGCGCAGCGCGTCGTCGCTGACCAGTGAAAGGTAGACGGGACTGATGAGTTGCTGGCGGGCGGGTCCGGTATGGCACATGGCGCAGTGCGCCTGGTACAACTGGCTGCCGTGCTGCGCATTGCCGCCCGCAGGCTGCTGGAACGGCGGCGGCGTGACGCCGGCGAAGACGTCGGGCCGGGCCCATTCCTTCCGCATGCCGGCGATGATGGCGTCGATCTGCTGATCGGTGAGCATGCCGCCGGCGGACTGCGCCCAGGCGGGCATCTGGGTGCCGGGCAAGCCGTTGGAGATGATGTTGCGCAGGCGATTGTCGTCGATCAGAGCCTGGAACTCGGGATTAGCCAGGTCCATGGCCGGACCGTTTTCACCGCCGGTCCCGTGGCAGGCCTGGCAGTTCTGGTTATAGAGCGCAGGGAAGTCGAGAACCTGATCCGGCCGCGGCGGGGGATAGACATCCGAGGTTGCGCCCGGCAGGTGGCCGCACCCGGAGAGGGCCAGCAGGAGGGGAAAGGCCGCGGCCACGGCGATGGGGAACCACCGCATCAGTGCTTCTCCTTATCGCGCGGCAGAGGGGGTCCGGCGTGGGGATTGGACTCCATGAGTCCTGGCGCTTCGATGCCCATGCGCGCGAAAAACGGGAGGTGTCCGCTGGTACGGATGCGACTTTCGCGCGCGACGACGAGGCCGGCGACGACGCCAAACGTGAGCTGCGAGACGAGGAACCACGGCCAGGAGATATGCGCATCGAGCGCGGGATTGATGATGCCCATGCTGGCATGGATGAGGCCGGTCCAGAGGAAGGGGGCGAGGATGCCGCCGAGAAGCACGGGATGGCGGGGCAGCATGGGCAGCATGGCTCCGTAGAGCAGGCCGACCAGGATGGAGACGATGGTCTGGATGAGGATGGCGGTGAGGAACCAGTCCCAGTGAAACAGGGCGATCTGGGCATCGGTGATTTGCCGGGGAGTGGCGCCGGCGCCGCCGAGCAGGTTCACGGGATACCAGATGCTGTGGTGGGCGATCAAACCGTAGAGGATGGCGGGAAAGATCATGGCGATGCCGCCGGCAATGCCGCCCTTGATGCCGCTGAGGACGGGATAGGTTTCCAGCGGGAGCAACGCGCGATTGTCGGGGCCGAGTTCGAGGCGGCGAACGATACGGCGGTTGGTAGCGATGATCACGGGCCGATCCTCAACCGGCACCTGCTCGTGAGCCTCATGGGGCAGCACCGCGCGGAACCAGCCGATGCATCCCGACAGGATGAGAACGGCGCCAAAGAGGCTGACCCACAGAGTGGTAACGAGGCCGGCCGCGGCCATGGCGCAGCCGAAGGCGAGAACGATGGGCCAATGGGTGGGCGCGGGCAGTTGAATCTCGCCGTCGTGCGCGGAATGCGGATTGTGCTGAGCCGTGTCGGTCATTTCGTTCTCTTCCAGTCAGCGCCCCACGATGTAAACCACGGTAAAAACCACTACCCACACGGCGTCGACAAAATGCCAGTAGAGGGCCAGGACCTGAATGCGCTCGCTGTGGCGCTCTTTCACGCGGCCGGTGAGGGTGAAGAGCAGCACGAGGCTGAGCATCAGCAGCCCAACGACGACGTGGGTGGCGTGCAGACCCACCAGCGAATAAAACGTGGTGCCGAAGAGATTGGTATGAACGGTGAGCCCGTCGACGTAGATGAGCTTGTGCCACTCAAAGCCGGTACCCACGATGAAGACGAGGCCGAGGGCAATGGTGAGGGCCCACCACGCCGCGAAGGCCTTCATTTTTCCGCGGTCGATCTGCCGTTCGGCCAGCCAGATGGTGACGCTGCTGGAGAGCAGGCAGATGGTGTTGAAGATGGGAATGTCGAGGACCTGCTGGGGCGTGGGCCCGCTCAGACCCTTCCCGATGTAGAAGATGTAGGCGATGACGAAGATGGTGAAGATGGCCGACTCGCCGATGATGAGGGAGAGCATGGCGACGCGGCCGCGGGAGGGCAGAACCCAGGGCTCGGCGGCCGGCGAAATGGGAATGGCGCTCATTGCTCGTACTTCCAGTCGGGGTCTTCGGGGTGCTTGAGATCCCACAGAGGACGGCGGCTGTGGACTTCAGGATCGACGGCGAAGTTGTAGACCGGGGGCGGTGAGGGCGTGGACCATTCCAGGGTCCAGGCATCCCAGGGATCGTTGCCGGCCTCTTTTCCGCGCAGGTACGAGTGGACGAGGTTCCACGCGAAGATGAGCACGGCAATGCCCTGGATCATGCCTCCGATGGAGACGATGAGGTTGAGGTGGGCCCAGCCGCGATCGGGCTCGTAGGTGTAGATGGAGCGCGGCATGCCCAGAAAACCGACCCAGTGCATGGTGTCGAAGGTGACATGGAAGCCGATGAGGAAGAGCCAGAAATGCCACTTGCCGAGGGTCTCGCTGAGCATGCGGCCAGTGACCTTGGGATACCAGTAATAAATGGCGGCAAAGATATTGAAGACGATGGCGCCGACCAGCACGTAGTGGAAGTGGGCGATGACGAAGTAGGAATTGTGCAGCTGCCAGTCCCAGGGCGCGACGGAGAGCATGATGCCGGTAAGGCCGGCGATGAGGAACTGGAAGAGAAACGCGAGGCAAAAGAGCATGGGGACGCGGAAACGGATTTTCCCGCCCCACAGGGTGGCCACCCAGTTGAAGATTTTAATGCCGGTGGGGATGCCGACGATCATGGTGGAAAGAACGAAGAAGGTGTTGCCTACCGAGGTCATGCCGACGGTGAACATGTGGTGGGCCCACACGCCGAGGCTGACGAATGCGATGCCGACGGACGCGGCGACCATGGCGGGATAGCCGAAGATGGCCTTGCGCGAGAAGACAGGGATGATCTCGCTGGCGATGCCGAAGGCGGGCAGGACGAGGACGTATACCTCGGGATGGCCAAAGATCCAGAAGAAGTGCATCCAGACGACGGCCGAACCGCCGGCCTGGGTGTCGAAGAAATGGCCTCCGAGATAGCGGTCGATGGTCAGCATGATCTGGGCGGCGGTGAGCGGCGTAATGGTGATGAGGGTGAGGCCGCTGGTGACCAGCATGAGCCAGGCAAAGAGCGGCATCCGCATGAGCGTCATTCCCCGGCAGCGCAGGGAGAGCACGGTGGCGACGACATTGATGGCGGAGCCGAGAGTGCCGAAGCCCATAACGATGAGAGCCAGTGCCCAGTAGTCGGTGGCATGGCCGGGAGAGAAGGCCTTTGCGGTGAGGGGAGCGTAGGCCCACCAGGTGACGTCGGGCGCGCCGCCCATGCCGTAGAGGCCGAAGCCTCCGATGAAACTGTAATAGAGGAGCAGGCCGCCGAATGCCGACATCCAGAAACTGAAGGCGTTCAGACGGGGGAAGGCCATATCGCGCGCGCCGATCATGAGCGGCAACAGATAATTTCCGAACGCGAAGATATACATCATCCCCACGAGGAAGACCATCGTGGTGCCGTGCATGGTGAACATCTCGTTGTAGAGCTCAGGCGAGAGGAAGTGATTGTTGGGCCATGCGAGCTGGATGCGGATGGCGATGGCCTCGGCGCCGCCGACCAGGAGAAAAATGATGGTGTAGACCATGTACATGATGCCGAGGCGTTTGTGATCGACGGTGACCACCCAGCCGTGCAGCCATTCGAGCAGGGAAGCGCGATCCCGGCGTTGCGGGGCAGCTTCGAGCGATCCGTGAATCGGCAAACTGTGGTCGGCCATTGCGGTTTCCTAGCGCAGGGTGGTCAGGTAGGCCACCAACTGGTCGACCTGCGCGTCGCTCAGCTGCATGGCGGGCATTAAAGCGCCCGGCTTCAGGTGATTGGGGTCGTGGATCCAGTCGGTAAGGTTCTGCGAGGTGTTGGCAGCGATGCCGGAAGCGATGGTGTCGCGGCTCATGAGATGCGTGAGGTCAGGGCCGAATGTGCCCCGGGCGGCGGTGCCGGCGATGGTGTGGCAATTCGTGCAGGCTTCGGTTTCGAATATGTGCCGGCCGGCGGCGACGGCAGGGTCCTGCACGCCGGGCTGCTGCTGATTCTTCACCCAGGCGGCAAACTGCTGAGGGGTGTCGACATAAACGCGGAGCAGCATCATCGCATGTTCCACGCCGCAGAACTGGGCACACTGGCCGAGATACAGGCCGGTGTGCTGGGGCTGAATCCATGTCTCGTTGGGATGGTTGGGGATCAGATCGGTTTTACCGGCGAGCTGGGGGACCCAGAAGCTGTGGTCCACGTCGGCGGAGAGGAGATGGAGGAAGGTCGCGGATCCGACCGGGACGTGCAGCTCATTGGCGGTGACGATGCCGAGTTTCGGATAGCGAAACTCCCACCAGAACTGATGGCCGACGACGGTGACGTCGAGGGCGGATTTGGGCTTGGGCGCGTCCTGAATGGCGAAGATAATGCGGGCGGTGGTAAGGAAGAGCACGACGACAATGAGGATGGGGACCACGGTCCAGGCCAGTTCCACCTGGGTGCTGCCGTAGATCTGGGGCGGTTCGCTGGTGTCGTCGCCGCGTTCGCGATAGCGGATGAGGGCCCATGTGAGCAGGCCGCCGACCACAAGAAAGATGCTGCCGGTGATGCTCAGAACAAAGAGAGAGAGGTGAAAGATGCTGTTGGCGGGGGTGGATGCGGGAGCAAAGATGCTGGGCGGCTCCTGGGGAACGTCGCCCCAGGCAGTCTTTGCCGCGCCCACGATCAGCAGAGAAATGACCAGCCGAATCGCTCGCGCGCCGAGCTCACGAATCGCGATTTTCATCTGAGTTCTGTCAGAACACTCTTTGCTGCCGCTGCCAACAGAATCGGACCGAGAAAAACGCGCTACGGTTGAACGGGGAATGCGTTTCTCTTCAGGGGCATGCTCGCTCATGGGCGGCATGCGTGTTGTGTCGGACCCGATTTGCGTCGAGTCCGAAAAACAATCTTAGCAGTAAATACAGAGGAGTCCCGGCCGCGGTCGCGCACTGCAAAAAGTTAATGACCTGCGGTCGCGCCGTTGGCGAAGACTCGCGAGAATCGGCGGACGGCATTAGCGAGCGCGGCGATTTTGGCGCCGTTGGCGTAGGCATTGATGACCGCGCCGCGGAACATCGGTGCGGTGAGGGCGCGGAACCCGGAATCGGGATTACCGTAAAACCATCGAGCGCCGGAGGCCGAGAGGCGAAGATCCTGGCGCAGGCGTGCCGTGATTCTGGCGAAAGCGAGGTGCGCTGGGTTTTTGCCTTCCAGATTGGCATGAATGGCCGCTGCGGCTGCCTGGCCGCTGGCGATGGCTCCATGGATGCCCTCGCCGGTGAGAGGGTCGGCAAAACCGCCGGCATCGCCCACCAGGAAGACGCGGCTGGGGAGGAGAGACGCGTCTTCTGCGCCAAAGCCCAGGAACTGTCCGGTGGGCGCCTCGGTGCGGGTGTCGGCAAACCGCACGCCGATGTAGTGGCTCAAGCGGGCGCGGTCCAGCTTCTCGCCAGCGGATTCGGTGTAGAGGCCGACGTTCAGGTGATCGCCTTTGGGGAAGACCCATCCGTAGCCGTGCTGCACGGGAGCCAGATCGAAGATCAGGTCGGTGTTGCTGCCGCGGGCTGGATACACTGCAGCCTCGAGGGCAAAGCCGCGCCGAAACCAGGGCGGTGCATCACCCTGAGTCAGCCGGCGCACCCGGCTATGCACGCCGTCGGCGGCAACGAGAAATTGTCCGCGGAAGGTCTGGCCGGGGGTTCGCAACAGGACTTCCCGGTCATCCTCCTCAACCGCGAGGATCGGGCCGATCCTGAGAAACTGAGCGCCGGCGGAGAGGGTCTGCTGGAGACAGAAGGCGTCGAGTTCCTGTCGGACGGTCATGGCGCAGACGGCGGTACGGCTGTGGAGGACCGCCGCTTCGCCGCGCCGGCTCTCCACGACAATCGTCGAGACCGTTTCCCGGACGACGGGCGCAACCGAATAGCGGAGGGCCCGGAGCGATTTCCGGGTGAGGCCGCCGGCGCAGGCTTTGTGCCGGGGAAAGTCTGCGCGATCGAGGAGGAGGACGGAGTGTCCGGCGGCGGCAAGGTCCCATGCCGCGGCACAACCGGCGGGGCCAGCCCCGACGATGATTGCCTCCCAGCGCTCCATAACAGCCATAGTATGGCTGCTGCGGAGGGGGTCGAACAGCGATTTGTGCGCTGCCTTGTGGACTAAGCGGGGCGGGCCGAGTGGCTCTCCGATTTCGCGGTTGCGGTCGCGGGCTGGATGAAGAGCTGCGTCCGAACCGGATCGCCGGCGGTGGTTTCGAGGGTCTCACGGGTACATTGACAAAGGCTGGCCAGAGCCATATGCGATTCCGCACTGAGCTCCAGTCCGGCTGCGATGAGAACGCTGTACATCTCGACGCAGACGGCGCGGACGAACTCAAACTCGATGGCCGCCACACCGGTCGCATCGAAACGACGGGAGACGACATCGCCGCCACAGGCCATGATGGCCCCGGTGAGGAAGCGAATGGTTCGCGGAGCGTCTTCGCCGCACAGCGCGATGAGGTTCAGCTCCCAACCCCCGCGAACGGCTCGGCTTAGTTGAGCAGTTTCGTCCACACTGCCTGCATCGGAAAGCGGGAGCGGGACTTCAGCGCGTTTTCTTTCTCCAGCGAACTAAAGGTTGAGCGCTGTGCTACCGTTGGCTCATGTTGGTGGGCACCGGGATCGATCTGATTGAAGTTCCGCGCATTGCGAGTTCGATCGAGCGCTTCGGCGAGAGGTTCCTGCGTCGTATCTTCACCGATGCAGAAATTGCGTATTGCCGCGCGCGCGCCACGGCCGCCGAGAGTTTCGCGGCTCGTTTCGCCGCCAAAGAGGCAGGCGCCAAGGCGCTCGGGACCGGCATCCAGCGGGGCGTTTCCTGGAAGGAACTGGAAGTGCAGCGGCTGCCGGGCCAGCGTCCTGCCCTGCATCTGACGGGTCGAGCCCGTACCGTTGCCGGACAGCTGGGCGTGACACGTGTCTCACTTTCGCTCACTCACACGGCAACCCTCGCCATGGCCACGGTGCATCTGGAGGCTTAACGGCGCAGGACTTCCGTCGCCTCGGCATGGGAAACGGGCGCAGGCGGTGCGGAGGCGCGGGCCAGATCGCGGAAAGCGGTATAGACGAACGATCCCAGATACCAGCCATCGATGAACTTATAGGGCGTTTCGCCGGTGGTGTAGTGGCCGCAGGGGAGCACCTTCGAGACAAAGTCGATGCCGTGGGCGGCAAAGCTGGCGAGCACCTGCTCGGAGTACCGCGGCAGGAACGTCAGGTCGTAGCGGGCATGAATCACCAGTACCTTTTTGGGATGCTGGGCAAAGCGCTCCATGTAGGAGACCGGGCTGATGCCGCTCCACAGGCGGTAAAGCTGTTCCTGGGTCATGCCGGCGTCTTCGAAAGCTGCGCGGACGTGGCGGGTGCTCTGGCCGGTCCACACTACATCGCCGAAAGCCATGGAGGCGTGGTTGAAGGCATTCACCCGAATCCGCGCATCGTGCGCGGCGGCGATGAAGGCGTAGCAGGAGCCGAGGCTGGTGCCGAGAATGCCGAACTGCTCATAACCCTGCGACTCGAGCCAGTCGAGGCAGCAACGCACATCGATGACGGCCTGGCGGACTGAGGCGATGGTGCGGCCAATGTTGGAGCTGACCGCGTAATCGGAGCGCTCGATCTCCGCCGGGCGGCGAATGTCGTGGAAGGGCTTGCTGAGCCGGAGCGCGGAAATGCCGAAGCGGTTGAAGAGCGAACAGAGCACATTGTGGCTGAAGGCATCGGCATTCCATTGCGGCATGACGATGATGGCCTGCTTCGGTTTGCCCCGCATCTTCTCTTCCGACGCGGGGTACCAGCGCGCGTTGACCCGGTCGTTTTCCGGGTAGGGTGTGCGCGCCGGTGAAGTGAAGCGCAGGAATTGCGCCTTGGCCAGCTTGCCTTCGTCCGCCTGGCGTTTCAACTCCGCGTCGCGACGCAGCGTCTCCGGCCGGACGTTGGTGGGGAACAGCTGGGGTGCGCGCTCTTCGAGGTGGAAATCGCCGGGCGTTCGGTAACCGTAAAACGCGTCGCTGTTCTGCACGATGGCGTGATTGACCGCCATCATGGCCTGTTCGGAGGCGATGGGATCGCCCTCGGCCTGGGTGACGGTGTCACGCAGGCGATTCTGGTCAATCCAGTCGTCGAGCCAGTCGAAGCCCCATTCCATGGGGCGGACTACGCGATTTTCATCGCGCGTGGTCAGCGCGGTCTCCCAGCGGATCATCCAGCGGCGATAGAGCTCTCGCATCATGCCGGGCTAATCCACCATCCCACGCGGCACGCGCGCGGAGATTGCGCAGAGCACTTCATAGGCAATGGTTCCGGTAGCGGCTGCCAGGTCGTCCGCGGTGGTGCGGTTTCCATCCTGTTCGCCAATCAAAACGACCTCGTCGCCGCTGGCCGCTCCGGGAATGTCGGTCACATCCACCACCGTATGGTCCATAGAGATGCGGCCGGCGATGGGAGCGCGTTGCCCGCGCACGAGCACGCTGCCATGATTCGAGAGCAGCCGGTTCAGTCCGTCGCCATAGCCCACGGGCAGCAGAGCCAGGCGGGAGATGCGCTGGGCGGTGAAGGTCGCGTCGTAGCCGACTGATGTTCCGGGTTCGATCGTGCGCAGGGAAACGATGCGCGTTTTCCAGGCGAGTACAGGCTTTGGCTGCACTGACGAATCCAGAGGAGCCTGGAGCGGCGAGCAGCCGTAGAGCGCGATGCCTGTTCGAACGATGCGGCGGAGTTGCTTCTGTGCGGTCCACGCGTCGAGACAATCCGGCGGCTCGCGCTGTAAAACTCCGGCCGAACTGCCGGCGCTGAGCGCATCGAACGGGATGCCGCGGGCGTGGATACGATCGGCAATATCAAGGAAACGGCGTTGCTGCCGGTGCGTGGTTCCTCGGTCTTCGGGTGAAGGGAAATGAGTCATCAGGGCTTCCAGCCGGAGCGGTGAGTCGGGGCCGAAGTGCTCGAGCAACGGCTCGATCTGCTCGGGCGCCGCTCCCTGGCGGGACATGCCGGCGTCGATCTCGAGATGAACGGGGACCTCAGCGGTGCGCAGGCCGTGTTTCCGGGCGGCGGCGGCCAGCCACTGCAGATGCGGCGCTTCCCAGACGACTGGCGTCAGGCGATGTTCGATGGCCGCGTCCGCTTCCTGGGCGCACAAACCCGACATGATGAGGATGGCGGCTTCGGGACAGGCGCGGCGCAGAGCCACACCTTCTTCCACGCAGGTGACGCCGAAGCGTTGCGCACCGGCATTTTCCAGGGTCTGCGCGCAGGCGGCCAGACCGTGACCATAGGCGTTCGCTTTGATGACAGCGACGACTTCGGTCTGCGGGCCGGCAAGGCGGCGCAAGAGGCCGTAATTGTGAACAAGATGGCTGCGGGAAATCTCAGTCCAGGTGGGTCGTGTGCTGATCATGGTTTACGAGCGAAGGCCAGGGGTGTGCGCTCTGGCCCTGAATGTGCGCTTCAATTCGGAGGATTGGAGTTGACGGCCGTCTGGCCCGCAGCCGGCTTTGACAGCGCCCCTTTGTAGAACAAGGGAATGTGGAACGGCTCCGACGCGCCACTTTTCTTTGAGGCTCTCTGCTTGCCTGGCTTGAGATCCACCACGGCAGTTCGTTGCGCGTTTACGCAGGCCCAGCGATTGCGGTCGTGGTTATACACGTGCGTGAAGATGCCACGTTCCTCGTGCACCGTGCCATCCTTGCGCCATTTGGCAATATACGTCCCGCTGACGACGGCGGTATCTCCGAACATGCGCACGCTGATGACGCGCTGTTCGAGGCTGACAGGCTCATCTCCCTTGTCGAAGAGCATGGCGATCTGCTGGTTGCGGGTAGTGACGTCGCCGGTGGACGAAATGTTGACGAAGACGGGCGACAGCAGGAACTCCAGAGTGTACTGGTCGTTCTTGACGACGGCGCTGCTCCACTGGTCCTCGTAGCCCTGGAACTCTTTTACTTCGGGAGGCTGGGGCTGACCGGGAACCACGGACTCCGCCTGCTGCGCGAGCAGGGTGATGGAAGAGCCAAGCATGCACACAAAGACGGCTGACAACAGGAATTTCAAATGCATAGAGACAAACTCACTCACGGGGGAGCTGTACTCATGATAGACGTTCGATTGCCGGGAACGCCACCCTTCCGCGGCTTGGCCTTTACCTGTTTTACACAACTTCAACATCCCTCCACAGAAATCTGTCGAATCCGACGGCCAAACCGGTCCGATGCGGACCTAAACTGATCAAGTTCGGTCCTTGCTGACCGCTGACCGCTGAACGCTGACCGCTGTACCCTGATATGGCTACTTCCCCCGATATTGAACTTGAGCGCGGGCTACCCGCTTCACTCGACGCCGAACGCACGATTCTGGGCGCTGTGCTGCTCGACAACCACGCCTACAGCGAGGCTGCCACGTCGCTGCGCCCGGAAGATTTTGCTCTGGCGGCGCATCAGCGGGTGTTTGCCCGCATGGGCGAGCTGATCGACCGCAATCACGTGGTGGACATCGTCACCCTCAGCGAAGAGCTGGCCCGCCGCAAGGAAATCGAATCGGTGGGCGGAGTGGCGTGGCTGGCGTCGCTGACCGAAGGGCTGCCGAGGCGGCTCTCCATCGAAGAATATGTCCGGATCGTCAAGGACAAGTCGCTGCTGCGGCAGCTGATCAACATCTGCTCCTCGGCGATTACGCGCGCGGCCGATCAGAGCGAGGAGGCGCTGGAAGTTCTGAATGCCGCCGAGACCTCTCTGCTGGAGGTGACGGAAAAAGGCATCACGCGGAGTTTCTCCGCTGTGCATGAGATTGTCGCGGGATCGTTCAAGACCATCGACAACCTCTACAAGCAGGGACAGCACCAGGTGACGGGGCTGCGGACCTTCCTGACGAAATTCGATGACATGACCAGCGGACTGCAGAAGTCCGAGCTGACGATCATTGCGGCGCGTCCGTCGATGGGAAAAACGGCTTTGGCTATCAATGTCGCGCAGAACGCAGCGATCAAGGGCGGGAAGGTGGTCGCCATCTTTTCCCTGGAAATGTCGAAGGAATCGCTGCTGCGCCGCATGCTGGCCTCAGAAGCCCTGGTGGGGGCGAAGAAGATTCAGACGGGCTTTCTGCCTCGCGAAGATCGGGACAAGCTGACCAACGCGCTGGAGCGCCTGGTGGAGGCGCAGCTTTATGTGGATGACACGCCCGGCGTTTCGCTGACGGAGATGCGCGCTAAAGCCCGCCGGCTGCGCCAGTCCGCGGGAGGGCTGGATCTGATCGTCGTCGACTACCTGCAACTGATGACGGCGGGCACGATGGGTCCCGGCGCCAAACGCTATGAAAACCGAACCCAGGAAGTCTCCGCCATCTCGCGCGGCCTGAAGGCGCTGGCCAAAGAGCTGGACATTCCGGTGATTGCGCTGTCGCAGCTTTCACGTGCCTCAGAACAGCGCGGCGGCGACAAGAAGCCGATGCTGTCCGATCTGCGCGAGTCGGGATCGATTGAGCAGGATGCGGACGTGGTGGCCTTCATCCACCGCGAGAGCTACTACAACCGTGACGATGCTGAGAATGAGCACAAGGCGGAGATTATTATCGCCAAGCAGCGCAACGGTCCGACGGGATCGATCGAGGTGGGGTGGATCTCCGACTTCACTCTCTTTGCGGATGCCGCGGGAGGCAGCGAAGACTTCGGCGGTTAGGCTCGCGCCGTCTGGCGTTTCGCCTGAATCTCGATGTAGACATTCACAAGGGTCAGCGCCGCCGGCGTAACTCCGGGAATGCGGCTGGCCTGGCCGAGGGTGGCGGGACGCACGCGGGTGAGCTTCTCCTGCATCTCGCGGGAAAGGCCGCTCACCTGGGTATAGTCGAACCACTCGGGGATGCCGCGCTGCTCGGCTTTCTTCAGCTTCTCGATGGCTTTCTTCTGCTGATCCAGATAGCCGGAGTACTTGATCTCGGTCTCGACGGATTTGAGTTCATTGTGTTCGTTCGCCGGCAGGTGCTCGTGAGCGGCCGCAGCGAGCCACGGCGCGAATACGGGGTCCGCGAGCTGTTCGCGCAGAGCCGGCCAGATTGTCTCAATCGTGACCTCCGGTCGCCGCAGGACCTGGGCCCAGGTTTGTCCTGCGGGCCAGTCTCCCCCGGTGGCCTTGCTGGTCCCCAGCAGCTTCTCCAGGGCAACGGCTCGTGCCTGCTTCGCCTCGTATTCTGCCCAGGCTGCGTCGCCGATGAGGCCCAGGCGTCGCCCGCTGGGCGTGAGGCGGCGATCCGCATTGTCGATGCGCAGATGCAGGCGAAATTCTGCTCGCGAAGTGAACATGCGGTACGGCTCGTTGGTGCCTTTGGAGATCAGGTCATCGATCAGGATGCCGGTGTACGCTTCGGTACGGTCGAGGGTGAACGGCATCTCGTCCCTGACGCCGAGGGCGGCATTGATGCCCGCCATGATGCCCTGGCAGGCTGCTTCCTCATACCCTGACGTGCCATTGATCTGTCCGGCCAGATAAAGCCCGGGGAACTTCTTGACGCGCAGCGACCGGTCCAGCTCTGTGGGATCGATGGCGTCGTATTCAATGGCGTACCCGGGCCGCAGCATTTCCGCATTTTCCAGGCCCGGGATGGAGCGGACGATCTGTGCCTGCACTTCCATGGGCAGCGAGGTGGACATACCGTTGACGTAAACCTCGTGGGTATTCAGCCCCTCCGGCTCAAGGAAAAACTGGTGCTGCTCCTTATCGGGGAACTTCACCACCTTGTCTTCAATCGAGGGGCAATAGCGCGGTCCGACGGCCTGGATCTGACCCGAGTACATGGGCGAGCGGTGAACGTTTTCGCGAATGATGCGCAGTGTCTCCGGCGTGGTGAAGGCGATGTGGCAGGAGACCTGGCGCTGGGGGAGCGTGCGGGTGCGAAAGCTGAAGGGCGTGGGATCGGCATCGCCCGGCTGCTCGGTAAAGCGCGACCAGTCGATGCTGCGCCCGTCCAGACGTGGCGGCGTACCGGTTTTGAGCCGGCAGCCGCGCAGGCCGAGGTGCTTGAGAGCCTCGCCGAGCAGCACGGAGGGAGGCTCGCCGCTGCGGCCGGCGGGATAGTGCTCCTCGCCGCAGTGGATGAGTCCATTGAGGAAGGTACCCGTCGTGATCACGGTTGCCCCGGCGTGGATCACGCGACCATCGCGCAGGCGAATGCCGCGGACGCGCGATTCTTCCAGGACCAGGTCAATGACCTCGGCCTGCTTGATGAAGAGATTCGGCTGCGACTCCAGCACCTCGCGCATTTTCACGCGGTACTGCTGCTTGTCGCACTGAGCGCGGGGCGACCATACTGCCGGGCCACGGGAGGTATTCAGGAGGCGGAACTGGATGCCGACGGCGTCGGCGACCTCGCCCATAATGCCACCCAGGGCATCGACTTCGCGCACCAGGTGACCCTTGGCGATTCCGCCGATGGCGGGGTTGCAGCTCATCTGGGCAATGAGATCGAGGTTGAGCGTGAACAGGGCTGTACGGAGGCCCATGCGCGCCGAGGCCATCGCCGCTTCGCAGCCTGCGTGGCCGGCACCGACCACGACCACGTCATATTGTTCGGTAAAAACCATGCTGGAGCCAGAGGGAAACCACCGGGTCGTTTCGGGGGTTAGCGGCTCGATCCGGGAAAGGAGCCGTGGTTGCCGTCCTTTGCTATTTTAGCTGGTGCGTTGGCGCGCAGGAAAAACGCGGCGACCGAAGCCGCCGCGCTGGTTTTGTTGAGGATGATTTCAGAACATCAGATGCAGCGACATCTCGATCAGGCGCTGGCTGCCAATGGCGCTGGTGACCACCCCCAACTGGTTGCTGGAACTGGTCTGCGGCGGGGTGTACAGCTCCCACGCGCAGGCGGGTGAAGCGCCGGAGCAGGTAGCGGGGCCGCTGGGAGTGTTGACGGGAAGCGGGCCGGGCTGGACCTGGTGCCCGTATCCATATTCACCCTGGATGCCTCCATTGACGTAGCTGATCTCGTCGTAATTGGGGTTGAGGACGATGTTGTTGGTGGGTACGTCGAAGCTGGGCGTGTTGGTCACGTTGAAGACTTCGAACTGATAGCGCAGGTCATATCGCTCGGTGATGTGAACATCTTTCTGCAGCGTCATATCCGCACGCCTCTGGAAGGACTGGCGGAAGATGTTGCGCTGGCCCGGAACAAACGTCGTCTCGTAGACGTCGCACAGCGGTCCGCCTCCCGGGCCCGCATTCCCACCTGAGGTTGTGGTGTCGCAGGGCGGGACCCCGTTGGCTCCGGGATCGATCAGGGGAACGTAAAAATCCTGCGCATTCAGCGCTGGAGAATAGCTTGCAGTCACCCCACCACTGCCGTCGGGCATGGCATAAGTGTAGGCGCCGGAATGGCCGGTCTTTACCGACTTCGGCGAGAGGCCGGGCTTAATAGGAAGAATGGGATTCATGAGCTCGATGTTCCCGCCGAAGTATTCGCTGCCGACGGATCCGGAATAGTCGTAAACGCTGTACGGCTCGCCACTGGTCAGCACCGTAATCCCCAGCAGCGACCAGTTATTGGTCAGCTTGCCCAGCCAGTTATGTTGGTTCCTGATGGCATTGGGCAGGTTCAGAATGTAATTGAAGGTCAGAGTATTGGTCTGATCGAAGTCTGCATCGGCATATGAGGATCGCAGGTTATTCGGATTATCGCCGGTGAAGAATAACCCGATATCGCTCTGCTCATCCAGGGTGTGGGACCAGGTATAGGACATTCCAAGCTGAAGGTTGTGGGACATCCGCTTGGTGAGTTGCGCCTGCAACGCATCGTAGGAGGAAATGGCGGCAGTCTCGAAGCTGGCAGAGTTGGGATCGTAGCCGACGTAGGGCACGCGCAGATCCACATTACCGCCGCTGAACGTGTCGTAAGGCTCCGTAGCCATGGCGTAAGGCGTCCCGTCCGGAGAGGTGTTGTCACTCAGCACCTGGAGCCCATAGGAGTAGGCCTGTCCATTGATAGGATGACTGGGGCTCGCGATCCCGGGTTCATTGAAGGGAATCGGGACAACCTCGTGTTTGCCACGGTTGCCCACATACCCGAGGTCGATGGAAAGATCGCTGCGCGGCTGCCACTGCATGTCGAGCATCCAGTTCTCGGTATAGGGCAGCACGTTGTGGATGTTATAGTTTCCGATGACCAGCGGCCCGTCGGGCGCGCCATCGTTGCAGTTATAGCCGTTCAGGTTGTTACCGTTGTAGACGTTCGCCGAGGTGCAGGCGGCTTCAATGGAATCCACCGTGGGCATCAGCGCGGCCAGGCTGGCCGGGGTGCTGGGTGAGACAAAGCTTGTAAAGGGAGTGCTCAGGGTTCCATTGGCGCTTGTATAAGCGGCAAACGGGGCTTCCTGCGTCACGCCAAACGGTCCGCTGATGCCGGCTCCGGCCGGGGGCGACAGATACTGAAAATACTCACCGCGATCGTAGTAAAGGCCGGCACCGGCGCGCCACACCAGTTTGCCGTCAAACGCCTTGGGCGCCCAGGCCACGCCCAAACGCGGCGCGATGCCCCACTGCCTGCCCTTCAGGGTTGAATCACTAACACCCGGCGTTCCGTAGAGTTTGTTGTTGCCGGCTACGATAAAGCCGGTATTGGTGACAGCGCTGTCGGTCGCTGAATAGAGCGAAGGATCGAAGCTGAAGAGATCGCCGTTCTTTTCTGAGAAGGGTCCGGTGTAGTCGTAGCGCACGCCCGCCGTGATGCCCACGTTGGGCAGCACCTGCCACTTGTCCATCACAAACGCGCCGGCCTCGTTGGACCGGTAATAGCGATTGGAGCTGCCCTGTAAGACCGTTCCGTCGCGGAGTTTGCCGCTGAGGAAGTTATTAAATCCCGAGGTTTCGAGCTGCGAGTGGTTCTCCGCATTATTCCTGATATTCAACTGGTTGTAGTTGTAATTGCCCCCGACGCTGATGGTGTGCTTGCCGAAGGAGAAGATCGCTGTGGAGGACGGGGAGAGGCGGTTCTCAAAATATCCCTGATCGATGAAGCCATCCAGATTCGAGGGGCCGAGCTTCGCGGTGCTGAAATTGGAGTAGCTGTCCACGCCGAAGTACTCAGCTTCAACCCCGGGCAGGATGTTGCCCGGCGCGTTGAAACCCAGATCTGAGGCAGAGAAAGAACTGGCCAGGCCGCTGTAAACCTTCTGGCGCGAGAAGCCTATCTGCTGCACCCAGTTGATGCGCGGCCCGATCGTGATGGAGTTTGTCAGGGATGCGGTCTGCGCCCCGGTGTCTTCGCTTTCGGGAAAGCCGATGGTATTGGAGGAGGCAAAGGGACTGGACGCGGGCGTGTGCTGATAGAAGTATTTCGCGGAGAGATGATCGTTGTTGGTGGCGTTGAAGTCCAGCGATCCGGTGGCCCAGTCACCCTTGAAGACGGATGTGCTCGCGGTATTGACGTCGGGGAGCCCGTTCTGCAGCTGGGTCTGGGCACTGGCGTCGGCTGACGGAATCAGAAAATTGCCGCTCGGCAGTTTGGCTTGCAGCAAGGACACGGCTGCCGCATCGAATTTAGCCGGTGTGGGACACGTGCCGTAACCCGACGCTGCGATGTAGCTGGCGCAGGCCGCTTCGATACCGGTGGTGCTGCGGTCGCTGCTGAGGCCATAGGGCACCTGGAACTGGGAGAGCGCCCCGGTCTGGTCGGAATCGTACAGGTGCTGGTATCCGAGAAAGAAAAACAGCTTGTTCTTTTTGATCGGGCCGCCGACCGTAGCGCCCGCGACCCAGCGGTGCAGCTGCGGATTCTCCTCAGACGCGGGAAGCTCGCCGAGGGCGGCATCCTGCTTGTAGAAGAAGGGGTCGGCATTCATGATGTTGTTGCCGAACTGCCCGTAAACCTGTCCGTGAAAATCGTTGGTTCCGGTGCTGGTGCTGATGGTGACGTGCGCGCCGCTGGTTTGGCCCTGCTCGGCGCCATACATCGACGTGGTCACGTTGATTTCCTGCATGAACTCGGGCGGCGGCGAAGCCAGACCGTTGCCGTTCGACCCGTAGACGGAAACGTTGTCCTGGGTTTGGCCTCCGGTTGAAACACCTTCGCCGATGTTGAACTGGTATCGCTGGGAGACGTCCTGGCTGGAGGTTTTGCCGTTGAACAGGTTGGTGACGCTGATGCCGTTCACCATGATGGTATTGCTCGTGTCGCGCTGCCCGTTCGCCCAGATGGGCTGGTTGCCGAGGCCGGAGTCAGTGCCTACGCCCGAGAGCAACTGCGAACTGACGCCCGGGGCCAGGATGGCCAGCTGCGTGAAACTCCCCGTGGCCAGGGGAGTTTCAGCGATCTGCGACTTATCCAGGGTATAGCCGTTGGTCGTGTCGGTGGCGTTGAGCAGAGGATTCGCGCTGACTGTAATCGATTCTGTTACTTGTCCGGGCTTTAAGGCCATGCTCGGGATTGTGGTGGCGAGGCCGGACCGCACCGTGATTCCGGGAATATTGATGGTCTGGAAGTTGGGCGCGGTTACGGATACGCGATACGTGCCGATGGGCAGCTCCAGGATCTCCCAATAGCCATTTCTCTGTGCCGCAGTGGAGCGCGTGAATCCGGTCTGTTCGCTGACGACCGTCACGCTGGCGCCCTGGATGGCGGCGCCGGAAACGTCAGTGACGGTGCCGTTGATGCTGCCGAGAGTCTGCTGGGCGCGAAGGCTCGCGGCAGCCAGGAGAGACAGCACACCCAAGACAGCTGCCGCGACTAAAGGGAAGCGGAGGGGGTTTTTCATTGGATTGGCCTCAAAAGGGTTAAGTTCGCCCGCCACGAGACCCTGCGAAGGCTCATAGCAGTTCCACGACCGGGGTGTCTACGTGGATCGCCCCTCTAACATTTCCATAGGGCCGTGAATGTAGCGTTAATTACCGTTCATTACAGCACGGTTTGCGGCGGGGCACCGCAATGATTCATGACATTCCAGTGGAAAATCCGGTGGAAAACCGGACATCGACGGTGACAAATTCTCAAAATCTCAGCCGGATTCCGACCTGGATCTGCCGTTCCCTGGAAAACGCCCGGCTGTTTGCGTTCGTGATCCCACCAAACGCGGCCGTGGGATCGAAGGCATACTGCGTCTGGGTACTCCCGTTCACCAGCACCGTTTTCGTGTCCGGTTTCATCCCGCTTTGCCAGGTGAGGATCCCCATATTGGGGTGAGAGGCATCGTTGGAGAGGCGATAACCAATGGTTTGCATATCGGTTACGTTTCGATGGTTGAGAGCGTTGAAGGCCTCGCCCATGAGGGCGAAAGAGCAACGATCGCTGAGACGAATTTCTTTTGTGAGGCGCAGATCGAGGTTGACTCCCGCGGGATAGCGAAACGTGTTGCGGCCGATGGGCGGAATGAGGTTTTCGCCTCCGGAGCCGTTGAGGCTGGGGCCCAGGGTGGGAATCGGTACCGCCTCTCCGGCCTGGCCGGAGTCGAACGTTTCCTCCGGCTGGTGGACAACCTGCAGGCAATCCGAGCCGCGTCCGGTGGCGCCGCCGGCGTTCAGCCAGTCCAGATAAGAACAGGAAGGCGTCGGGATGGAACCCGCGATGTGCATGGTCCAGGGAAGTCCGGTGTGCCAGTCCCCGGTCCCGGACAGAGAGTACCCACCGAGGAAGAGCCCGTCGGCTCCCCTCAGGCGCCACGGTTCGCGTACCACCACGCCCCCGGCTACGCGCTGGCGCACATCGTAATTCGAGGTTCCGTGCTCCAGACGCAGATTTGCCGGATCGTACACGTCGTCACGGTCGGCAAAGGTAGCTTCATTCTGGCCGTCATCGATGGCGTGAGCCCAGGTGTATCCCGCGTTGATCTGCACTGCGCGCTTCTGGTGCATCAGCCGCAGCACCGCTCCGCGATAGCTGGAGTTCGTTTCGCTGATCGCATCGGTGATCGACCCATAGGCGGGGTTCAGGCGGCGATAGTAGAAGCGTGCCGGGGTGTAGATCGGATTCGTGAATCCGCCCACCGCGCTCGCTGCCTTGCCCAGAGGACCAATATCGCCTTCGTTGCCGGGGGCCGCGATGCTGTAGAAGAGGGCTGCCGTGGTGCTGCGATCGAGATTCGTGTCCATAAACTGCGTGAGGTCATGCCCATCCGAGGCGATGGCGGCCAGCGTCAGCAGGGTGCCCCGGCCCAGCGTCTGCTGCAGGGAGAGATCGAATGAGTTGATCTGCGGGCGGCGAAAATCCCGGTCGAAGAAGATCACCTCGGGCGCAGTTGTCTGCTGATCGGGATCATCGGGGTCGGTATACGGTGTCTCGCTGCTTGCGAAAACCCATGGGAATGCGGGAGCCCCCGCGTCCATCGGTCGCCACGCATAGCTGCGCGGAGAGAGCGCCGAGCCGGTGATGGTGAGGGCGCTGTAGACGGTCGCATTGGGAACGCGCCCAAAAGCAATCCCAAAACCTCCGCGCAGAATCGTGCGGCCGTTTCCCTGTACGTCCCAGGCGAGTCCTGCGCGCGGTCCAAAGTCCGCCTTGTTATGCGGCAGATGGCCGGTCTGCGGAATCGCCGCATTCGTAAGGGCGGCATTCGTATCGGGCAGCCGCCCGTAATCGTAACGGATGCCGGCCGTCAGGCTCAGCCGGGGTGTCGGTTTCCACTCGTCGATCCAGTAGGCGGCATAATCCGCGGTCTGCAGGCTCCAGTTGGGCAGACCCAATGTCTGTCGAAACTGCGAATAGCAGGGATAGCGGCCCGCCCCGGTCGCGGTTCCGTTGCAGCTGCCGGGCGCCAGCAGGTCGGAGACGAAATCCAATAGACTCGCATAGGAATAGCTGCCCGTCTCATTGTTCAGTCCTTCTATAGCGTCGGAGACGTGGTTGTAGTCGTATCCGAAGCGCATGGCCTGTTTACCGTGAATCCATGTCATCGCTTCCATCAACTGCTGGCGTGTTTCCGCCGGATACTCAGGCTTGTTCACGGATGTGCGGGTGCCGAATGTGAAGCCGGCGCTGCGGTCGATGGAAATCTGGGGAGCCAGTCCGTAGGGATTGTTGGCCAGGCTTTTCTCGAAGGCGCTGCCGGTGGCCGGAGCCTGCGACAGCACGTCGCGGCTGAACTGATAGCGCAGGCTGCTGGCCAGATGCGCTGTGACAAAAAGCTCCCACCGCGCCACGGCCGCATCATCGCTCGTCGAGCTGTTGCCGAAACTCCCGATGCTGTCGGTTTCGGTGGCTCCGCTGAGGGCTCCGAAGGGAGCTGTGCGCCGCATGGAGTTGTACTGCAGCGTGATTTGGCTGCGCGCATTCAAATGCAGGTCCGTCCGAGGAGACACAAGGGTCTGCCGTGTCGCCCTGGGCACTTTGCCCAGCATGCTGTTCAGCTGGTTCAGCACCGCCGCGTACGCACAGCCCGCCTGCGCTGTGGAACCGGAGCCGGACGCACTGGCAGGACAGCCCTCAAGCAGCGGCGAGGTGCTGCCCGCGATGCGCGCCTGGAGCGTGGTGAGCGTCAGGGCCGAGGGCGCGGAAAAGAAAACCTGCGGCTCGTTGGCACGCGCTACCGCGGGGTCGTGCCGTTCGTGCTGCTCCCATGCCAGGAACCAGTCCGCGTGTCCGCGCCGGATGGGCCCGCCTGCCGTCGCTGCCCAGCTCTGCCGGCGGTCGGGAGCATGCCACGGCATCTCCTGGTAAGTCACCGGCTGCCCATCGAGGAGGATCACCGGCTGCCCTTCCACTGTGCCGGTGGTCCCCGCGGGCTCCATTTGCATCACGTTGGTGAATGCATTTGCGGCTTGGCCCGGCGCTCCCCGGCCATAGAACTCTGCCGAACCATGCATGCGGCGTGCGCCACCGCGCGTCACCGAGGAGAGGGCGCCAGGGCGCCCCCACTCTCCCCCGGGCAAACCCGGGCCGCCGGCGCGGAATTCGCTCACCGACGACTGCGCCGTTGCAAACCCATTCCCGGCTGTACCGCGCTCCTGGGCCCGGAAGGCCAGATTGTGATCGGCTCCATCCACCGTGATGGTGTTGAGCAGGGGGCTCAACCCACGGAAGCTGACGCCGTTGCCGGTGTCGGCGGCTCCATCGGCGAAGAGTGCCGCCAACTGCGACCAGTGGCGGCTGTTGTTGGGCAATTCGCTGGCCATGTCGGCAGACATTTCTTCGGCCGCGGCTGGGCTTTGCTGTCCCTGGCCATCCACCAGAACCGTCCGATGCACGGTGAGAAGGGCCAGAACGGGGTGCAGCCGGGCGATGGAACCGAGCCCTACCAGAACGTGGTCGGCTTCCCAGTCCGATAATCCGGGAACACGGACACGCACGGTGTACTCGCCGGGCGCCAGGTCGGCGAACTGGAAGTTGCCGCCAGTGTCGGATGTGCCGTCGTTGTCTTCGCGGGTGGCGGCGTTTTCGATGCGGATGCGAGCGCCCGGGAGCGCCCGGCCGCCGGGACCGGCTACGTGTCCGGCGACTGAACCGCCGATTTCCGACTGGGCCGCGCACCGGATTCCTGCTCCCCCGCAGCAGGCTCCAAGACCCAAAACCATCAGGATCGCCTTTGCTGTGGGAGGGAGGTGCACGGGGCCTTTACTTGCGACTGGAGCGTGGCCAGTTCCGAGGTGTCTTTCGGGCAGGTGAGTTTACCCTAGTGCATTCGTTAAACTGGGGGGAGCGAATGTTTATCGATGAAGCCAAAATTCGAGTAAAGGCCGGTGACGGGGGTAATGGCTGTATGGCCTTTCGCCGGGAAAAGTTCGTTCCCCGTGGCGGGCCTTCGGGCGGCGATGGCGGACACGGCGGCAGTATCATCCTCGAAGCCAGCCAGCGCCACAACACCCTGGTCTATTTCCGGTTCAACCCCGAGCACCGGGCCGAACGGGGCGAACATGGCATGGGCTCCAACTGCACCGGCCGGGATGGCGTCGACACGGTCCTGAAGGTCCCGGTGGGCGCCGTGCTCTTCGACGCCGAGACCGGGGAACTGGTCCACGACTTTACCCATCCTGACGAGCGTGTCGTGATCGCGCGCGGAGGGCGTGGGGGGCGCGGCAACCAGCACTTCGCGACGTCCACCCACCAGGCGCCGCGGGAGCACGAACTGGGCCGGTCCGGGGAGGAGCGCACCTATCGCCTCGAGCTGCGCGTCCTGGCCGATGTCGGACTCGTCGGCTACCCCAATGTGGGCAAGTCCACGCTCATCTCGCGCATCTCTGCGGCGCGACCCAAGATCGCGGACTACCCGTTCACCACGCTCGAGCCTCAACTCGGAGTCGTCACCCTTGGCGAAGCGCCCTATGAGGAAAGCTACGTCGTCGCCGATATTCCCGGCCTCATTGAAGGGGCGCACCTGGGCGCCGGGCTTGGGGCCCAGTTCCTCCGCCACATCGAGCGCACCCGCATCGTCGTGCATCTTGTGGATGTTTCCGACGGCAGCGGCCGCCCGGATCCGGTCGAGGATTTCCGGGTCATCCTGGCGGAACTGAAGAACTTTGGCCATGGGCTCGACGAGAAGCCGATGATCGTCGTGGCTTCAAAAGCCGATGTGGCAAATCCCGAGAAACTCAAAAAGCTGGAGACCATGGCGAAGCGCCGGAAACTGCCTTTTTATGCGATTTCCGCCGTCACGGGCCTTGGTGTCGACAAGCTGAAATATGCCATCGGGGAACGGGTGCGTGAACTGCGCAACGCATCCGGCGCCGTCGAAGAGCCGCCCGCCTCCCCGGCCACCCTTTAGGCCTTCACCACGATCGCCATCACCGGGCGTGCGGCCCTGAGGGTGCGCGCATCAAAAACGAAATCTCGCCCACGGTGTACGTCACCTTGCCAGGACCGGCAGGAAGGGGCGCAACTTTGTGCGCCCTCACCGCTTCGAAAGCCACCACCAGTTGCTGCAGGACTGCGGGAGACGCAACCGGAACATTATGCGATCCCAGCACCCGCTTCACCTGCGGGGCCAGCGCGGCGAGCCGCCGTATGGAGCGGCCATAGGCGGCCAGATCGGTTTCCGGTCGATACAGCCAGATGGGTCCGGGATAGTACGTATCCCCGGTGAACAACAACGCATCGCCGGGATCGAAGAGGGAGATGGAGTCGGGGGTGTGACCCGGTGTGGCCACAATCTGCAGTCGCCGCCCGCCCAAATCGATCCATTCGCCATCGTGCACGAACGAGGTAATCCGCCAGGGGCGCGTCGCGTAACTTTCCGCGTGGAACCCTGCAGGCAGGGTGCCGCAAATCTCACCTGGCTGAATCTCCGCCTGTGCATCGGTGCGCGATCCCTGGGCGTCGCGGCGACTGAAGGCGGTATCCATGCTGTAGACGGTGTCGAACTGCCAGTTGTCGCCCACGTGATCGTCATGGGTGTGCGAGTTGAGCACCGCAATGGGGAGGCGGGTCAGCTGCGCCGTCACGTCTTTCAGGTTGCCGATCCCCAGTCCGGTATCCCAGAGCAGAGCCCGCGTGTTGCCGAGAATCAGAAAGCCGATGGCCTCCTCGGATTGATGCGGCTCGTAGACGGCGAAGGTCTTTGGAGCAACACGATAGACCTCGAACCACGGATCGCTCACGGCCACGCGCTCGAGGCTCTTGTACTGCGGACGAGGAAGAGCCCGGCACCACGCCGGCCTCGATGGCTGAGCCGAAGCCCCCGAGACGATCGCCGCGCCAAGAATCAGGCTGCCCAGCATCCGCATAGATTCCCTTCCGCGCGGCCTCGGCTTCGCAGCTACCCCGCGATGCTGGCCAGGCTTATGACGCACAACACTGCCTGGGCCACGACGACTACGCCAGAAGCCCACAGGAACGCCTTCCGCCCTCGGGTCTCCAGGGCATCCGCGAAGACTCCGCCTACGAACGCAATCAGAAAGGGCAGGCCCCACAGCCACGGTTCGGACTGAACCCCGGTCGTGACCAGCAGCAGGAGCGGCAGCCCTACCAGCAGCGGGGTGGTGTTGCCGAAATAGCGCGACCGGCGCGAAACCGCGTACAGGGCCAGGGCGCCGAGCAGGGCTCCCGTGAAAGCGACATGCGAAAGATCGGAAAAGAAGAACGTTGCCGGCTCCAGCGAGAGCCACATCCTTCCCGCGGCACTGCGAAAGACGTAGCTGAAGGCGTCCGGCCGAAAAGCATACGACGCGAATAACAGGAAGAAGGCGCCTGCCACCCAGATGAGCACCAGGGTGGGAATGTAGGCGCGCCGTCCTTCGGCGACCCACGCCATGAACGCGATGGCAAAGAGCAGGGCGAGGACGAAGGCCGCGATGTGGGCCGCTGCGGTGAATCCAAGGGCCACCGTGAGCAGAACGATTCGTGGCCGCCACTTGCGCCGCGGGCCCTGCAGGGCGTGAGCCACTCCAATGGCGGTGTAAATCACGGAAAACAGCCCGAAGGCCGCCAGGATTTCATTGTTGGGCGTGGTGCAGGCGCGCACCACCGAGGGCATAAAACAGTAGAGAGCCAGGGAAATGTAGCCGCCTTCGTTGCCGAAGAGCCTGCGGGTGACCCACCACAAAGAAGCGCCCAGGGCCAGCCCGGCCAGGAGAAAGGGGAGGCGCAGGAGGAACTTGATGGCCCCCACCTCGTGGCGCATCTCCCATGTGGATGTGGTCGAAGCCTGGCCGGCCAGGATGCGCTCCACGGTCAACGGCAGTCCTGCGGCGCGATAGGCCAGGGTTCCATCGTGAATATTGCCGCAGGTGGTGAAGTAGCCTGCCAGCGGCGAAGGGTGCTCCCAGATCTCGCGCCCGCAGCGGGCAAACTGGTAGTCGCTTTCCGACAGCGGCCGCCGCGCGCTCACCCAGAGGCACTGGACCAGCAGCAGCAACAGGAGGAGGGCCGCGATCTTCTGCGGGCGCTCGAATCGGAATTTGCGCAGCCGGTGCTTCGTTCGGGTTGACGGCATCGAGAGGCTTTTCAGCAGTGTATCGAACACGGTCAGCCCGGCTCGCCCGGTCGGAGTGTCTCCTGCGAATTCCCCGGGGTATTGAAAAGCCCGGCGAATCCACCGGATGAAGCCTGGCCTGCCTGTGCCGATACACATCATGGATGGCCGAAGCAGCCCTGCCACCGAGACTTCATGAGCGAAACGACCCCCTCACCGCAAAGCGGCCCGAGCGCCTATTCCATCGGGCAGCGTGAATCGCTGACGTCTCCCTGCCGCTTTCTGAGCCGCCAGCCGGTCCTTGACGGTGAATCGAACCTCTTCGGATACGAGCTTTTCGTAAGGCCGGGCGACACGGAGGATTGCGACCCGGAGCTGGCCACACGCGAGGCGGTCGATCACTGGCTGATGCTGGCGCCGGAGTCCAGGCAGGGATGCGCTTTCATTCCCTCCACGCCGGCGGCTCTGATCGAGGGCCTGGTCACCCTTCTGCCTGCGGGAAGCACCGTCTTCGCAATCGACGCGAGCGCCCACCCGAATCCTGGTTTTCTCCCCAGTTGTCTCATTCTGAAGCAGCAGGGCTATCGCTTCGCTGTCGATGCTCTTGTCCCCACGCGCGACACCGCGCCGTTCCTGCAGCTGGCCGATTTCATCCGAATCGATTTTCAAGCCGCCGACTTCGCGGATCGAGCCGCGACCTATGCTCTGGCGGCCGGCACTTCGGTGCAGGTACTCGCCCGGAACATCGAAACCGATATTCAGATGCGGATCGCCCGCTCGGAAGGCTGCTCTCTCTTTCAGGGCTCCTTCTTCTCGCAACCGGTGCTCGTCTCCTCGGGCCCCATTCCCCGCAATCATCTTGTGTATCTCCACCTGCTCGGCGCGCTGCATGAGGTGCCCACTGACTTGCGCAAGGTCGAAAGGTTTATTTCCGGCGACGCGTCGCTTTGTTATCGGGTGCTGCGTCTGGCCAACTCCGCCATGCAGGGACACCCCAACCCCGTGAACACCATTCGCGAAGCCCTGATGATGGCCGGCGAAGAGGCCATTCGCAAAATGGCGACTGTGGCGGTGGCGGGCGCTCTGGCCGGGGAGCGCTCGGCCACTCTGGTCTCCATGGCACTATCCCGGGCCCATTTCTGCGAGCTTCTGGCCTCGGCCGTGCGTGAACCGGCCGCGCAGATGTATCTGCTGGGGATGGTTTCAATGCTGGATGTTCTGCTCGAAACCCCACTCCGTGACATCCTGCACACGCTGCCCATCAGCCCTGCAATGAAGGCCGCCCTCGCCGGAGATGACAGCGGCCCCGGCCGGATTCTCCTTCTGGTGCGCAGCCTTGAGTCCTGTGACTGGCAAAGATGCCTGGAGATACAGCGTCTGTTGGGTCTTCAGGAAGGCTTCATCGCTTCGACCTATGTCAACGCTCTGCGAGAAGCGTCGGCCCTGATGCAGGAATTGTTCTTTGCCTCATAAACCGGGTTTCAGCCGGTGAATCCAGCGCGATACGCTTTCCTTACGCCTTGTGGCGGCGGCTCTCTATAATCGAGTCGCATGACCAGCCTGCGCACCGCCAAGCGATTCGTGTTTCCGCTGCTCGGGCTCTGGGTGCTGCTCTACGCCTCCTTTTCTCTGGTCAAGCCGCCCCTGCTCGACGGCGCCGACGCGCTCAGCGCGGAGATCGCGCGGGAAATGCTCACGGCGGGCCACTGGATCACTCCCTGGGCCAATGGCTTCCGTTATGCGCACCATTCGCCGCTGCTCTACTGGACGATCGCCTGGAGTTTTGGCCTCTTTGGCGTGAGCGACTGGGCCGCCCGCCTGCCCGTCGCCCTCGCCACGCTGGCCCTCCTGGCCGCCACCTTTTCCCTGGGCCGCCGCATCTTCCATTCTCACGCCGCGTTCTACTCCACGCTGGCGTTGATGACCTCGTACGGCGTCTTCCTGTTCGGCCACCTTTTGCTGCGCGATGTCTTTCTCTGTCTCTGGACCACGATCGCCATCAACTGCTTCTGGCGTTCGCTCGAGCAGAAGCAACACCAGCTGAGCACAGCGATCGGCTTCGGCGCCTGCTGCGCCCTCGGCGTACTGACTCAGGGCGTCCTGGGAGTTCTCTTTCCTCTGGTTGTCGTCTTCCTGTACCTGCTCCTGACCCGCCAGTTGAGCCATCTCCTGCGCTGGCATCCGGTCCCGAGCCTCCTCGCCTTTTTCGTGATTGTTCTGCCGTGGCATATTGCCGCGCGCATTGATTCCGGCCACATCCGCCTGGGGGCCCTTATGCCGGCGATGCAGGGCGGACGCGTTCCGCTGTTCGTCTTCTGGCCGCTGCTGCTGCTCTGGATCGTTCCCTGGTGTGCCTTCTCCCTGCGCGCTCTCCGCATTGGCGCATCCCCCCAGCCCGACCGCCGCCGCCAGGCGCGCCTTCTCTGCCTTCTCTGGATCCTGACAGTCCTTATCCTCTTCAGCTTCACCGCGCGCCAGGAGTTTAATCTGCTCTCCGCCCTGCCTCCCATGGCGCTGCTCGCCGGAGGCTGGCTGGCTGAAGATGAGTCGCTCCCGCATCACCAGGGGCGCGTCGCCGCTGTCATTCTGTTCTGCATTGGGATGGCTGCCGCCGCCTTTGTGGGGTATTTGCTGTTCGCCGCTCCCCGCCCTGGCCCGGGGGTGGATATCGCTACTCTCCTCAGACCCCATCCTGGACCCCACACGGTCTTCTTCGGATACCTCTTCGATCTGACGCTGCCGGCCATGGGCGCCTTCCGGGTTCCGCTCTGGATCGCCCTCCTGGCGATTCTGGCGGGCGTTTCCGGCGGCCTCTTCTTTCGCCTGCGCGACAACGCCCGGATGGCCAACTGCTTTCTCGCCGGTATGACGGTCGCCATTCTCATTGCCGCGCACCTGGCGCTCAATACGTTTTCTCCCGTGCTCTCTTCAGAGATCCTGGCGGAAGCCATTAAGCCGGAGGTGCGTCCCGCCGACGCCGTCATCGTGAACGGTCCTTTCGAAGGAGCCTCCTCGCTGGCCTTTTATCTTGAACGCCAGCTGCTGATCCTGAGTAGCGGGAAAACCGGGCAGAACCCGGGCTCGGGAGTCTCCGTCAATCCCTCGGTTTTCATTAGTCCGGCCGATCTGGCGACGCTCTGGACCGGAACGGCCCGCGTCTGGCTCTGGTCGCCGGTGGAGACGCTGCCCCACCTGCCCGCGCCGGTCTACGTGATCGGCCGCAGTGGCGGCAAGGTGATCGTGAGCAATCAGGCCAACAATGGCGGCGCCAGCTTCTGAGGCTGCGCCGTTCTCGCCTCCAGGGCGGGGAATCGCTGTGGAGGCCGGCCCGTCGGTTGACCCTGCCGGCAACTCCCGATAAACTAAACTGGTTTGGCGATTCTGCTCGTCCCGTGTGTCCTGGGGACCTCCCGGCGGGTTGGCCGCTGGCGAGAAGCAAGGGATTCCGCCCAGCTCAGATTTTCAGGCGCGTTCGTCCTGCCCGGTGCGGCATCCTTGTCCGGGCTATGGTGAATGCCGGAGGCATTATGTACGCGGTCATCCGCACTGGTGGAAAACAATATCGGGTCGCTCCCGGCGATGTGGTGAAGGTCGAAAGCCTCACCCCCGGCGACGGCGGTTCAATCGAATTCAACGACGTTCTGGCCTTTTCCGGCGACTCCGGCTCCCTGGTGAAGCCGCAGTCCGGGAAGGTTCTGGGCACGGTGGTCAGCGAAGGCCGTGGCGACAAGATCCTGGTTTTCCATTTCAAGCGCAAGAAGCAGTACAAGAAACTGCAGGGGCACCGTCAGGGCTTTACCCAGATCCGCATCAGCGAAATTCATATTGACGGCAACCGCTATACGGCCTAGCGCCGCGGCGTTTTTTCAGATTCGTCACAGGAACAGGATATGGCACATAAAAAAGGTTTAGGCAGCTCCAAGAACGGCCGCGACTCCAATGCCCAGCGCCTCGGCGTGAAGATCTTCGCCGGCCAGGTGGTCACCGGCGGCTCCATCATCGTTCGCCAGCGCGGTACGAAGCTCAAGCCCGGCCTGAATGTCGGTCGCGGCAGCGACGACACGCTCTTCGCGAAGATTGACGGCCGCGTGAGGTTCATCGATCGCGGACGCACCGGGCGTTTCGTTGCCATCGAAGCCGTCGCCGCAGAATAGCCGCAGGTTTTTCTTATCCAGGGCCGGACTCTCGTGAGTCCGGCCTTTTCGTGTCTGCGAGGGATCTTTCGGGATTTGGGCCATCCGCTCCAGAACAGAAAGCCCCGGATCAACCGGGGCTTTCTGAAGAAGGATGAGCTGGATCAGTGAGAGATAATCACCGGGTTCTTGGCGAGCACGCGGTCCACCACGCCTTCGATGTCCTGCAGGAAGAAGCCCGTCGGCGCTCCCGCCACGGCAGGCTGTGAAAGCTGCCCCAGCCCTTTGGCCAGCGAGTTCCAGCGGGCCAGCATGGACTGCGGAGGCAGGACCACCATCTTCCGCTCGACGGCCGGCTCGGGCACGATGAAGTACACCGACCAGGTGACGAGGACTACGGTTGTGGCCATCTGCAGCCCCAGAGCGGCCGTCGAGGTCAGGCCAGGATACCGAGCCGCTAACGCGGTGAAAACGAGGTCGGCACCGGCCTGGACACCAAATCCCAAACCAATTCCAAACAGACGGCTGCGGAACGAGCGTCCCAGTGCGTGGATGGAAAGGGCGAGGAATGCAAGGAGGCAAAGCTCCATCACGCTGACGCATCGCGCGGTCTGGAGGCAAACAATGGCAAGCCGATCGGTACTGGCCTGCATCATCGCAGCCGGTAAAGCAATGGCGCCTACGCAAACCACGGCCGACACGATGCTGACCCAGCGGAAAGCCATGAGGCCGAGACGCCGCAGCCCGGGAACCGGCTCCATGATGCGCTTAAAGACTTCCTGAACCACGAAGAAAATCGCGATGGCGCTGATCAGGTACGAGATCCAGTAGCCATAGAAATAGACGTTGTAGCGGAGTGTGTCACAGGCGGGCATGCCCGTGCCCCAGACGCTCAGGACAAATTCAAGGAAGGCAGCCTGAACGCCGCGCACGACAAAGTAAGTTGCGAGAGCGGGAAGACGGCGCGCTGCGCCCGAACGGAAGAACGCGATCCCTGCAACCAACAAAAATGCAGGCTCAAGCCTCATGAGGATGTCTTGCAGATGGGCCATCGGATCCTCTTAGAGATACGAGGATAATCCGGATGTCCCATCCGCTCAACGAAAAAAACTCACGGAGAGGCCTTGCAGCCTGCAACTATCGTGGTACGGTAGTGACCGTAGTACTCGGGCCTTACTTGCCGGTGGTGCAGTGACCCGGGCTGCAGGTCGGCATCGGGAACGCCGAGCTCGTGACCTGCTGGCTCGGAACAAAGGTCGCCTTCGCATGCGACGAGAGAACAGCGGCGGAACAACCAGCTGCGAACATTCCGAGAACGAGAGCTCTAACGGCGAATTTCATAACTGTCTTACTCCTCAAAAGTGGTAGAGACAACTTGCTACAGGGCTCACTATACTTGTTAAACTGGCAAGCTGTATTCTGTGATTGATATTATCTAAGTATTATACAAGGCACGTTACCGCCGTACTTTCCCCCGCCTCCCAGCCTCTTTTCCTCTTCTGTCTTCCTTCCCGTTTCGTGTCGGATCCGAGTCGTTATTCGATACGTATCTAATTCTTGACAAAGGTCTTGCCTCCATCGTGGCGATTGTGGATGCCGCCCGGGTGCGCCTCCTCCTCCGGCACGGCCCACTGCTCCTCCCATGGGCAGAGAGACACACCCTGCCCCGGCGGCCCTCCGCGGGCCGGGGCGACCCCTGGAAACCATGTAAATGGAGTGGGTACTGAGGTCAGTGGACCCCAAACCCACGCTTTCGCGGTTCGCGCACCGCTGGGCGTTGGGAAATTCTTCCGTCCCACCCAGCCCGCTGCCGCGGCTTACCGCCGGTCCGGGGATGCTCCGCGGGAGGTTTTCTTCTCGGCAATTCGGAGGGCTTCGTCAATCGCTTTTCGCGTCCGTTTCTTCCGTGCCTCCGGGCTCCGGCAGTAAAAGATGCCCAGCAACTGCCCCCGGCGCTGCGTCGGCGTCAGCGTTCGCCATGCCGTCCGCGCTTTTGGGCAGCGCAGAAACGCCGCCTCCAGAATCGGCGGTGTCACCTGTTCTCCCTCCATGGCCAGCATCATCCACTCGGCCATTCGGTCGGCTCGCCTCACCCGTGCCGCCGCGCTCTTCGGCTCCATCACGCGGTCGGCAATCGCCTTGCGGTACGAATCACTGAGGGCGTCGTGCCATCGCCGCAACGCACGGTGCTGGTGCAGGACGGTCTCCAGTTCCGGCGGCAGCGCCACGGTTCGCTTCTCGGTATCCGGTTCAAGCGCCACATCGGCCATGCTCCCGAGGACGACGCCGGCCCCCTTCTGCATTTTTTTGTTGACCAGCAGAATGCAATGCCCCTGGCGGACACGGAAGAGGGAAGTTCGAAACGCAAAGCCGTTGAGGGTCCCCTGCACGCGCAGCCGATTCCTCTGCGGCCACACCTCGGTCGGCTCAAATGGAAGGCGAACGACAGTCCAGCCCAGGCTGGTTCCATCCTTCTCCAGCACCGCTTTGAACTTCTTTCGCGCCGCCATGCCTGCCAGCATAAACGGCTTCTGCGCGGGCAGCGGGGGCGCCGCCCGACTCGCCGCGCCCGGGCTCTCTGTGCCATCATCGACTGCGAGGATACCTGTTCATGACGACATTGACTGCGCTCCGCTTCCTCGAAGATCTCTGGGACGAAAAGCTCGCCGCCGGCCTCGACGAGCCTGAGCTGCTCCGCTACCGCTCTAATCTTTTCGGCGCCGATCTGCGCATCACCAATTTTGGTGGCGGCAACACCAGCTCCAAAGTCGTGGAGCCCGACCCGCTCACCGGCCGGCCCGCCGAAGTCCTGTGGGTGAAAGGCAGTGGCGGCGATCTGGGCAGCATTCAACGCCGCGGCTTCGCCACGCTTTATCTCGATAAGCTGCTGGCGCTGGAGTCCCGCTACCAGGGCGTCTCCGAAGAAGACGCGATGGTGGATCTCTATCCTCTCTGCACTTTTGGCCTGAATCCGGTCGCCGCCTCCATCGATACGCCCCTGCACGGCTTCCTGCCCTTCCGCCACGTGGATCACCTGCACCCCGACTGGGCCATCGCCCTGGCCGCAGCCGCGAATGGCAAGGAGAAGATGCAGCAGTTCAATCGGGAATTCGGCCACGCGCTCATCTGGGTTCCGTGGCAGCGACCCGGCTTCGAGCTGGGCCTGATGCTGCGCGCGGCCGCTCGCGAAAACCCCGGCTGCGACGGGATCGTACTCGGCGGACACGGCCTGTTCACCTGGGGCGAAACCCAGCGCGAGGCCTACGTGAACACCATCACCATGATCGACCAGCTCGGCCAGTTCATTCACGCTCATCTCGAGCGGAAGGGAAGCGCCCTGTTCGGGGGCGCTGTCACCGAACCCCGCGATCATCGCTGCGACCTTGCCACCGATCTGCTTCCGTTTCTCCGTGGCCGCGTCTCGGCCCAGAAGCGTCTCCTCGTCGGCTACAACGACCTGCCGGAGGTCCTCCGCTTCGTCAATTCCAAAGACGCCGCCACGCTCGCCCACCTGGGCACCAGTTGCCCCGATCACTTCATCCGCACCAAGATCCGCCCCCTCTTCGTCGCGGCCGAACCCACCGACGACGTGGCTGCCCTGCAAACGAAGATCGATGCAGCCCTGGCGCACTACCGCAACGAATACGCGGCCTACTACCAGCAGCACGTCGAGCCCACCTCGCCCGCGCTGCGCGATCCCAACCCGGCGGTCCTGCTCATCCCCGGCCTGGGCATGTTTTCTTTCGGCAAAAGCAAAACCGAAGCCCGCATTGTCGGCGAGTTCTACACGAACGCCATTCACGTGATGGAAGGCGCCACCGCTCTGGGCGGCGACACGCCCGTCACCGACTATCCGCAGGCCGGCCCCGCGGCGCCCTGCTCCGCTTTTCAGTCCCACGCCAACTATGTGGCTCTGCCGCCGTCTGAGGCCTTCCGCATCGAATACTGGCTGCTCGAGGAAGCCAAGCTTCGCCGGCAGCCGCCGGAAAAAGAGCTCAGCCGACGGATCGCCCTCATTGTGGGGGGAGTCAGCGGCATCGGTCGCGCTGCCGCTCTGCTGGCGGCCGAGCGTGGAGCCCATATTGTCGTCGCCGACCGCGATCTTGCCGGAGCCGAAACCGCTGCCGAAGAACTTCGTCCCATCGCCGGTAAAGAAGCCGTGGCTGCCACCGCCATTGATATTCGCAGCCGAGACAGCATTCTCGCGGCCTTCCGCGCCACTGCTGCTCTCTACGGCGGCGTCGATATCGTCATCAATACGGCGGCCATTTTCCCGTCATCGCCGACCGGCTCCATCGGCGACTCCGCCTGGTCCACGACTCTCGACCTCAATGTGACAGCGAACTACATTCTTGCCGACGAAGCCGCGAAAATCTTCGCCGCCCAGAAGCTCGACGGCTCCATCGTCCTGACCAGCTCCGCCAATGCGGTTGTCCCCAAGCGCGGCAGCGAAGCCTACGACGTCAGCAAGGCTGCGCTCAGCCACCTGGTCCGCGAACTGGCGGTTTCCCTGGCGCCCCAAGTCCGCGTCAACGGCATCAGCCCGGCCACTGTTGTTAAAGGGTCCACCATGTTCCCGCGCGACCGGGTCCTGGCCTCGCTCACGAAGTACAATCTCGCCTTCGACTCCGCCGCGTCCGACGATGACCTTCGCAATCAGCTGGCCACCTTCTACGCGCAGCGCACCCTGACGCATCAGCCCATCGATCCCGCCGACTGCGCGCGGGCTATCCTCTTCCTGGCCGGTCCCCATACCCGCTGTACCACCGGTCACCTGATCCCTGTCGATGGCGGCCTGCCCGAAGCCTTTCTCCGCTGACGCGCCGGGCGTTCTCTGTCACTCGCAGCTGTACTACTTTTCCAGCGGCTTGCGCGCAAAGTAGTACAGGGACCCCGCCAACAGGGCGAACATCAGCACAGAGACCCACTGGTTATAGAGAAACGTCTGCGGCAGCCCGATGGGATTATTCTTCCCGCTCACGGACTCCCACAGCTTCATGCCCACGCCTATCAGCCCCACAATGCCGCCCGCCGCAATTAACCCGCTGGCATAGAGGGAACCCGGGCTGATTTCGCTTTCGGTTTCGCCTCCCTGGCCGGCCTTCTCCATCGCGCGATCCACCATCCAGCGCACCACGCCGCCCGCAAAAATCGCCAGCGTCGTCGCAATCGACAAATACGATCCCACCGCGAACGTCAGCGATCGCACCCCCATCAACTCGATCGCAATCACCAGGAAGACGCCCAGCAGCACCAGCCCCCACGGGAGTTGCTGTCGCAGGATGCCGTTAATCACCGTCGCCATCAGCCGCGCCTGCGGAGCCGCGGCCTTTTCGCTGCCGATACCCTCGATCCACTGCACCGCAATCGTCTTCGTCTGCGGATCGTACAGGTACTTTCCATCGGCCAGCTCGTGCGATCCCAGCGCGTTCAGCAGGATGTAGTGGTCTCCCTGGAGCGTCGCCACCGTCTTCTGTTGCCCCTGTTCCGGTTGCGTCACGCGAAATTCCTTTCGCGTAAAGACGCCCTGGTTCTGCACGCCGTCATGCGGCGCACTGATGTCCCACGCCTTGTTCATGGTGTGGAACTCTTCAAAGCCGCGGTTCATCGCGTTCAGCGTCACGCCCACCGCAAATGTCGATACGCATACGCCGATCATCAGGGCCAACTGCTGCTTCCATGGCGTAGCGCCCACCAGAAAGCCTGTCTTCAGATCCTGCGATGTGTCGCCCGCGTTCGCCGATG
The DNA here is from genome assembly GCA_036267395.1 of Acidobacteriaceae bacterium. Classification (GTDB taxonomy): domain Bacteria; phylum Acidobacteriota; class Terriglobia; order Terriglobales; family Acidobacteriaceae; genus Palsa-343. The sequence goes on along the minus strand of DATAWD010000049.1, from coordinate 30,663 downwards.
CGATACACACCACGCCGCCTACGGTGATGGCCAGCGCCCCAAAGGCCGGGGCCGTCCAGCCCTTCACCAGAAACACCGCCGCCGTCGCCATCAGCGTCGCAATCGTCATGCCGCTGATGGGATTCGCCGAGCTTCCGATCAGCCCGACAATCCGCGACGACACCGTTACAAATAAAAATCCGAATACCACAATCAGCATCGAGGCCGCCAGGTTGGCCAGCATGCCCGTCTGCGCTCCCGGCACCGGCTTCACGGTCAGGAACACCCACATCAGCACCACCAGCAGGACGCTTCCGCCGACCACCACCGACATCGGGATGTCACGGTCGGTTCGGACGCTGCTCGCCGCGGCGCCCTTGCCCTTGCGCAGATTCCCCATCCCGGCCTTGAGCGCATTCAAAATGGTCGGCATGGTCTTCATCAGCGTGATGAGCCCAGACGCCGCCACCGCCCCGGCTCCCATCGGCCGCACATACGCCGACCACATCTCGCCCGGCGACATCTGCGCCACCGGCTTCACCGCCGGATATAACGGCCCCGTCAGATGCGATCCGAAGAAGTAAATGGCCGGCATCAGCACCAGCCAGCTGAAGACGCCGCCCGCGAACATCGTCCCCGCCACGCGTGCTCCGATGATGTACCCCACCCCCAGATACTCGGGCACGGCATCCACGCGGAGGGAGGCGCCCTTCATGATGTGCTGGCGTCCCCAACTGGGCTGATAATCCGGCTGATCGGGCCACGCGCCCAGCAGATCGCCGTTCTGGAAGAGCGCATACAGAGCGCCCAGGCCCAGCCCCAGAAACACCCGGCTGGCAAACGATCCGCCGCGCTCGCCGGCCAGCAGCACGTCCGCGCACGCCGTGCCCTCGGGATAGGTCAGGTTTCCGTGCTCCTCCACAATCAGCTGCCGCCGCAGCGGGATCATGAACAGCAGTCCCAGCCATCCGCCCAGCATAGCCAGCACAAAGATACGGAAGTATTCGAGATCGAAGCCCAGAAAGATCAATGCCGGCAGCGTGAAGATCACACCCGCAGCAATCGACTGCCCCGCGTTCCCCGTCGTCTGGACGATGTTGTTCTCCAGAATCGATGCTCGCCCCAGCGCCCGCAGCACGCTGATCGACAACACCGCAATCGGAATCGACGCCGCCACCGTCAACCCGGCCTCGATCCCGACGTAGACCGTGACTCCGCCAAAGATCAGCCCAAAAATGCACCCCAGCAAAATCGCGCGAAACGTCAGCTCCGGCCGCGTCTCGGTTGCCGGAACATACGGCTGAAAACTCGCAGTGGACGGCTTGATTTCGGGTACGGTGGACAAGGCTGAACCTCCGGATGCTGTCGGGGAAGCCTGAGTGTACCAGCGAAAGCGATGAGGTCGCGAGATTCCCGATGTGGGTCCCGGCACCTGCAGTTTCGACCTGCACTCCGCAACCTGTAACCCGCAACCTGTTCCCTGTAACCTGTCGTATGCGCAAGCTCCTCGCCTACGGAGCCATCTATATCCTCTGGGGCGGCACCTTTTTTGCCATTCGCGAGATCGTTCTCGTCAGTGCCGTTCCGCCGTTCTTCGCCGCCGGATGCCGCTTCCTGCTTGCCGGACTCATCCTTCTCGTCTGGGCACACCTCCTCACGCCCCTCCACATCGCTCGCCGCGAGCTTCTCTCTGCTTTCCTGCTCGGCCTCATCATGTTCACCGCCGATTACGCCTGCCTCTTCTGGGCAGAAACCCGCATGGCCTCCGGCCTCGCCGCCGTCGTCTGCGCCATGATCCCGGTCTGGATTTTCGCCGGCGAGTTCCTCATCCTCCGTACCCAGCGCGCTACGGTGCTCTCGGCCGCGGGTCTCATCCTCGGCTTTGTTGGAGTTGTCGTGCTTTCGCTGCGTTCCTCCGGGTCGGGCCACAGCTCCACGCTTGCCGTCCTTGTCATGCTGGGGGGAACCCTGTGCTGGTCCATCGGAACCCTCGGGTCCCGGCACTTGCCCCTGCCCCGCCCGCAGCACGCCAGCGCCGGCCTGCAGATGCTGATCGGCGGTCTCTTCCTGATGGTCCTGTCCGCCGCCGTGGGCGAGTTCCACCGCCTGCCCCCCGGTACCGTCCTGCTCAGTGGCCGCGTACTGGTGAGCCTCACCTATCTCGTCGTCGCCGGGTCCATGATCAGCTTCTCCGCCTACCTCTGGCTCCTCACGCACGACTCCCCGACACGCGTCTCCAGCTATGCGTACGTCAATCCGGTTTTCGCTTTGATATTGGGAGCCACCCTGGCCGGCGAGCGCCTCACCCCGTTCCAGATCGGGGGAGCCGCTCTGGTCCTCGCTGGCGTCTTCGCGACCTTGATGGGAAAGCAAAAGGCTGCGACGAAAACGCCGCAGCCTCCGCTTTACGCTAAACGCTGACTGCTGCCTCTACGCGTAGATCCCCCGTTGTTTGATCGTGAATGCCACGCGATCAATGGCCAGCATATACGCCGCGATCCGATTGTTCACCGCATGGGCCTCGGCATACCGAGTCACATCATCGAAGCTCTCGACGAGGATCGCTTCCATCCGCTCGTTCACTTCCGACTCTTTCCAGAAGTAGCCCTGCCGGTCCTGCACCCACTCGAAGTATGACGCCGTCACTCCGCCGGAGTTCGCAAGAATATCGGGGATGATGAACACCTTCTTATCGGCAAGGATTTCGTCGGCCACCGCGGTCGTCGGCCCGTTCGCGCCTTCGCACACAATGCGTGCCTTGATGCGCTCCGCATTGCGGCTGGTGATCACGTTTTCCGTCGCCGCCGGGATCAGAATTTCGCAGTCGGTTGTCAGCAGATCCGCGGTCGGCATCGGTTCCGCTCCACGGAAGCCCAGCACCGTGCCCTGCCGGAGCTTGTGCTCCTCGAGCGAGCAGATATCGATCCCGTTCGGGTTATACAGGCCGCCGTCCCATTCGCCGATTCCGATGACTTTGTAGCCACGCTCCTGCATGAGCCGGGCCGCATTCGATCCGACGTTGCCGAAGCCCTGGATCACCACCCGGCACCCGTCGCGCTGCAGGCCCAGATACTTCATGGCCTCGTCGCATACCAGCGCGATCCCGCGCCCGGTCGCCTCTCTCCGCCCCCTCGATCCGCCAATGGACAGCGGCTTGCCGGTCACGATGGAGGTGACTGTCTGCCGCATGTGCATCGAGTAGGTGTCCATGATCCACGCCATGGTCTGCTCGTTAGTGTTCACATCCGGCGCAGGCACATCCTTTTCCGGTCCAATAAACTCGATGATCTCGGAGGTGTAGCGCCGCGTCATCCGCTCCAGTTCGCCCTGCGACATCTTCTTCGGATCGCAGATCACGCCGCCCTTGGCGCCCCCAAACGGGATATTCACCACCGCGCACTTCCAGGTCATCCAGCTGGCCAGAGCCCGCACCTCATCCAGCGTCACATCCGGCGCGTAGCGAATCCCGCCCTTCCCCGGTCCTCGCGCCTGCGAGTGCAGCACCCGGTAGCCCGTAAACATCTCAATCCGGCCGTCGTCCATGGTCACCGGGAAATGCACGATAATCTCCCGCGACGGATACCGGAGCACGCGCCATAAGCCGTCATCCAGGTTTAACTTACGGGCTGCAAAATCGAATCGAGCCGCCTGGGCTTCCCAGGGATTAATTTCCTGTTCGAGCGTGATGGTTGCCATACTAAAGGTTCTCCACTGCCTTCCTGGGCCGTTCGTTCCAGACCCAACCCGTTCCCGGGCCAAACGGTCCGAGTATAGGCCTGCGCCCGTGAACCCCGCAACCCTCTCGGGGCTGTCCAGGGTAACCATTGTGGGGCATCGCCGCACCCCTCCGAACCCACCGGATTCAGGCCAATAGATGAAGATGCCGCCTGTCCTGCCTCGGTCTCCCTGCCGGATCGGGCAGCGGCAGGCTCGCCGTGCCCTGTCAATGCCGACGCCAAAAAGCAAAGCGCGGGGAGCGGTCCCCGCGCCGGTTAATCTTTGTCGCTTGCCTGTTTCACTGTACTCCGCACATGGCCTTCGCCTTATCCAGCTCTTCGGGCGAGTACTTTTTCGGAATCTTCACGTACCTCAGATGGTTCTCGACTGACAGCTTCTGCAGCGCGCTGAGATCGTCCTCCGTCTCCATGTACTTCTTGTGCGGCAGCTTCGCGTGGATCGAGTCCAGTACCTCCAGCACATCGACCGTGTGCGTCGTGAACCCACCGCCGCCCGCAGCCATCTCCGAGGTGGTGTCCTGCGATTCTTTGAAAATCACGCAGCCCGAGTTGCCCGACTGCATGCCCCACGCCTGCGGTTCCTTATTCTCAGTCTTGTCTTTCGCAAAGCTGATCGCACCCGCCGTCACGACCAGCAGCGCCATCACGACACTCCGTCGCACAACCTTCTTGAGCACCGCCAACCTCCTGAAATCGATTTCCCCGAGTCTACCCAATTCCGTAACCTGTTCCCAACAACCTTTAACCTGTAACCTGTACGCGGTTATGCCACCCAAGACCTCCGCCGGGATCCTCCTCTACCGCCGCGCCTCCTCCGGCCTCGAAGTCTTCCTCATCCATCCCGGCGGCCCTTTCTGGGCGAAAAAGGACTCCTGGTCGATCCCCAAAGGCGAATACCACGAGGGCGAACCACCCCTCGCCGCCGCCCGCCGCGAATTTCAGGAAGAAACCGGTTCCTCGCTCGCGCTGGACCGCCCCCCTGCGGATTTCCTTCCCCTCGGCGTCGTCCGCCAGCCCTCCGGCAAGGAAGTCACGGCATGGGCCATCGAGGGCGACTTCGATCCGGCTGCCCTGGTCTCCAACACTTGTCTGGTGGAATGGCCGCCGCGCTCCCACCGCCAGATTGAGATCCCCGAAGCCGACCGCGGCGCCTGGTTCGACGTGAAGGCCGCCCGCAAGAAGATGTTTCGCGGCCAGGACGAGCTGATCGATCGGCTGATTTCCGCCTTAAGCTAAGCGCTTCTTTGCTGGCCTCTTCGCCGCCGCCAGCTTCTTCTCTGCGTTTCGCGACGGCGGCACATAGTGGAACCGGATCAGGTAGATGTTCTGCCCGTGCCCGTGCTGCGCCACTTTGAGCAAGTCCAGCACGCCGAGGAATCCGGACGCCCGCGCCAGCTCCGGCGTGATGTCCGGCAGCCCGATGGGCTCGATGGAGTCCACTTCGATCGTGCCTTCTCCCATCGGATAGCGTCCGCCCACCCGCACGCGAGGGCTGATCCAGATGCGCACACTGCAGGTGATCGTGCCGCGCCGCACGCCGTCCCGCAGCCGCTTCGTGAATTGCATCAGCGAAGTTTACGCGACATTGGCCGCCAGCCCCACCCGCTCGCCCGCGACCGGCAGCTCCGCCGCAGCCTCGTCGTCGCCCGCCAGAAACAGCTCGAACAGAGTCCCGTACAGTCCCCGCCGGCCGGCGAGCGTCACCCGCCGCTCCCGCAAAAATCCAAACCGAAACGGCGACCACGACTCTGCCTCCCGCAGAAACCCCGGCGAAAAATGCACGTGCGACTCCGCCACCGCCATCAGGATCAGCGACCGCCAGCTCATCCGCAGCAGGTCCTGGAGCATCGGGTCGCCATGCGGGAGTGCTTCCATCTGTGCCCCTACGCGCTCGGCGAATTGCAGCAACTGGATCACCAGCTGGTCCAGGCAATCCCCGCTACGTGCCGCCGTCGAAAACAGTGTGGCCGATCCACGCCGCACATCTTCCGCGATGTCCTGCAGATCGTCGCCCAGTTGCAGCAGCACGCCCCAGGCAAAGCCGAATCGGCTCTCTGCCTCGGTCAGCTCGGGCTGCGCCAGGCAGGCATCTGCCAGCACCGAGGTTCCTCCCTTGGTGCAACTCACCCGCAGCAGCTCTGCGCCGGAGCACCCACCCCGCAACTGCCGCAGGCTCTCCTCCTGGGCGCGATGAATGGCCAGCAGGGAATCGAAAACCTGCGGATAGATCTCTCGCGGATATTGCCCCTCGATCAGCGCCACCAACCCCCAGAGGGCTCGCTCCCGATCATCCGCGGACGGCAGATCCAGGCCGCGCAGCCGCTCGCGGAAACGCCGGCTCGCCGCCAGCTTCTGCTCGGGTGACAAGTCCACACGGTCCAGATGGTTGTCGCTGTAGGGATACAGCAGGCTATACCCCAGAATTCCCGGCGTCAGCCGGATCGTCGTGCCCAGCAGCGGCTGGAGTCCGCACGCCGTCCAGGCATTGCGGCAGGCCTGCACAATGCCATCCATCGCCAGGTTCGGATCGAAGGCCCGTGCCCATCGGGCCAGCCGCGTGCCCACCGGCAGAAAGTCATCCGTCAGCAGGCCGATCGCCTCCTCGCCGAGCCCCAGCGCTTCGGCCGAAAACCGGGCGAAAGCCGCGACAATCCGCTCCTGCGCGCCCTCCCTTGCTCGAGCCCCGAATCGAGACCGGCGCCGCACCCGCTTGGCCTCGCGCTCCACATCTGTCAGAGCCCGGTCGTAGGCGCGCTCCCGCTCCCGTTGTTCCTGCTCCGAATATCGCCGCGCCTCCGGAGGCCGCTGTGCGGCGCACGCCGCCCATTCCGCGGCGGTCCGCTCCACCTCAGTCTCAACCCATTCCCACCTGAATCGCGCTGCCATACGCAAACCTACGCGAACGCGCCGGCCGCGGTTCCCACTTGAACCGCTCGCGCCCAGTCGATTCTGGTCGAGGCCGGGCTCTGCTAGCTTTTGCGGCGGCTGGGCTTGCTTTTGAGCGCGTTCGAGGCAGCTTTGGCCCCGACGAACGGCGTTCCGGCGGCTTTTTCCCGCTCGCCTTCGGTAGCGTGCGGATCCGCTTCCTGGCGCCTCTCTCCGATTTCGGAGATTGCCCGGCAGCAGCCCTCCGCAGCGCCAGGACTTCCTCGGGAGTCAGTTCGCGCGATCGTCCCGGCTCAAGATCGAGGACGAGCGGACCATAGCCGATCCTCCGAATCTTCTCGGTATGGTGCCCGATCTCCTCGAACATCTTGCGGATCTCGCGGTTGCGGCCCTCGGTGAGGATCATCTCGTACCAGGGGTTCTCGGCTTCGCGGAAGAGGCGAATGCGCACCGGCGCGGTCATCACGCGCTCCCGACTGGCCGCCGAGCGCGCTGCAGCAGAGTCGTCACGGGTGTTCCGCCCGTCGGGCTTGTGCACCGGCCGGACCTGCGTGCCGCGGTCGATCATGATGCCGTGGCGGAGCTGTTTGAGGGCCGACTCCGTGGGGTGGCCGCTGACTTTGACGAGGTAGGTCTTCTCCACACCGGCGGCAGCGCGGGTGAGGGCATTGGCGAGCGAGCCATCGTTGGTGAGGAGCAGGAGGCCTTCACTGGCGTAGTCGAGGCGGCCGACGGGGAACAGGCGCGGACCGGCGTGGATCAGGTCCATGACAGTCGGGCGACCTTCGGGATCGCTGGCGGTGGTGACGTAACCTTTGGGTTTGTTGAGGGCGACGTAGCGAGGGCGCTCCGGACCATGCAGGAGCTTGCCATCCACGCGGATGTGGTCGCGCGCGGGATCGGCTTTGGCGCCGAGGGTGGTGACCGTCTGGCCATTGACCTGAACGCGACCGGCGAGGATCAATTCTTCGGCTTTGCGGCGCGAGGCGATGCCGGCGGCCGCGATGATCTTCTGGAGGCGCTCCGCGGAACCGTTTTCGGATCCGGGCTGGGGAGCACCGGCATCCTGGGCGGCGGCGCTCACGGCTGATGCTCCTCAAGGGCGGCGTCCTGCTCGGAGGTGGGCGCTTCATCGGAGGAGGCTTCCGGGCCTGATTCAGCGTTTTCTTCGATGGCGGCGATTTCGTTCTGGGCGAAGGGCAGATTCTCCTCGGCCGCAGCAGCTTCCTCTTCGGTCTCGGTGAGCTCGCTGGCCATCTTCTCGAATTCTTCGATGGAGGGAAGCTCGTTGAGGTCCTTGAGGCCGAAGCGGAGGAGAAATTCCTTCGTCGTCTTGTAAAGGATCGGGCGGCCGACGACCTGTTTGCGGCCGGCGGTGGTGACCAGCTTGCGAGCGATGAGCGAGCCGAGAACGCCGCCGGAGTCCACGCCCCGGATCTCGCCGATTTCAGGAGCCGTCACCGGCTGCTTGTACGCGATGACCGCGAGGGTTTCCAGCGCCTGCAGGGACAACTTCATCGGCGGCTTCAGGCTCTTGATGAAGCCACGCACGGCGTCGTGGACCTCAGGGCGGGTCGCGAAACGGAAGCCGCCAGCGACTTCGCGGATCTCGAGGCCATGGTCCTCATAGGCGTAGTCCTCGATGAGCTCGCCGATGAGCCGGCGGATTTCGTCACGGGCCTCGCGATCACGAGCGCGGGCGGCCTTCTTTTCTGCGTCGGGGTCGGAAACTTCGCCTTCTGTGGACTGCGCTTCGGGCTCAGGGGTGGACTCAGCCGTGGGGGCTTCAGCGAGAAGATCGGCGGCCATGGCGTTGGCGGCTGCTCCCGGAGGTTCGGGGACAGGCTGCGGCTCGCCGGTGACGTCCGGCGTGGCGACCTCTGCATCGGCGGAGTTTTGCGCGGCCGGCTCTGAGGTTTCTCGGCCGGCGCGGTTCAGCAGGGCTTCTTCGCGGAAGAGGGGGGTGAGCTGCGCGAGCGTAACCGGCTCTTCGGCAGCGTAGATAACGGCTTCAATGCGGGCTTTGAGACTCATCGAGACGTGGGGTGCGCCTGCACAAAAGGAAAAGCGGCGCCTACTCGATAGTACCGAAAAGCGGCGAGGCAGGCGGCGGAGAGATCAGACGAAACGATACATTACCAGGAAGATGCCGCCGGCGAGGAGTGCCGCGGCGGGCAGGGTAAAGATCCAGGCGAGGGCGATATTGCGGATGGTGGCGAGCTGCAGGCCGCTGCCGTTGGCGGACATGGTGCCGGCGACCCCGGAAGAAAGAACGTGGGTGGTGGAGACGGGCATGTGAAAGCTGTCGGCGGCGAGTATGGTGCAGGCGGTGACAATCTGAGCGGCGGCGCCCTGTGCATAGGTGAGGTGCTCTTTGCCGATGCGCTCGCCGACGGTGATGACGATGCGCTTCCAGTCGACCATGGTGCCGAGGGCCAGCGCGAGGGCGACAGCGACCTTGACCCTGGAGGGAATGTACATCGTGGAGCGATCGAGCTGGCTTTTGTAATTCGCGAAGATGGCGGCATCGGCGGGGGTAACGCGCGGATCGCCGCTCCTGGCGAGCAGACGCAGCGACTCGCTGACGACGTACATGTCGTTGCGGACATTCTGCTGCTGGCTGGCGGGAACGCTGGAAAGGGTCTTGTAGAGGACGACTTCCTGTTCGATCTCCTCGATCATCTGACGGAGAGCCGGCAGAGCCGCGGGCGTGAGATGACGGGCCTGGGTGCAGGCGGTCAGCTCGGCGCGGGGATCGGCGGAGTGAGCCGAGGGAGCGAGAGAACGGTCGAGAACCTGTTCCGCCTGCTGGGAGACGGCAATAAAGTCATGCATCTGGTTGATGCCGAGGGCGTGATTCAGGGCGTAGGCAGGGGGAACCGTACCGATCAGGATCAGCATGATGAGGCCCATGCCCTTTTGGCCATCGTTGGAGCCATGGCCGAAACTCACCCCGGTGCAGGTGAGGATGAGCAGGGCGCGAATCCAGAAAGGCGGGGGCTGATTGCCTTTAGGCGATTCGTAAAGGTCGGGGTTGCGGAGGAACAGCTTGAACCCGAGGAGCAGAAGGGCCGCGCAGGCGAAACCAATGACGGGTGAAATGAGGAGCACTTTGAAAACGTTGCGGGCCTGCTCCCAGTCGACGCCCCCGGTTCCGGAGTGGACGCGGATGAGCTGGTTGGCAACGCCGACACCGATGATGGAGCCGATGAGGGTGTGAGAGCTGGAGGCGGGAAGGCCGAACCACCAGGTACTGAGATTCCAGACAATGGCTGCAATCAGAAGGGAAAAAACCATGGCGAAACCGGCGCCGGTTCCGACATGGAGGATGAGTTCCACCGGAAGAAGCGACATGATGGCGAAGGCCACGGCGCCGGACGAGGTGAGAACGCCGATCAGGTTCCACACGCCAGACCAGACGACGGCGAAGTGCGGCTCCAGCGAATTGGTGTAGATGACCGTGGCGACGGCGTTGGCGGTGTCATGAAAGCCGTTGACGAACTCGAAGCCGAGCGCGATGGCCAGCGCAACGCCGAGGAGAACATAGGGCCATGCCGACAGCAGGTGGACGCCGGCGAGGTCGCGGATGAGGTGCGAGGCGGCGTAGGCGATCCCGGCAACCAGCGCCAGGCCGAAGACGAGCATGCCTGCTGTGCCGGAGGAAGGCCTGATTCGCGGATCGGGAAAAGAACTTGTCGGCGGACCGTCCCGAGTGACCACGACCGGGACCGGTGCTGCGATGGAGAGGCTGGCTCCTGATGCCATAAAAGGGGTTTCGCCTGATTTTAGGCGGCGCGCCCGCGATCAGCCACGGTACTAACGGGCGTTACCCGGCTTCAGGTGGGGCCGCAGATTGCGGCAGGCTGTTGAAAAAGAATGGCTTACTGCTCTGCCCGGAGCTGGGCTCAGCTCCAGTCATCCCGGACCGACAGGCGGTCGTTGATGACCTGCTCAAAGGACGCGCTTTTCTTGATATAGATCTCGCTGAAACCGCCATCCTGGCGCAGGAGGATCGCCTGAAGGCGAACTAACTCCAGCAAAGCGAGAAACATGGCGACCAGCGCATTGACCGAGCGGGAGTGGGCCAGAAGCTTCGAGAGGCCGACGGGGTGATCTTCCATCATGAGGCGGCGGCGCAGGTAATCGATCATCTGGCGGACGGTGACCGCATCCTCGGAGACGTCAAGCACCGGTCGGGCTTTGGCGCGCTCGAGGACCTCGCGGAAGACGCGCACCAGATCGAGTGTGTCGGCGGCGATGTCCTGATCGTCCTCGGCCGCTTGGCGGAAGTCGCGCATACCGGGGTTGGTCCAGGTAGCTTCTTCCAGCTGGCGTTTTTGCTGCAGCATCTGGGCGGCGTTGCGGAAGCGTTCGTGCTCGAGCAGGCGCTCGACCAGCTCGCGGCGCGGGTCCTCTGCTTCTTCAGGGGTTTCGGCAGGCGAGCGTGGGAGCAGCATCTTGCTTTTGATATGGATGAGCAGAGCCGACATGTAGATGAACTCGCCGGCGGTATCGACGTCGGAGGCCTTCAGGTGCTCGACATAGGCGAGAAACTGCGCGGTGATTTTGGCGATGGGAATGTCGTAGATGTCGATGTTCTGTTTGCGGACGAGGTCAAGGAGGAGATCGTAGGGGCCGTCGTAGACCTGGCCGACCGTGACCGAGAAGGGGGATGCGGATTCTTCCTGCGGTTGCGGCGGTTTAGGCGCAGGAGCCGCTGCTTCGGGCACGGACTCGGCCGGCTTCGCGTCAGGCGGCATGGATTCGGGGGAGCGAGGCTCGTCAGTCATGCGGAGATTCCTGCCAGACCCATAGCGCTGCGGACCTCCTGCATGGTCTGCTCGGCGCGCTCGCCGGCGCGGCGGGCTCCTTCGTGAAGGATATCGGTGACGAGGGGGGGATTTTGCTCGAAGTGGCTGCGCCGCTCCTGAAGCGGGGCAAGGTGCTGGACGATGCCGTCGGCGGCCCAGCCTTTGCACTCGATGCAGCCGATGCCGGCGGTGGTGCAGCCGTCGTAGACCTTGGCGAGGGTCTCCTGGGAGGAGAAGATCTTGTGCAGGTCGCCCACGGGGCACTTGTCGGGATTGCCGGGATCGGTGCGACGGACGCGCGCCGGGTCCGTGACCATAGGCTTCAGCCTGGCCCGGATCTGCGCCTCGGGATCGCTCATGAGGATGGTGTTGCCGTAGCTCTTGGACATCTTGCGGCCGTCGGTGCCGGGGAGCTTGGGCGAGGGGGTGAGGAGGACCTGGGGCTCGGGGAGGATCCGCTTGATCTGCGCCGCTCTGCGTAATGCGCCTATGGGTTTGGGCGATTGGATGTTTCCCAATTGCTGAGATTCATATAACTCCTCCAAAGCGCCCTTCGGATCGTCGACCCCATACAGGGTTCCTAATCCTTTCAGAGCGGCGTCCTCACCCACAACTTCCTCGGTCGTCTGGAGTTTTGCTGGTGGATAGAACTGGTTGAAGCGGCGGGCGATTTCGCGGGTGAGCTCGACGTGGGCGGTCTGGTCCTGGCCGACGGGAACGAAGTTGGCCTGGTAGAGGAGGATGTCCGACGCCATGAGAACCGGGTAGCCGAGGAAGCCGTAGGTGGTGAGGTCTTTGGAGGTGAGATTCTCCTGCATTTCCTTATAGCTGGGAACACGCTCCAGCCAGCCGAGGGGGGTGATCATGCCGAGGAGCAGGGGCAGCTCGAAGTGCTGCTTGACCTGGCTCTGGACGAACAGGACGGACTTCTCCGGATCAAGGCCGGCGGCGAGGTAATCGAGGATGACCTCGCGGGTGTTGGCGGGGATCTGGGAGGGGTCGGCGTAGTCGGTGGTGAGGGCGTGGACGTCGGCGATGAAGAAGTAGCACTCGTACTCGTCCTGCAGGCGGACCCAGTTGTGAAGGGCGCCCATGTAGTTGCCGAGATGGAGTTTGCCGGTGGGGCGCATGCCGGAAAGGACGCGCTTACGGCTGGGAGATGAGGGATTCGACACGATAAAGGATTCCTGGAAAAGGCTTTGAACATTGTAACGGGCCATTGCATGGGGTGGGCTTTGGGCGTGCTGAAATGCCGAGCCGGGCCGCTGGCTATTCGATAGGATACGGGTCAGGAAGAATTCACAGTGAAAGCAGACCTCAGCGTTTCCAAAGAGGACTACCTCAAGGCGATTCTGGAAGCCGAGAGCGAGGGGCGGACGGTCATCTCGGCCACCCTGGCGCACTGGCTTGCTGTGTCGGCGCCAGCCGTGTCCATGGCGCTGCGGCGGCTGAAGCGCGATGGCTACGTCGAGGTCAAAGCCGACGGCGTAGTCCGGCTGACGCCCAAAGGCCACGAAACGGCCTACCGGACGGCGCTGCGGCACCATCTGGTCGAGCGCATGCTGTCGGAGGTCTTCGGGATGCCGTGGTATGAGGTGCACGACGAGGCGGAGCGGCTGGAGCATGCGGTGTCGCCGGAGTTCGAGGCGCTGCTGCTGCGCAAGCTGGGGGAGAAGGGGACCTGTCCGCATGGGAACGCGGTGCTGCCGGAGAGCGAGGAACGGCGCAAGCGGAACGGGGTGCGGGCGCTCGCCGAGGCGGCCGAGGGCACGACCTGCACGGTGACCAGCCTGTACGAGCGGGATGAGAAGCTGCTGCGGTTTCTGCATAAGACGGGGATCGAGCCCGGGGGATCGGTGCGCGTATTGCAGCGGAATTACGATCAGACTCTGGCCATTGAGACGGGCGCAGGGCAGTTCACGATCGGTCCAGCGGCGGCGGAAAAGGTCCGGGTGAAAGGCGCGCGGAAAGCGACCCGCGGCATGCGATGAGGAACCTCTTCCAGGCGGCGGTGCGACCCGGAAATGGAATCGCCGGCGCCGCTCGACGGGGTGCATTCTGAACAGAACTCCCGTGATGGACAAATTGCATGCGGCGGCGGTGTGCGGGGCGCTGATCGGGCTGGTAGCGGCGCCGGCGTGGGGGCTCGATCCGCATATGCCGCTGGCGCAGTACGGCTATCAGTCGTGGCAGACAGATACCGGCCTGCCACAGAACACAGTGCACGCCATCGTGCAGGGGCGGCGCGGCTATGTATGGATCGGCACCGAAGGCGGACTGGTGCGCTTTGACGGAGTGCAATTTGCGGTGATGACCCACGCCACAACGCCGGGGCTGCCCAGCGATCTGATCTCCGATCTGATGAAAGATGAAGCGGGGACGGTATGGATCAGCACTTCCGGCGGCCTGGCGCGGATTGTGGCAGGCACCGTGGAAGCTGTGGGTCCGGACCGCGGCATGCCGGCGACGCAGGTGTGGCGCACCTTCAACGGGATCGGCCCCGAGGGTGCTGAGCAGGTTTGGGTGCTCTCGGCCGCGGGGCTGTTCCGTGTAAATGGGTCGCCGGGTGTGGTCCGGGCCGAGCGCGTGCCGCTCAACGAAGATCTGACTGAGAACAGCCGGATGGTAGCGGGCCGCGACGGCCAACTGTGGCTGGGAACGGCCGAAGGGCTGGTCCGGATGGATCCCGATGCCCACGCTATGGGCACGGCAGGCGAGGTGCTGGCGCTGGCCGTGGATGGAAGCGGAACGGCATGGGCCGGCTTACGGTCGGGACTGGAGGCCTGCACAGCGAAGAGCTGCCAGAATGTCGCGGTTCCTGGTGGCGGAGCGGTGGAGACGGTGGCCGCCGATGCGGCTGGCTCGATCTGGATCGGGACGGATGAGGGTTTGTTCACCGAAGAAGGCGGACGAGTGCGGGCCTTTCCGCAGCCGTTGGGACGGGTGAGCTTCCTGACCTGCGATCGCCAGGGCACGATGTGGGCCGGAACGGCGAAAGGGCTCATGCGGATGCGCAGCGCAGATTCGGGCGAGCTGCTGCCGCGCAGCGGAGATGTGTATCTGACCGCCATGGAAGATCGCGAGGGCGATCTGTGGCTGGGAACGGAAGCCAGCGGTTTGGCGGTGCTGCGCGACCGGAAGTTTTCCAGCCTGACGGCAGAGGATGGGCTGAGCGAAGAGTATGTGCTGGCCCTGGCGCAGGGACCGGACGGCGCGGTGTGGGCGGGGACAAACGGCGGAGGCCTCAACGTGTATCGGGACGGCCGCTTTCGCGCGCTGACCACGGCCCAGGGGATGGCCAGCAATGTGATCTTCGCCGTGGCGGCGGCTCCCAATGGCGATGTGTGGGCCGGGACGCCGGACGGGTTGAACCTGATTCGCGACGGACGGGTGCGCGTGCTGACCACGGCGGACGGTCTGGCCGATGACTTTGTGCGGTCGCTGTATGTGGGCCGGCAGGGGGCGTTGTGGATCGGCACGCGGCATGGCTTGTCGCGCTATGCCAATGGAACGTTCACGACGTGGACAGCGGCCGACGGGCTGGGGAGCGATCTGATTGGCGCCATGACGCAGAGCCGGGACCGCGACCTGTGGATCGGTACACTGGGCGGTCTGAGCCGCATGCACAACGGGCAGTTCACCAACTTCACCACCCAGGAGGGGCTCTCCAGCAACATTGTTACGTCGCTGCATGAGGACGCCGATGGGACGTTGTGGATCGGAACCAACGACGGCGGGCTGAATCGGATGCGGGATGGGAAGATCGTGCCGGTGGCGCGCGGCCTGCTGCCGAAGCGCGTGATCGGCATTCTGGAAGACCGGCAGGGGTATTTGTGGATCAGCTCGAGCACCGGTGTCTATCGGGTGAGCCGAGCGGGGCTGGACCGGATGGCGAACGGTGGACCGGCGCCGGAAGTGATGCGGTTCGGCGTGGCCGATGGGATGCGCATCAGCGAGTGCAGCAGCGGCGGCCATCCCGCGGTGTTGGGGCTCGAGGATGGGGCGCTGTGGTTCGCGACGCTGAAGGGGATTGCGGCGGTGGATCCTGAACACATGCCGGTGAACCGCGTGGCGCCGCGGGTGGTTCTGGAAGCCGTGAGCGTGGACGACGTGGAGCAGCGGAGCGCAGCGGCCCTGATCCTTTCGCCGGGCCACAGCCATTATGAGTTCGACTATGCGGGGCTGAGCTTTGTGGCTCCGCAGAAGGTAGAGTACCGGTACCAGCTGCAGGGCTTCGATCCCGGCTGGGTAGAGGCCGGCACACGGCGCGCGGCGTACTACACGAACCTGCCGCATGGCCGGTACACGTTTCGCGTGATGGCGCGGAACAACGATGGAGTGTGGAGTCGGGAGGCGGCCACCGTGGCCCTGACCGTGGAGCCCCACATGTATCAGACGTTGTGGTTTCGGCTGCTGCTGTCGCTGGCGCTCGTGGGCCTGGCGTATGCGGCATGGCGGCGGCGGCTGCTGCACGTGGAACGCGAATTTCAGGCCGTGCTGGGGGAACGCGCCCGCATCGCGCGCGAGATTCACGATACGCTGGCTCAGGGGTTCGTCGCGGTTTCAGTGCAGCTGGAACTGGTGGGCCAGCTGATGAGGGCCTCAGCCGACTCTGCCCGGGAACAGCTGGAGCGCACGCAGACGCTGGTCCGCAACAGTCTGGAAGAGGCGAGGAGTTCGATCTGGGAACTGCGTTCGCAGAGCGCGGAGCGCGAAGATCTGGCGGCGCGGATTCTGCGCATGGCCGAAGATGTGGCCGCGCGATCGGGGATTCATTCTCCGGGCGCAGCGGAGAATGGCAAACAACCGCGGGTGCAGATGCAGGTGAGCGGGACCAACCATCCCCTGGGTGCGGCGGTGGAACGGGAGCTGATGCGGATCGCGCGGGAGGCGGTGGTGAACGCCATACGGCACGGGCATTCGGAGTCGATTGCGCTGCGGCTGGAATTCGTAACAGGATGGTTCGCCATGGAGATTCGCGACGATGGACGGGGTTTTGCCGGCTCCCCGCCCGACGGCGCGAGCGGGCATTATGGGATTGTGGGGATGCGCGAGCGGGCGGCGGCGATTGGAGCGAATCTGACGGTGGAGAGCCATCCCGGCGCCGGAACGCGCGTTCGCCTGCTGCTGCCGCTGAACGGAACGACGGGAGAGGCCTGACGTGAAGGAAAATACAACAACGACCGATACGATTCAGATCATGATCGTGGACGATCACGCAATTGTGCGCCAGGGTCTGGCCGCGCTGCTGAAAACGGTGCCAGGCTTCTCCGTGGTGGCCGAAGGCGCGGATGGAGACGAGGCCGTGGCGCTCTATCGGCGCCATCAGCCGGATGTCACGCTGATGGATCTGCGGCTGCCGAAGATGAATGGGGTGGAAGCCATCGCGCGGATCCGGCAGGAGTTTCCCGCAGCGCGGATTGTTGTGCTGACCACCTTCGACGGGGATGAGGATATCTACCGAGCCATGCAGGCTGGCGCGAAGGGATATCTGCTGAAGGGGATGGATCTGGCCGAACTGACCGAAGCGGTGCGCACGGTGCATGCGGGGAAGTCGCGGATTCCCTCGCGCGTGGCGGAAAAGCTTGCGGAGCGCATGAGCGGAGCCACCCTCACGGCGCGCGAGCTGGAGGTGCTGCAGCTGATTGTGGCCGGGAAGAGCAATAAGGATATCGGCAGCGCTCTGTTCATCTCCGAGGCGACGGTGAAGACGCACGTCAACAGCCTGCTGAGCAAAATGGGTGTGGAAGATCGTACGCAGGCGGCGACCACGGCGCTGCAGCGCGGGATTGTGCATCTGGACTGAAAAACAGCGGTCAGGGTTCAGGGGATCAGGAATCAGAGATGAAGATTGCGGCGAGCACGAAAGGGATTTGGGTTGTGGCAGCGTTATTGGCCATGGTCGCGGTTACGTGTGCCTCGGCACAGGAGCGAGCCGGGGAGTGGAGGACGGCGACGGATACCGAGTTGCGCTCGGTGATTCCGGCGCGGGCTCCCGTGGTGCAGGAGCGGATTGAGACGGAGCTGCGCTCGGCGTCGGGAATCACCAACGGCAAAGGGCAATACGTCGCGGGCGTTGTGCTGATTACCGCGGGCTATTCCGCGGAGGGGAAGTACTCGCATTTCCTGCTGACGCAGGTGCCGCTCAAAGTGGGTGACGACATACGGCTGGTTCCCGGAGATTACCTGCTCGGGTACACTCACGGCGAGAACGGTCTGGTGGTACGTCTGTACGAAGCAGCGACCGGCAAGCTGGTGGGGACGCTCACCGCGGCGCTGATCCCGGGCATCACGCGGGTGGAGGAGATTCGCATCTGGCCGCCTGCCGACCGCCGCATCATTCAGATTGGCCGTTTCGGCTTCAGCTATCAGATTGGGGGGTAGCACGGGCATGGCGCGAACCTTGAACCAAAGAGAACAGAAGGTGCTCGACGCGCTCTACCAGAACTGGCAGGCGGAGATGCGCGGCTACCACACCTATAAAACCCTCTCGGAGCGCGATGAGGATCCGATCCGCAGGAAGACCCTGCGGCATATGGCAGAGGCTGAGGCGCATCACGCATCGTTGTGGGCGAAGCGCATTCGGGAGTTAGGTGCCGAGCTGCCGCGGTACGAAGGCAAGCCAACCGGCGATGCGGATAGTTTGGCGAATCGGCTGGGCGGTCCGCAGACAGCACTGCGGCGTCTGGAGATCGACGAGAGCCGCGACATTGCTCGCTACGGGCAGCAACTGAAGGAACTCGGCGACGAGCCCAGCATCGCCATTCTGCACAAAGTGATCGCGGACGAGCAGGATCACTATCGCGAGCTGACCGAGCTTATCCGCCACCGCTATCCGAAGATGGCCCCCAGCTCGGAACTGGCCCGCCAGGAGCTGGACGAGTTGCTGACCCGGCGGAATCGGCCGGGACGGCAGGCGGCGGGCTGGATCGGCGATGCCATCTACGGCGTGAACGACGGGCTGGGGGCAATCTTCGGCATTGTCTCGGGCGTCTCGGGCGCGACGCTGGGCAACAGCCACTGGGTGCTGCTGTCGGGACTGGCGGGCATGATTGCCAGCGCTCTCTCTATGGGGTCGGGAGCCTACCTGGCAGCGAAGAGCGAGCGCGAGATTTACGAGGCGGAGGTGAGGCGGGAGCGCGAGGCCATTGAGATGAATGGCCCGGAGGCGCGCGAGTTGCTGTCGCTCTATTACCAGGTGAAGGGAATTCCGCGGGATGACGCCGATCACGTGATCGAGCATCTGGCCGAGGATCCGGAGCAGTTTCTGCGCGCGCTGGCCAGCGAACGGCTGAACATGACCGAGGAAGGGCTGAGCCAGCCGTTCGTTTCAGCCTGGTCGGGAGCGCTCTCCACCGCGGTGGGCGCGTTCATTCCGATCCTGCCGTTCTTCTTCATGAGCGGCTATCCCGCGGTCATCGTCTCGGCGATTGTGTCGCTGATCGCCCACTTTGCGGTGGGTGCGGCGAAATCGCTGATCACGGTGCGGAGCTGGTGGTCTTCGGGCCTGGAGATGACGCTGGTGGGAGCGGTTGAAGGCGTCGCGACCTATGTGATCGGGTTGGGCCTGCGCGGGCTGGGCATCTAGCAGGGATCCGAAAGGCCGGCCCGCCGATGCGGAGCCGGCCGTTGCGCTGAGCTAAGGTTGGGCCTGTTGCCTCTTCGCGTAGTACTCCTGCAGCGTGAAGAAGGCCTTCTTCTTATCTCCGTTGTTGGAAACGAGGCCCTTGCGGTTGTAGTCGTCCTGAATCCCGGGAAGCTGACGCATCGGCGAACGGAAGTCCATCAGGACCCACGGCGTCATGCCCCGCAGGAAGGGCATCTTCGCGATCATCTGGAACTGCTGCCGATACACATAGTCCTCGTATTCTTCCGTGAACTTCTGAGTATCGGGGCCGTGGAGACTGGCTTTGGCGCCCGCGCCGAATTCGCTCAGGATGACCGGTTTGCCCATCGGGTCCTGCCACGTGTAGTCGGGAATATCGGCAGGGGATCCCTGATACCAGCCCAGATACTCGTTATAGCCGAGGACGTCGAGGTCTTTGCCGAGGGGGTCGTCCAGCACCGCGTTTTTCCCGTGGAAGTGTGTCACGATCGCCGAGGTGATGAGCCGGGTGGGGTCCTGCGCCCGCGCGGCGACGGCCAGCTGGTGGAGAAAAGCGTCGCGCGCCGGGCTCTCCGGGGTTTCATTCGACAGCGACCACAGAATGACCGAGGGGTGATTGTGATCGCGGCGAATCATCTCGTGGAGCTGCTGCTTCGCGACTTCCAGCGTGTGCGGATTGGTCCAGTCAATGTCCCAGTAAACCGGAATCTCCGACCAGACCAGGATGCCGACCTTATCGGCCAGGCGATATTCGTTCTCCGTGTGCGGATAATGGGCCATGCGGACGAAGTTGCAGTGGAGCTCTTTGGCCCAGCCGAGAAGGGTTTGCGCGTCCTGCTCCGACCAGGAGCGGCCGGAGCGGTAAGGCGCCTCGTCGTGGTAACTGATACCGCGCAGGAAGATGGGTTTGCCGTTGAGCAGGATCTGGTCGCCCCGCACTGCAACAGTGCGGAACCCAATGTCGTCACTGAGGCGATCGGGGCCAGCCGAGAATTCAACCGAATAGAGGCGGGGATGCTCCGGCGACCAAAGCTCAAGGCCGGTTACAGAAAAGGAGAAGTTGGCGCGGCCATTCGTATCGATGGCGGCGACTTTTTCGATATGCAGCTCGGGAATACGCAGAGTGACACTGTTTCCGGCGGGCGCGTCGGTGACGTGGACGTAGCCTTCGAGCTGATTCGTTGAGCCAGGGTGGAGCTGGAGCGACTCGTCGTCAATGTAGCTATCCGGCACTTCGACGAGAGAAACGGGCCGCGTGATACCGCCATAGTTCCACCAGTCTTTGCGCACAGTGGGAACGCGATCGACGGTGCGGGTGTCGTCCACACCGACAACCACGAAGTTATCCCCGTCATGCACGAGGCCGGTGATATCGCAGTCGAAGGGAGTGAATCCGCCCTCGTGATCGCAGGCGTGCTGGTCATCGACGAAAACCGAGGCCGCATAGCTGACCGCGCCGAAGTGCAGGAAGAGATGGGTATGCGGTTTGGGGTGGACGCTGAAATCGCGCTGATACCAGAGCAGGCCCTCGTAATAGTAGAGGGACTTGTCCTGGGAATTCCAGTCGCCGGGGACGTTCAGCGTAGGCGACAGAGCGAAATCGTATTGAACGAGCGGCCCGCCGGGAACGTAGTGGGCGTTGGCCGCGTAGCCATGGAGGCTGGCATGATCGGGATTCGTGCCCCAGCCCTCGCGATAGGGATCGGGAATGTAGTGCCAGGGACCATCCAGCGAGATTTGCGGTCGATGATCGACATCGACCAGCAGCGTGGAGGACTGAGCGCCAGCGAAAGGCACACAGCAAAGCAGAACGAAGAGAGTTGCGCAGGGAACCTTTCCGGGCATAGGCGCCATGGTATCGCCTTTTATGCCGGATAAATCAAACGGCGGTGACGGGCGCAATCTTCAGATTGGTCCAGTCCAGCCGATGCTGCGGAGCATCCTGAAAGACCGGCGAGCCCCCGGCACCCCAGCAGGCCAGTCGATACTGGCCAGCGGTGGCCAGCACCCCCACTCCGTAAGCGAGGCTGCGCCGGAAATTGATCGAAGATGCATCAGGGAAGTAACGCGTAGGACAGGAAATCTCCCCCACCCGATAGCCGAAGTAGAGAGCCTGAGCCAGCATCTGGTTGTCGAAGACGAAATCGTCAGAGCAGGCGTAGAGAGGCAGACGCTCGAGAACGGTGCGCCGCCAGGCGCGATAGCCGGTGTGATATTCGGAGAGCTTCTGACCCAGCGCAATGTTCTCGATGGCCGTGAGCGCGCGGTTGGACAGGTACTTGTAGAGAGGCATACCGCCGCTGAGCGCGCCTTTGCCGAGAATGCGCGAGCCAAGCACCACGTCGTATTCGCCGGCAGCAATCATGGCACTGATCGCGGGAATGAGTTTCGGGGTGTACTGATAATCGGGGTGCAGCATGACCACGATGTCGGCGCCGCGATGCAGGGCAGCGGCATAGCAGGTTTTCTGGTTGCCGCCGTACCCGCGATTCTCCTCGTGGCGCAGGGTATGGAGGCCCAGTTCGAGAGCCACGCGGCAGGTTCCGTCGGAACTGGCGTCATCGGTCAGGATGATGTCGTCGACGATCTCGCGGGGAATCTCACTGACGGTTTGGCGCAGGGTGCGCTCCGCATTGTAGGCCGGCAAAACGACGGCAATTCTCTGGGAGTTCAACATAAAGGTGGCCGAAGGTGCATTCTTTGTGGTGTCAATGAGCTTCTGTGGTTACAGACTACCGCTGATTGGGCCCATGGGGCACACAGCAACAGCCTCGTTACGGTACTGACAGGAGAGCCCGCGGGCGGCGGCCGAGGGGAGCAGGAGCCAGGTGACGTGCCACGGAGCCAGACGGGCCTCACGTTCCGCCGGAGACATCTGATCCAGCCCCTCTTCGGCCGCGCTGCGCAGCTTCCACGCAGGCGCGACGGCAGGAAAAATGGAGGCCACGCCCTCATCTTTGTTGTCCACGAGAACGCTGCGCTGGGCGCGAGCGCGGAAACCGGAAAGATCCTCGGCCGGCGAGGTCAGCAGGGTCGGGCTGACGGCGAACACCGCATCGGGAGGCGTGTTGTGCTGGATCCATACCAGCGCCTGGCTCCAGGGGCTGGACGGCTCCGACCCAGGCCAGTCAATTGGCGCGGAGCCCGCCCAGGTTTGCCGAGAGGCGTCCAGCATACCGGCGGCGGCAATCAGGAAAAGAACGGCGGGCACCCAGCGGTAGCGCTGAGAAAAAGCGCGGCCGATGGCGCCTCCGAGGAGCACCAGGCCGACGATATACAGGATCTGAAAGCTGCGCAGCAACTGGATCCGCGCGAGCAGATACGGTCCCTGCGGATGCACAAGCAGGAAAGCGGCCACGCAGGTGGCGGCGCCCAGCAGAAAGCAGGCAGCCGCGAGTTTTCCGGCCGGGTGCTGCCCTCCGCATTGTCGCCACGTAAGGCCGAAGAGAGCGAGAGGCGCTGCCAGCCCGAACAACTCATACCAGCGCCAGAAGGCCGGGAAAAAGTAACTGCGGCTGAGTATGGCTTCGCGATAGGCCGCGGTGACGGGACTGTGCAGAGTGGCCAGCCAGAGGCCGCCGCAGGCCACAATGCCGAGAATCGAGAGAACGACGGCGCCCCGCCACCGGCCACGATCGATCAGCACCAGAACGGCAATGAAACCGATGAGGTAGGCGGCCATCTGCGGATGCATGGCGGCGGTAAGGCTGATCCAGATTGCGGCACGGGTCCAGCGGCGGTCGAGCACCGCGACTACCGCCAGCAGGCTGAACGGCGTGGAGAAGGAGCGCGCCGTTAAATACGGATCCATGATGAACAGCGCGGTTCCGGCAACCGGGAGAGTGAAGCAGGCGGCGGCGAAGAAAACAGCAATCCAGCTCACCCGATCGTTATCGAAGACGCGGAGCGCAAGCCGATGGCAGGCGTAGAGGAAAAGGACCGCGGAGAAGAGCCACGCGACCAGGAGCGACGGCGCCAGCGGGAGACGGAACCCACCAATCATGCCGGCGAAGATGTGCGAGAAGACAGAAACGCGCGTGTGGGCCAGAACAAAGGCGCTGTCGCCTGGGTAGAGAGAGGGATGGATCATGCGAAGAAGCCCGGCGATGTAAATGGCGGCATCGTCGGCCCACGGATGATACCCGTGGATGACCAGAACCAGAGGAAGCAGGAGGAGCAGGATGACGGCTTCGCGCGAGAGGGCAGCGAATCGAGAGCCGACAAGACCAACGGGGTTTAGCGGGCGAGCGGAAAAGGAAGGGTCCTCAGGACGCGCTTCAGAAGGGCCCGGGAGATCGACGACTGCACCAGGCAAATGGGTGCCGTGGGCGCGCGAAACGTCATGCGAATCCGACAGAACAGAAACCCCTGTTTGTGAGCATACAGGCAGAACCCGGAGCCGCCGAGCCCCACCTGATGATTAGACAGTTGGGGAGCATGCCGGTTTACAGGGCCTGAGGAAAAGATGAAGGAAATACAATCTGCTCTTCAGGAATGAAGGCCCAACTCCGCTTACGAGCTGCTGGGCGGCCCGGGCCGGAAGCGGTTGGCGCGGTCGAATTCGTCGCGGAGCTCCGGGGTTTTCAGATTCTCCCGGATGTGCGCGAGGCGCTGCTCCAGGGCCAGCAGGCAGTGGGCAATGGCATCGGTGTTGCTGTGGGCGATGTCGCGCCACATGGAGAAGGGACTGCTGCCAAGGCGGGTCATTTCGCGCAGAGCGCGGCCCCCAATGGGCAACAGGTCGGCATTGGCGGCGAATTCCTCTTCCAGCAAAGCCGCCAAAGCGGTGGAGACGAACTGGGGCAGGTGGCTGATCCAGGCGCAGAGAACGTCCTGCCGGTCGGGCTCGAGATCGATGATCCGGCAGCCGAACTTCGCCACCCAGGAGCGCCACGCCTCCGCGGCGGGGAGTTGCGCGCCTTGCGGATCTTGCCTGCCTTCGGTGCAGGGAGTGAACAGCCACACCGCGCCGTTGAAGAGCCCGGCGTCGGCATTCTCGGCGCCGCTGACCTCCTTGCCGGCCATCGGGTGCCCGGGCAGAAATCCCGGCTGGCCCGGCCCGTTGTAGCGGTGGGCAGCGCGCTTGCACAGTGCGCCTTTCACGCTGCCCACATCGGTGACAAGCTGATCCTCGCGGAGAACGCCCGCCAGCCGATCCAGCCACTCCATAATCGTGAAGACCGGCCCGGCGAGCAGGATGACGTCGGCGTGGGTAGCGGCTGTGAGCGGATCGTCGGTCGTGACGGTGATGGCTTCGCGGCGCAACGCGGAGTGCAACTGGTCGGGATTCGGATCCCAGCCGGCAACGGAACCGGTAAATCCGGCGGCCCGCAGGGCGAGTCCGACGGAGGCGCCGATGAGGCCGGTGCCGAGGATGGCGACGCGCTCGATGGGCATTCTGCCTGAATGCTACAGGGTCCGGTCGACCGCAGGCGCGATGACGCGCAGCGAATCCATCAGTTTTGCGAACTGGTCGGGAAACAGGGACTGCGCACCATCGGAAAGCGCCTTGTCAGGATTGGGATGAACCTCAATCAGCAGGCCGTCGCCGCCGGCGGCGATAGTGGCGCGCGCCATCGGGGGCACTTTGTCGCGACGGCCTGTGCCGTGCGAAGGATCGCCGAGGATGGGCAGGTGAGAGAGCTTGTGCACCACCGGGATGGCGGAGATATCCATGGTGTTGCGCGTGTAGGTCTCGAAGGTGCGGATGCCGCGTTCGCAGAGGATGACGTCGTAGTTGCCGCCGGCCAGCAGGTATTCGGCGGAAAGCAGCAGCTCTTCGATGGTGGCGGCGATGCCGCGCTTCAGCAGCACCGGCTTACGAATGGCGCCCAGCTCGCGCAGCAGGTTGAAGTTCTGCATGTTGCGCGCGCCCACCTGGAAAAGATCGACATACGGCATCATCAGCTCGATCTGCGCAATCTCCATGACCTCGCTGACGACCAGCAGACCGTGGGCATCGCCGGCCTCGCGCAGCAGTTTCAGTGCGTCGAGGCCCAGTCCCTGGAAGGAGTAGGGCGAGCTGCGGGGCTTGAACGCTCCGCCGCGCAGGAATGTACCACCGCCGGTCTGCACCAGCTTCGCGCTCGAGAAGATCTGCTCGCGGGACTCCACGGAGCACGGGCCCGCCATCACCACCACCGTTTTGCCGCCGACGGAGACACCATTGGGAAACCGGACGATGGTGCCTTCCGGCCGGAAGCTGCGCCCCGCCAGTTTGTACGGCGAAGAAATGCGGATGACTTCCGCGACCCCGGCAAGAACCTCGAATTCGGCATGATCGAAGGCGCCAGGCGTGCCGACGCCGGCCAGGATGGTCTGCACCGCGCCGGTCGTGCGGTGGACGTTGAAGCCGATTTCCATCATGCGCTCGACGATGGCCTGAATTTCCTCTTCGGTCGCGCGCTCCTGCATAGCAACGATCATTGGTCTTTTCCTGTCGATTTCCTGTGGACTTCCGTAGCGGGCGCGTTGCCCCGGGAGGCAAGCTCGTTCCGCTGCAGGGCGCGCATCACATCCACGATGCGCTCGTACACGTGAACCAGTTCAATGTCGGGCAGCGGCCCGGGATTATGCGTGCGCACATTCTCGAAAATCACGCGCTCGCGATTGGGTTCGTAGACGGGGAGCGAGGTTTGGCACTTGAGCCGCCCGATTTCCTGAGCGGCGGCGGCGCGCTCGGAGATGAGTGCGACAATCTGCCGATCCAGTTCGTCGATTTTGCGGCGCCAGGCTTCGATATCCATGTTCTTCCTGTGGTTCCGCGCAAAGGCGGAGGGTTCAGGGTGCGGTCGCTGAGGTCTATGAACGAGTTTATCGGGGAATGAGATTATCGGGTCGGCAGGGCGGGCTCGCGCGCGCCGCCCAGCAGGCCCTGGATCAATCGGGCGATGGAACCGGGGGCGTCTTTGGCTCCCGCCTGTTCGATCGTCGCCACCAGCGCGCTCCCCACTGCGGCGGCGTCGGCGAATTCTCCTACCGCGGCGAAGTGTTCGGGAGTGGAGATGCCGAAGCCGACGGCGATGGGCAGTTGCGTATAGCGGCGCAGCCGCTTCACCAGCTGCTCGGCGTCGTTGGTCATGGACTTTTGCGTGCCGGTGGTCCCGGTGCGGGAGATCGCGTAGACGAAGCCCTGCGAAACGGCGGCGATGCGTTCGAGGCGATCGTCGGGACTGGTGGGCGCGGCCAGGAAGACCGGCGCCAGATGGTGGCGGTGCAGCGCGTCCAGGTGATCCGCGGCTTCCTCCACAATCATGTCCGTCACCAGCACGCCATCGACGCCGGCTTTCTCGGCAGCCGCGCAGAAGGCGTCGAGTCCGAAGCGGAGGATGGGGTTGTAATAAGAGAAGACGACGAGGCCGCACCGGGGACGCTCGCGGCGTAGATTTTCAGCCAGAGAAAGCACGTCGCGCAGGCTGGTGCCGTTCTTCACGGCGCGTTCGCTGGCGCGCTGAATCACGGGGCCATCCGCCAGCGGATCGCTGAACGGAACGCCCAACTCGAGGATGTCAGCGCCTGCATCAATCGCGGCAAGAGCGATGGCATGCGTGGTCGCGAGGTCGGGATCGCCGACGGTGAGATAGGCAACGAGACCTGGCCTGCGGGCAAAATGGATCATCGCGCCGGACCTCCCGTGAGGCTGAGCTCGCGCGTCAGGATGCCCATGTCCTTGTCGCCGCGGCCGGAGACGTTCACGAGCAGGATGTCCTGGCGGCTGAGCGTGGGTGCGAGACGGATACATTCCGCGATGGCGTGCGCGCTTTCCAGAGCAGGAATGATGCCTTCGGTGCGCGCCAGGCGCAATGTCGCGTCGAGAGCGGCCTGGTCTGTGGCGGATGTGTACTCGGCGCGGCCGGAGTCGTGCAGGGCGGCGTGTTCGGGGCCGATCGAGGCGTAGTCGAGTCCCGCGGAGACGGAGTGGGTGAGGGCGATCTGCCCGTTGTTGTCCTGGAGGACATAGGAGTATGTGCCCTGCAGCACGCCGGGGGATCCACCGGTGAAGCGAGCGGCATGTTCGCCGAGAAGGCTGCTGCGGCCTCCGGCTTCGACGCCGATGAGGCGGACGTTCTTGTCCGGAATGAACTCGTAGAAGGCGCCAATGGCGTTTGAACCGCCGCCGACGCACGCGATGATGGCGTTGGGTAAGCGGTTCTCTTTCTCGAGAATCTGCGCGCGGGCCTCAAGGCTGATCACGCGGTGGAAGTCGCGCACCATGGTCGGATACGGATGCGCGCCGAGAACGCTGCCAAGAAGATAATGCGTTGTCCGGACGTTGGTGACCCAGTCCCTCATGGCCTCGTTGATGGCGTCTTTCAGCGTGCGGGAGCCGGAGGAGACGCCGCGGACCTCCGCGCCGAGGAGGCGCATGCGGTAGACATTGAGCTCCTGGCGGCGCATGTCCTCTTCGCCCATGTAGACGACACATTCGAGGCCGAAGAGAGCGCAGACGGTGGCGGTGGCCACGCCGTGCTGGCCAGCGCCCGTCTCCGCGATGATCCGCTTCTTGCCCATGCGGACGGCGAGGAGCGCCTGGCCGAGGCAATTGTTGATCTTGTGCGCGCCGGTGTGGAGAAGGTCTTCGCGCTTGAGGTAGATCTTTGCGCCGCCGAGCGCTTCAGTAAGGCGCTGGGCGAAGGTTAGCGGCGTCGGACGGCCGGCGTAGTCATGGAGGAGCGAATCGAGCTTCAGGTGGAAGTCGGGATCAGCCTGGGCCTCAGCGTAGGCGTGCTCCAACTCGTCGAGGGCGGCGACGAGCGTTTCGGGAACATAGCGTCCGCCATAGGCGCCGAAGCGGCCGGCGACACGGGAGGGTGCGGTGGCAGCCATAGAAACAGGGTACAGGGTCGAGGGTGCAGGGTACAGAGTGACAGGCCCATTCAAGGCCGCCATTGGCTTGAGTGAGGCGGTGGAATCCAGGGACTACAACTGCGGCTGACCGAGAAGAGCCTTGTTCTCGATGGAGGCAAACGCGTCGCGGGCTGCCGTGATGAAGGCCGCTACGCGGTAAGGATCTTTTCTGCCGGGAAACGATTCGACGCCGCTGGCGACGTCGACGCCCCAGGGGCGCAGCGTGCGGATGGCTTCGGCAACGTTCTCGGAGTTGAGGCCGCCGGCGAGGATGATGCGAAGTTTGCCGGATTCGGCGCCAACCACCTGCTGGGCGCGCTTCCAGTCGAAGGTTTTGCCGGTTCCGCCGGAAGCGGTAGCGGTCTTGGTGTCCAGCAGGATGGCATCGACGGAGCTGTGACGGGTGACGGCGCGCAGCTCGTCGCGGAGCTTTTGTTCGGCGCGGGTGGGATCGCTGCTCAGGTTCCAGTGGAGGGTCTGGATCATGAAGAAGCCGGGGCCAAACTGGGTGCGGAGCTTTTCCGCGAGGGCGAAGTCGAGCTCGCCGTGAAGCTGGACACCGTGCAGTCCGGAAGTGTTGAGCGAGAAGACGATCTCGTCAAAGTCCTGGGTGTTGAAGACACCGATGCGGGTGAGATCGGTGGGCAGGTCGGGCATGATCTCCGCGATTTGACCGGCCGTAACGCGGCGGGGGCTGGGGGCGAAGACGAAGCCGATGGCGTCGGCCCCGGCGTCAGAGGCGAGCCGGGCATCCTCGAGGGTGGTGTTGGCGCAGAGTTTGATCCACATGGTTTTAGGCGAGGGTTGCGGGTTGGGCCGCGCTTTGGAGCAGGGCATTCAGGGCGGAGCCGGGATGAGGCTGACGCATGAGCGATTCACCGATCAGGAAGGCGTGGAAGCCGGCGTCGCGGAGGCGGTTAAGGTCAGAGGCGGTATGAATGCCGCTTTCGGCAACGTGGAGGGCCGTGGGCGGAAGCTGCGCGGCCAGTTCCAAAGAAGTTTCGAGGCGGACGTCGAAGGTGCGGAGGTCGCGATTGTTGACGCCGAAGCCGTCGCAGTCGAGGCCGCGGACACGGGCAAGCTCTTCAGCGGTATGGACTTCGCAGAGGACGTCAAGCTGGAGCGCGCGGGCGGCGGCGGAGAAGCGAGCGAGTTCGCGGTCAGAGAGCGCCGCGGCGATGAGGAGGATGGCGTCGGCGTGATGGGCGCGGGCTTCGACGATCTGGTATTCGTCCACGATGAAATCTTTGCGGAGGCAGGGAAGCTCGGTGGCGGCGGAGGCGAGATCGAGGTTGGTGAGGCTGCCCTGGAAGAAAGGCTCATCAGTGAGGACAGAGAGCGCGGCGGCGCCGGCGGATTCGAGTTCGTGGGCCAGGGGAGCAGCGTCGAAGTCATTACGCATGAGCCCCCTGGAGGGAGACGCCTTCTTCAGCTCGGCGATGATGGCGGGGCCGGACTGAGCGGCGGTCCGGAGGGCGCGGGCGAATCCGCGGGGCGTGTGTCCGGCGGCCGCTTTTTGGAGCAGGTCCAGAGGCGCGCGACGGCGGCGTTCGTCCAGGTCGGCGCGCGTTTGGGCGAGGATGCGGTCGAGGTGGAGCAAAGGGAGCCCTCTTCTGCAAGTATAGCGGCGTGACCTCCCGGACCGGGGTCCTGACATTTGTCATGCGCGATTGCTGACGAAGGGCACTGCCGGCGGAGAGGCCGGCGCGCGATGCTGATCAGGTCAGGAGGAGTGATGGAGACCCAGGGAACGCAGAATCCGCATCCGTATCCGCCGCCGCCGCCGCCGCCGCCGCCGTATGGGTGTCAGTGCCGCTCCGACTCGCACTGGATTATGGCGGTGGGCGTGGTGCTGCTGTGTTTCGGCGGGGCGATTACGCATCATCACGAAGTGACCCTGATCGGGCTGGCGATGATCGTGTTTGCCGGCTGCCTGGACTGAGGACCGCTCAAAAAAACATCTGCAACTTGTTATGTGTGAGAAACAGGGCACTTAGCCGGGTGAACCTGTTATGTATGGCAAATAAGGTACTTGCAGAAGCCCCCGAAATGCATGTGTGACAAGTAAAGGGGTTAGAGCGCCGGGCCGCTACGGTGCAGCGACATTGGATCATCGCTCGCCCACTCCCGATGAGGCTTGTGAGCGGGGA
The DNA here is from genome assembly GCA_036267395.1 of Acidobacteriaceae bacterium. Classification (GTDB taxonomy): domain Bacteria; phylum Acidobacteriota; class Terriglobia; order Terriglobales; family Acidobacteriaceae; genus Palsa-343. Next base: position 647 of record DATAWD010000049.1, on the reverse strand, counting down.
TCCTTTTTCTTCGAGAAGAGCGCAGACACAGCTCCGGTGTGCGCCCCGATGGGGTGCGCACCGACATTTCCATTTCGACCGAGATTTCAAAGAGCGATGGAGCCTCGGGCCTGGGCCCGGTTGCGGCGACCTGATTTGCGGTCAGGCAATGATTCGCCAAAAGAAAAGCTCTGTTCGCGATGGCGGACAGAGCTTTCCCTCATTTCCAGTGTGAGGCTGTGCAGAACCGGGGACAAGCGAAATCGATGAGGCGGACGGTACGAAGGTACCGGACTGCGAGCCCATCGAGAAATGAGGGAGAGAAAAGAGAGGGGACGGAACGGATGACTGCTTTTGCCGTTTTCTTTGGCGGCGGCCGGTCTTCGCTGCGGATTTGCTTCGTGCCGGCTCGAGTTGTCCGGGTGCGGCTCGGAGCGATTCCGGTTGTGGCTGAGCACGCAGATGTGGAAGGTTCTGCCGTACACGCCGTGGAAGAACATGATGATTGAAGTGCCCCTGGAGATCGGGAACTCGAATCATCCGGAGGATTACGCGGCGCCGGCAGGCGTGCGTTGATTCGCCTGCCGGCGCCGGGGGCTTCGGGGCTATAGGTTGAGGGTCAGCATGGCGGCATCGACGACATTGGACAACCGGGGGTCCTCAAGGTC
>DATAWD010000048.1:0-2096 GCA_036267395.1 Acidobacteriaceae bacterium | reverse complement strand
TGCGCGCAGGGCCGAGTGCGTGCAGGCGCAGCGGGAAGGCTTGGACTTCGGCGTTCGCAGGATCGTCCAGGGACACGACTTCGACGGTGTGGCCATCACGCTGGTGAACGGCGGAGAGGCTCCGCACGGCTTCCACAGGGCCCCCACCGGCGGCGCGGATGGAAGCGATGACGTGAACGAGTTTCATGGCAGGAGGGAAATGTCGCGTGCCCGGGAAGAATCGCTGCACGGATTGTACCTGTTGAAACATGGTGCTGTTTCAATAGTGTGACCGGTCGTGTCATGAATCCGAAATGCCCCAATGGCATCATGAGTGAGGAGCCAGAGGTGCGGCCGGGCGGGTATGATCAGCAGCATCCCCAGGCGTGGCCGTTGGAACGAGATAGATGAGGAGAATCGCAAGTGACGCAACAACCGGTTTCTGATTCACTGGTGTTCTTTGGCGCGACGGGAGATCTGGCGTTCAAGCAGATTTTTCCCTCACTGCAGCGGCTGGCGAAGCGGGACAAGCTGAAGGGACCCGTGGTCGGGGTCGCGAAGTCCGGATGGACGCTGGATGACCTGAAAAAGCGTGCGCGCGACAGCGTAGAGCAGCACGGCGGCCTGGACCCTGAGGGCTTTGAGAAGTTGATCGCGCTATTGCGCTACGTGGACGGCGACTACCTGGACAGCGCGACCTTTCAGGAGGTGCGCAAGCAGTGCGGGGGCGCAAGCCACCCGATCCACTACCTGGCGATCCCGCCGAGTCTCTTCGGCAAGGTGTTGGAGCAGCTGAAGCAAGCCGGATGCGCGGACGGCGCGCGCGTTGTGATCGAAAAGCCGTTTGGCCACGACCTGGAATCGGCGATCGCGCTGAACCAGATCGTCCATCAGACCTTTGATGAGAACGATGTGTTCCGCATCGACCACTATCTGGGCAAGAACGCAGTGCAGAATCTGATCTTTTTCCGCTTCAGCAACTCTTTCCTCGAACCGATCTGGAACCGGCAGTACGTGGAGAGCGTGCAGATCACGATGGCGGAGGGTTTTGGCATCCAGGGGCGCGGCGCGTTTTACGATGAGACGGGTGCGATCCGCGACGTGCTGCAAAACCACCTGATGCAACTGCTCAGCAACGTCGCCATGGAGCCGCCGATCGGCGCGGGCGCCGAGGCGCTGCGCGACGAACGCACCAAGGTGCTGAAGGGCGTCCAGTGCATGGAGCCGAGCAAGGTGGTGCGCGGCCAGTTCGAGGGATACCTGCAGGAGCCGGGAGTGAAGCCAAACTCGCAGGTAGAGACGTACGTGGCGCTGAAGGTCTGCATCAATAGCTGGCGCTGGAAGGATGTGCCGTTCTACATCCGGACGGGCAAGTCGCTGCCGGTGACAGAGACCGAGGTGGTGGCGCGGCTCAGGCAGGCGCCGCAGATTTTTTCGCTCGATCCGCTGCCGCCAAATTATGTGCGGTTCCGGGTGAGCCCGGAGATGGCGATTGGGATCGGTGCACATGTCCGCCTGCCGGGCGAGGTTCCGCGCGGGGCTGCGGTGGAGATGCTGGCGACGCAATCGAACAAAGCGGATGACATCCTGCCCTATGAAGAACTGCTGGCGGATGCGATTGTGGGCAACCAGGCACGGTTTGCGCGCGCGGACTACGTGGAGGATGCCTGGCGCATCCTGGATCCGTTGCTGAAGAACATGCCACCGGTGCACCCCTACAAGCCGGGCACATGGGGGCCGGTGGAGGCAGAAAAGCTGGCCGAAGCCGATGGCGGCTGGCAGAATCCTTCAAATTGAAATGCTATACGGCGCGGCCGGCTGCCGCGCCCGACGCCCATGCCCACTGGAAATTGTAACCGCCAAGGTGTCCTGTGACATCTACTGCTTCGCCAATGAAGTAGAGTCCCGGCACGCGACGGATCTCCATGGTCTGAGCCGAGAGCTCGGTGGTGGACACGCCGCCGGCCGTGACCTCGGCCTTGGCATACCCTTCGGTGCCGGCGGGCGTGACCTGCCAGTGATGCAATCGCTCCTCGGCCTCGAGGAGTGCTGAGTTGCTCCATCCGGAGGGCGGGTAGAGTGCGGCCCAGCGGTCTGCAAGGCGCTGCGGGAAGAGG
>DATAWD010000047.1:0-59902 GCA_036267395.1 Acidobacteriaceae bacterium | reverse complement strand
CAGCCTGCACCCCGAATCTCATGTCCCCCGCCTCACGGCGAGCGAGAGTTGACACCGATGTCCCGAATTGCTCAGGCCGGTTGTCGTGGCGTCACAGGGCCCGTCCCTCAGCCACTCTGCATGAAATTCAGGCTCGCTCTTTCGGAGCAAACTTGAATACCTTTTAGATAACACAGGGGGCGCGGCGGTGCAACTCCCCCAACGGGGAAGGGCGCGAATCCGGCGGCGAACGGGCGCAACCAGCCGTTGAATCGGGAAACAAACGCCAGGCTCCGCCGCGGTTCCGGCGTTACACTTTCTCGATCCACCGGAGGTTCCCCATGATTACCCTCCTCGGCGCAGGCGGCGCCATCGCCAACCATTGCGCGCAGCTTCTCGCTGAGCGGAAGAAGCCATTCCGTCTGGTCAGCCGCAGCGCCCATCCGGCCGCCGGCGCCACCGAGACTCTCGCAGCCGATCTGGCCGATCCCGACGACGCGATCCGAGCGGTTGTGGGCTCGTCGGTTGTTGTGCTGCTCGTGGGCCTGAAATACGACCACAAGCTGTGGGCTGACCTCTGGCCGCGCATCCTGGCGAACACAATCGAGGCTTGCCAGCGGGCGGGCGCAAAGCTACTGTTCTTCGACAACGTTTACATGTACGGGCGGGTCGAAGGAGCGATGACGGAGGAGACGCCGTTCCGCCCGTGCAGCAGGAAGGGAGAGATTCGCGCCCGGATCGCGACGTCTCTGATTGAGGCGTGGCAATGCGGCAGGGTGACGGGCATGATTGCGCGCGCCGCGGATTTCTACGGTCCGGCGACGGCGACCGGCCTGCCCAACACCCTGATCTTCGATCCGTATTCGAAGAAACAGAAGGCATCGTGGCTGGTGAATGACGCCGTGCCCCACTCGCTGACGTACACGCCGGACGCGGCGCGGGGGCTTCTGATGCTGCTGGAATCCGACAAAGCGTGGAATCAAACATGGCATCTGCCGACGACGGCGAATCCGCCGACGGGCCGGGAATTCATTGCCATGGCCGCCGAGGCAATGAGGGTTGCGCCGAAATATCGCGTGCTGCGCCGGCCTGTGGTGCGTGCGTACGGGTGGTTCAATCCCGTGGTTGGGGAGATCCACGAGATGCTCTACCAGTACGATGCGCCCTATCGGTTCGACTCGTCGAAGTTCGCGCGGGCGTTTGGAGTTGCGAGCACGCCCTATGCGGAGGGCATCCAGGGGACCGCTGCGTCTTATCGCGGTGCGTGACCGGCGGTTTGGAGCGATCCGGGATACGGTACAGCCTTCGCTGCGCCAGTCAGGCCTGGCGCGCGAGCAGGCGATCCCGCACCGGCTGGTTCTGCGCCATATCGATGCAGGTCCAGGCCATGGCGAGCGCGCCATCGATGACGGCCTTGTCGGCATCGGCGGTAGCGCAGTGCGCGGTGAATTCCGGCTGGTGATTGACCGCCGGGAGCGAGTTGATGCCGATCATGGGATGGATCGACGGCATGGCCAGCGAGACGTTACCCATGTCCGTCGATCCCGTGGGCCGCGTCTCCCACTCGCCCAGGTTGGGATACTTGCGCCCGAGGGCTTCGGAGTTGGTCTTGTACAGCAGAGCCATATCGTTGTCGTGGATCATCTCGGCATAAGGCTTGTCGCCCCCGGTAATTTCGATCTTCGCGCCGGTGGCGAGGCCGCCGGCTTCGAAGCAGCGGTAGACCTTCGGCCGCAGATCCTTCAGCTGGTCGAGGGTTTCGGAGCGGACGATGTACTTCGCTGAGGTATGGGCGGGCACGACATTGGGCGCGACGCCACCCTCGGTGACGATGCCGTGAATGCGATCGGTGGAGCGGATGTGCTGACGCAGGAGGCCGATCGCCGTCTGCGCGATGGTGAGCGCGTCGGCTGCATTCACACCCAGCTCAGGAAACGCCGACGCGTGGGATTCTTTCCCGGTGCAATGCACTTCGAACATCGACGCCGCGATGATTTTCGCCTTGACCATGTCAAACGGCGCGGGGTGCACCATCATAGCGGCGTGGATGCCGTCGAAGCCGCCGCGCTCGAGCATGAGGATCTTGCCGCTGGCGTTGCCCACTTCCTCCGCGGGCGTGCCGATGACGCTGATGGTCAGGCCTACTTCGTCGGCGAGCTTTGCGGCGGCCAGGGCGGCGCCGATCGCTGACGCGGCGATGATGTTGTGGCCGCAGGCGTGGCCAATGCCCGGCAGCGAGTCGTACTCCGCGCAGATGCCGATGTGCAGAGGGCCGGAGCCAATGCGGGCGCGAAAAGCTGTCGGCAGGTCGCACACGCCTTTCTCCACGGTGAAGCCCGCGGCGTCCAGCGCTTCGCACAGCCAGGTAGACGACTTCTCTTCCTCGAATCCGATTTCAGGAGTTGCGTGGATGCGGTGGCTCAATCCAATGAGTTGATCCTGCACGCCGTCAAACCGTTCTTTCGCCGCCGTCTTCACTTCCATCGCATCCTCCTGCCGATTAGCCAGAACCATACCACGCCGTTTCCCTTGCGCGCCTTTCGGTGGTTGAATCAAAAGACCTGAGGACTGCCGTGAACGCTGCCGTCGTCCATTCCTTTTCCGCTCCGCCCCGCTACGAATCGTTTGCAGAACCTGTACCGGCCGGAGAAGAAATTCTGCTCACCGTGACCGCCGCGGGCCTGCACCCCATTGTGAAGTCGCTGGCCGCGGGCACTCATTACAGCAGCGCGCGTGAATTGCCGTTCGTCGCGGGCCTCGACGGCGTTGGCCATTTGCCCGATGGCAAGCGCGTGTACTTTGCCCGCTCCCAGCCGGTCTACGGGAGCTTTGCGGAGCGAAGCGTGACTCGGCGGGTGACCTGCCTCCCGATTCCCGAACCACTGAGCGATGCGACGGTGGCCGCCATGATGAATCCGGGGATGTCGTCGTGGGGGGCGCTCACCGAGCGCACGCAACTGGCGCCGGGGGAAAGCATCCTGATTCTTGGAGCGACCGGCGTGGCCGGGCAGTTGGCGGTACAGGTGGCGAAGCGGCTGGGCGCGCGGCGAGTGGTGGCAGCCGGCCGCAACCCGCAGGCGCTGAAGGAACTGCGCGAGCTGGGGGCGGACCGCGTCTTGTCCCTGGCTCAGGATCATGCGGCGCTGGTGGCGGCTTTTCGCGGCGCCCTGACCGAGGAAAGGATCGACCTCGTTCTGGACTATGTGTGGGGCGCGCCGGCCGAGGCCGCTCTGGAAGCGATGACCCTGAAGGGCGCGGGGGCGATGGCGACGCGGTTCGCTACGTCCAGGTTGGCTCCAGCGCCGGGTCCAGGGCTTCTGTGCCCGCGGAGAGCCTGCGCAGCTCGGGGCTGGAGATCATGGGCAGCGGCCTGGGCAGCGTGCCGATGGATCGCATCTTCCGCTCGCTGGCCAATTTTCTGCAAGAGGCCGCTCGCGAGCCTTTTCAGATCCAGACCACGGTCGCGCCGCTGGCGCAGGTCGAGTCGCTGTGGAATGCACCGGAGCAGGGAGCGCGGCTGGTTTTCCAGCCTTAGCTTTGCTGCGCCGCACCGGCACAATCCCGGGTCAGGGCTGGCCGGTAAAATCCACGCGCAGCCGCCGCCCCTGACCGGCGCCTTCCCGCGCCAGCTCGATGAGGCGCGTGGTGCGCCACACCTGCTCCGGCTGGACGGCTAGCTCGGCTTTGCCCAGCAGCACATCCCGCACATTCTCGTAGAAGCCGCGATAGTCCCCGCGCAGGGTGGGCACACGCTGCGGCGGCTTATTCTCAACGCGCAGCTCGCCCCAGTGGCTCTCCGGCTCCTCGCCAAAGCCCGTTGCATCGGCGCTCATACCGCCGCGCAGCTGTTCCTCCTGCGGATCGAGTCCCCATTTGACGAAGCTGCCGTGCGTTCCGTGAAGGATGAAGCGCGGGCCTGGCGTGCAGGCGGTGAGCGTGGCACGAAGAAAGACGGTCAGACGCTGCCGTTCCCAGGCGAGCTGCAGATCGAAGGCATCATCGACCACAGCGGCGTCGCGCTCCACGCGCACGCTGGCTGACAGGGTGTCCGGGGGGCCAAACAGCGTCAGCGCCTGATCGACGAGATGAGGACCGAGGTCGTAGAGCAAACCGCCCCCCGGGCCGCCGCTCTCGCGCCACACTCCGCGCCGCGGCTCCGGCCGAAAACGATCGAAGTGGGACTCCATAGTCACGAGCCTGCCAAGATTGCCGCTCGCGATCACCTGGCGGAGGGTCTGGAAGTCGCCATCCCAGCGCCGGTTCTGGTAGGCCGTGAGCAGCAGATTGCGCCGGCGCGCCATGTCGATCAGCTCCGCGGCCTCGCTGGAGGTGAGGGTGAAAGGCTTGTCAATGACCACGTGGCGCTGCTCGTGGAGGCACTCTTTGGCCAGCTCGTAATGGGAGTAGCTGGGTGTCGCGATCACCACCAGCTGGATGCCGACGTCGCTGAGCATCTCTTCGACCGAGCGCGCCACATGGGCCTCGGGGTACTCCTTTTTCGCATCGTCGCCGCTGCGCTGGACCACGGCGGCCAGTTCCAGCCCCGGCGTCGCCTGCACTACCGCCGTATGAAACACCCGCCCGGCCAGTCCGAATCCCACTACCCCAGTGCGTATCGGTTCGTGCATCACCAGCTTTAGACGCCGTAGAGGGGAAAAAGGACTAAAGGGTCCTCCGTTGTCCGCGTCTGCTGCCGCACTTTCCATCCCCCTGTACCGTGCAACCGGTACCCTGTACCCTGACTCCATGCTGCTCGAACTGCGAGCCGAAAACTACGCGGTCATCGATCACGCCATCGCCTCCTTCGGGCCGGGCCTCAACCTGCTCACCGGCGAAACCGGCGCGGGCAAATCCATCCTGGTGGATGCTCTGGCGCTGCTGATGGGCCAGAAGGCGTCGACGGGGGTGATTCGCCACGGCGCGGATCGCGCGGTGCTGTCGTGCGTTTTTGAAGCGACCGTCGGGGCCGAGGCCGTCCTCGAGAACAACGGTCTCGATCCGGAGGGCTCGGAGATCATCCTGCGGCGGGAGATTCTGGCCGACGGCAAGGGGCGGGTGTATGTGAACAATCAGCCAGCCACCGTGGCTGTGCTGCGAGTTCTGGCTCCGGAGCTGGCGCTGGTCCATGCGCAGTCGGAGACGCTGTCGGGATTCGACGCCGGGCAGCAGCGGGGTTTGCTGGACCGCTTTGGCGGAGTTTCGCTGGATGGCGTTGCAGATGCTTACGCGCGGTGGCGATCGATTCAGGATCGCCTGGCGGACCTGGAGCGGGACGAGGCGGATCGTCTGAAGCTGGCGGACCTGTGGTCATTCCAGGCGCGCGAGATTGGGGCCGCGGCTCCGGAACCCGGTGAGGACGAGGCGCTGGAGACGGAGCGGCGCGTGCTGCAGAACGCGGAGAAGCTGCAGGCGGCGGCGATCGGCGCCAGCGATGTTCTGTATGAGAATGACGACTCGGCCGAGTCCACGCTGCAGACGGCGCAGAAACATCTGGAAGAGCTGGCGCGGTACGATCCGCAGTTTACCGAGGCGGTGTCGCAGATTGTGGCGGCGCGGGCGACCGTGGAGGACATCAGCTCGACGGTTCGCCACTATGCCGATCGCATCAACGCCTCACCGGAGCGGCTGGCGGAGATCGAAAACCGCCTGGCGACTCTGGAGCGGCTGAAGCGCAAATATGGGCCGACCCTCGGGGATGTGCTGCACGCGGGCGAGGAAGCGGCACGGAAACTGGACGAGGTGGAGAACCGGGACGAGATTCTGAAGGGGCTGCGCGCCGATCTGGAGAAGGCAGCCGCCGCTTACCAGACGGCGGCGCGGGCTCTCACGGGCGATCGCGGCGTGGCGGCGCGCAAGCTGGAAAAGCTGGCCGAGGCGCAGATCAACGACCTCGCCATGAAGGCGCGGTTCTCAATTGCGGTGGCGGCGAGTGAAGATTCCTCGGCGTGGACCCCGCACGGCTGGGACGCGGTGGAGTGCCGGATTGCGACCAATGCCGGCGAGCCGCTGCAGCCACTGGACGAGATCGCTTCGGGCGGCGAGATGTCGCGGGTGCTCCTCGCATTGAAGGTAAGCGTGGAGGAAGGCGCGAATCGCGGACGGAGCCGCAAGACGCAGGTGCCCCGGACGCTGGTCTTCGACGAAATCGATATTGGCATTGGCGGCCGCGCCGCGGAGGCGGTCGGGCAAAAGCTCAAGGCCTTGTCGCGTGTCCAGCAGGTTCTGTGCGTGACGCACTTGCCCCAGATTGCCGCTTTCGCCGATCAGCACCTCCTGATCGAGAAGCAGGAGAAACAGAAGCGCACGGAGACGCGGATCCGCCTGCTGAGCGCCGAAGAGCGGGCGCAGGAAATTGCCCGGATGATCAGCGGCGCAAAGGTGACCGAGACCAGCCTGCGCCACGCGGAGCAGATGCTGAAGACAAGTCTTTCCTCCTGACCCTGCGAGGCGGCCTTTGGCGCATCCGCTACCATCGGGATGACGTTATGAAACAACTCTTCGCACTCCTGCTTGTCTCCGCCCTGGCCTCGCCGGCCGCGCACGCCGCTTCGTCGAGCGTTCCCTCCCAAAAAGAAATGGCCAAACAGGTTCGCGCCCAGTTTCTGCACGCCTGGGATGGATATCGGAAGTATGCCTGGGGGCACGATGAGCTTCGCCCCCTGTCGAACGAGCCCTTCGACTGGTACGGCACGTCGCTGCTGATGACTCCGGTGGATGCGCTGGACACGATGGCGGTGATGGGGCTGGACAAGGAAGCCGATGAGGATCGGCAGCTGATCGACACGCAGCTCTCGTTCGACAAGGACATCTACGTCAAGAATTTCGAGATCACCATTCGCATAGTGGGCGGCCTGCTCAGCTCCTATGAGCTGACGCATGATCCGAAACTGCTGGCGCTGGCCGATGACCTGGGCACGCGGCTGCTGCCCGCCTACAACTCGCCGACGGGCATGCCCTGGGTCTACGTGAATCTGAAAACCGGCGCGGTGCGGGGCGAGAGCAGCAATCCGGCAGAAGTGGGCACGCTGCTCCTGGAGATGGGGACGCTGAGCCGGCTGACGCATAAGCCCGTCTATTACGAGAAGGCCAAACGCGCGGTGGTCGCGGTTTGGGATCGGCGGTCGAAGCTCAATCTCATGGGCTCAGAGATCAACGTGCGCACCGGCGCGTGGATCGGCGGTTCGGATGGCGAGGATGCCAATGTCAACGGCGGCTCCGATTCCTTCTACGAATACCTGCTGAAGGCGTGGCTGCTGTTTCATGACGAGGACTGCCACCGCATGTGGGAGACGAGCGTAGCGGGGCTGAATCAATATGTCGCCGATACGGTAACGAATCCTGATAAGACGACGTCCCTGTGGTACGGCGAGGCAAATATGAACACAGGCGCGCGGACCGGGACCGAGTACGGAGCGCTGGCGGCGTTCTTTGCGGGAACGCTGGCGCTCTCCGGCGACCTGGATCGCGGACGGCAGTTGCAGGCGTCCAATTACCGGATGTGGAACCTGGCGGGCATCGAGCCGGAAGTTATCGATTACCGGACCATGAAGATTCTCAGCCCGGGCTACGAATTGCGGCCGGAGATCATCGAGTCTGCCTATTACATGTCCTACTTCACCCACGATCCGCAGTATCGCGCCATGGGCTACACATTTTTAATGCCATCGTGAAGAACTGCCGGACCCCCTCCGCGTTTGCATCAATCGCCGATGTGCGCACGATGAAGCAGCGCGACGATATGGAGAGCTACTTCTTTGCCGAGACGCTGAAGTACCTGTATCTGTTGCTGGCAGACCCGACGCGCATTGATCTGAGTAAGACGGTCTTCAATACGGAGGCGCACCCACTGGAAATTGTGCCCTACAGTCCGGCGACGGATCAGTGACCCGCCGGGAGCCTGGCTTCATGGAAAAAGAAAAGCCGCCATCGCGGCGGCTTTTGCATTCAACGCGTATCCGAACTCTGACTATCCCCGCTCCGCGGCCAGATCCGTCACCTTGCGATCGTAGACACCGATCAGCGAGTTCCAGCGCACGTAGAGCAGTTCTTCCAGCATCTTGATGCCATCTTTCAGATAGCTCATGCGGGTGCGTTCGTCGTGTCCCCACGTAACGGGTACTTCGCGGATGTTGTAACCGCGTTTGAGCGCGATAAACAGGATCTCCGGATCGAAACCCCAGCGCTCGATGCGCTGCAGCTGGAAGATGGTCTGCGCCGCGCTGCGCCGGAAGGCCTTGAAGCCGCACTGGGTGTCGGCAAATGGCAGCCGCATCACCATGCGCGTGACCAGATTGAAGCAGCGACCGAAAATCTGCCGGTAGAGCGGCTGGTGGATGGTCTGCCGGCTGCGCTCGAGCCAGCGCGACCCGATGGCCACATCGGCGCCGTCGCGGATGGCTGCGAACAGGAGCTCGGCTTCGTCCATGGGAGCCGACAGGTCCGCATCGGTAAACATGACAATGTTGCCTGCCCCGTGCAGCAGGCCATTGCGCACGCTATAGCCCTTGCCGCGGTTACCGGGATTCTGGATCTGCCGAACCCTGCGGTCCCGCGCGACATAGCTGTCCACAATCGCGGCGGTATTGTCCGTCGAACCGTCATTCACCACGAGAATTTCGACATCCCAGCGACGGCTGTCGACCGTGCGCAAAACCTCATCGAGCGCGTGCCCGATACGGGCGCTCTCGTTGTAGGCGGGAATGACAATGGTGGTTTGCGGGTTCATGTTCAGCCGTTCCTCCTCGTTCTCCGGCCATGCGGTACTTTACGAGCATCCGCTCGCAAAACGTTTTAGGAGGAGGATGGACCGGTAATCCTTTATTGATCATACCGGAATTCCCCTGTTTTGCCTCTCCGATTGGCGCCCAGTGCTACACTCGCCCCTATGGAAGACCCTGTCGAATCAACAGCTCCTGCCCCGCAGGCGACCCCAAATCCCCTTCCGCCCCCCTGGTATCCCGCTGCACAGCGGCCCCGCCGGCGCGTGTGGCCCTGGTTCGTCCTGGGCGGCGCGCTTCTCCTCGGTTTCATCGTCGTGGTCTCCGTCCTCTTCTATATGGCGGCAAATTCCTTCGGAGGTTCGACGGACGGTTTTACCTCGCTGGGCGACAACATCGGGGTCATCGACATCGACGGCGAAATCGTCTCCGCCGACACGGTCGTGGATGAGCTGCGCAGATTCAACCAGAACGATTCGGTCAAGGCGATCATCCTGCACATCGACTCGCCGGGCGGCGGCGCGGCCGCGTCGCAGGAGATTTATCACGAGGTCCTCCGCATTCGCGAGGAGAAGCGCAAGCCCATCGTCGCTTCCATTGAAAGCGTGGGAGCCAGCGGCGCCTACTACATTGCGTCGGCGACCGACAAGATCTATGCCAACGATGCCAGCGTCGTGGGCTCCATCGGCGTCATCATGGAATGGACCAACTACGGCAACCTGATGCAGTGGGCCAAACTCTCGCCGGAGGTGATCCACGCAGGCACCCTGAAGGATGCCGGCGATCCATCGCGGCCGATGACCCCCGAAGAGCATGCCTACTTCCAGAACCTGGTCGACAACATGTACGGCCAGTTCGTTCAGGACGTCGCGGTCGGGCGGCACATCCCGGCAGCTCAGGTTCGCACCCTGGCGACCGGCCAAGTGTGGACCGGCCAGCAGGCCCTGCCGCTGCATCTAATTGATAAAGAAGGCGGTTTTCGCGTGGCATTGCTGGATACGGCGAAGTCGGTCGGCATCTCGGGCGAGCCGGATGTGCTGAAGCCCTATGTTCGCCACAAATCGTTTCTGGACCTGCTCGGCTCGGATCCGGACAGCCTGCTGCCCAACCCGAGCAAGCTGCTGGAGCGGCACGCCGGCTTTTATTTCCTGTGGCGCTGATCCGGGGTTCCCGGTTTGGCGAAAATCCCGCAACTACTTGACTTTGCACGCGAAAGAGATTGCATCTACTATGAAGGACAACGGGCAACCCAGGAACGGAGCGACCCCCACCATGACCAAAGCCGACCTCGTTGAAGAAGTAACGAAGCTGGGCGATCTGACCCGACGCGACAGCGAAGTGATCGTGGAGACCATCTTCGATTCCGTGATCGGCGCGCTCCGATCCGGCGACAAAATTGAGATCCGTGGTTTTGGCAGCTTCCGCATTCGCCAGCGCAAGCCTCGCATTGGCCGCAATCCCAAAACCGGCACCAAGGTCGAGGTGCCGGCAAAAAAGGTCCCCTACTTTAAGCCCAGCAAGGAACTGCGCGACCTGGTGAATCCAGGCGCCAAAACCACCGAAGCGAAGAGTGCTCCGGCGCCGGCCGATGGAAGCAACCCTCCGGCCTGACCGCAGTCACTCCGCATTCACTTGTAGATCAGACGGATCTGAACCTCGGTCACCGGACAGGCAACTTCGGTGGAAGCAGCCTGAAACGAGGGCGCTGAAAGCAGCACTCGGGGATTGTTCGCAAACCCAAACCCTTCCTTCGGGATTCCCAGAAAATTCCGGTCCAGCTTCTCGTTCTCGTTCTCGTCGTGGATCACCGCGACCGCATATTTCCCCGGCGAGACTTTGAACTCCTCCGTGACCTGCTGGTTGTGAATGTCGAAGCCACCCTGCGCCACCGCCTTAGAGCGGTCCTCCGGCCATCCTGCCGGCGACGCGAAGATCACGCCGCCCGCTTTGCCCTTGTTGTTGCGAAATCCAGTCACGTGAATGCGCAGCGTGCACAACGGCTTGCCGGGGACCGCATCCACGTAATGGCCGGCGGGATCCCGCTGAGCGGAAGCCATTGCCGACGCCATACCCGCCACCACGATTAAGCCAACCCATCCCACCGCACGCCCGGTCCACCTGCCCATCTTCTCAGCCTATCGTGATCGCGCCAGGCTTCCGCGACGGCTGAACATCTCTTCACATCGAATTGATCTTTTTGACTCCGGCGCGACAAGCCAGAAGTACCTCGAATCGGGTAGGGTGTTGGGTTAGGAAAAATCTGCCATGGCCGCGACTACTGTCACCGAAACTGCTCCGCATTCTTCCTCCTCCTCCCTCTCTTACCCGATCCGCCGCGTCGCCGTGCTGGGCGCAGGAACCATGGGCTCGCGCATTGCCGCGCTGATGGCCAACGCCGGCTTTCCGGTTCTGTTGCTCGACATGGCCCAGCCAGGCGATCGCAACGGGCTGGGCGCCAAAGCGCTCGAAGTCCTGAAGAAATCAAAGCCCGCGGCACTGGCTGCGCCGGAGTTCGCTGCCCGCATCGCCATCGGCAACTTCGACGACGATCTGCCCGGCCTGCGCGACTGCGATTGGGTGATTGAGGCAGTCGCCGAGAACCTGGAGATCAAGCGCAGCCTGCTGGCTCGCGTGGCGCCGCATCTTCGTCCGGACGCGCTGCTGACCACCAACACCAGCGGCCTGCCCGTTGCCGCCATCGCCGAAGGGCTGCCGCAGGCTTTGCGCCGCCGCTGGTTCGGAACGCACTTCTTTAACCCGCCGCGCTACATGCAGCTGGTCGAGATCATCGCCACACCCGAGACTGACCCCGCCGCCCTCGTGGCTATCGCGCGCTTCGCCGATATCCACCTTGGCAAATCCGTCGTCCCGGCCAACGACCGTCCCAATTTCATCGCCAACCGCATCGGTGCGTTTTCGCTGCTCAACACCCTTCGCGTGATGCAGCAGCAGAGCCTCACCATCGAAGAAGTTGACGTCCTCACCGGGAAGCCGCTGGGCTGGCCGAAAACCGGCACCTTCCGCCTCGCGGACATGGTCGGGCTCGACGTGCTGGGCAGCGTGGTGCGCAACTTCACCGCCAATACGAAGGACGAGCGCAGCGATCTGCACCTGCCTGCCTTCCTCGAAACGATGCTCGAAAGGAAGTGGTTTGGCGACAAGACCGGACAGGGCTTCTACAAGAAGGAGCGCGGCGCGAAAGACGACGAGCGCCTTACGCTCGATCTCGGAACCTTCGAGTACCGTCCTGCGCAGAGGCCGAAGTTTCCGGCGCTCGACGCGACCAAACCCATCGAGTCGCTCTCTGAGCGCATTCGCGCGCTGCTCGGCGGGAACCCGCAGAAGGACAAGGCCGCGGCGTTTTACTGGCAAATTCTTCCCGATCTCTGGCTCTACGCCGCAGCCCGGGTCGGAGAAATCACCGACAGCGTCGCCGACATCGATCGCGCCATGCGCACCGGCTTCAACTGGGAGCTCGGGCCGTTCGAGATGTGGGACGCCGCAGGCGTCGCAGACACCGCGGCGAAACTCCGCTCGCAGAGTCGCAGCCTGCCGCCGGCGGTGGAGAAGCTGCTCGCGACGCCCGAGAAAACCTGGTATCGCAAGGACGGCGCTGAAGCCTTCGATGCCCGCACCGGCAGGTTTATTCCCGTCGAGGCGCCCTCCGGCGTCGTCAGTTTGGCTCGCGCCAAACGCTCGGGGGGAGTGGTCAGGGAGAATCCTGGAGCGTCCCTGATCGACGTGGGCGACGGCATCGCCTGCATCGAGTTCCACACCAAAATGAACGCCCTCGGCGGCGACATTGTGAGCTTCGTTCGCGAGAACCTGAACCCCGCCAGCGAAGCCGTCCGCGACTACCGGGGGTTTGTGATCACCAACGATGCGGCGAATTTCTCCGCTGGCGCCAACCTCGTGCAGCTTCTGCTCGCCGCGCAGGATGAGGAGTGGGATGAAATCGACGCCTACATTGCCGCCTTTCAGGAGATGACCCAGGCGATTAAGTTCTGTCCGGCGCCTGTGGTCGTGGCGCCCTTCGGCCTCGCGCTCGGCGGCGGAGCGGAAGTGACGCTGCACGCCGCAGTGCGGCAGCCGCATCTGGAGCTTTACATGGGCCTGGTAGAAACCGGTGTGGGGCTGATCCCTGCCGGCGGCGGCTGCAAGGAGATGACCCTGCGGGCGATGGATCAGGCCACCGCAGCGGCGCCGCGAGCCGCGCGCAGCGACAGCGTCGAGCTGCACCATACGATGCGGACCCTCTTTGAGAACATCGCGCTGGCCAAAGTTTCTACTTCCGCTTACGAGGCGCGCGATCTGCACCTGCTGCGCCCCTCCGATCGCATCACGATGAACCGCGATCGCGTTCTTTACGACGCGAAACTGCAGGCCGTTACGCTCGCTGACACTGGCTACACCGCGCCGCTGCCGCGCACCGATATTCCTGCACCGGGCGACGGCGTGCTTGCCGCTCTGAAGCTCGGCGTCCACATGCTGCGCGAAGGCGAACAGGCCAGCGACCACGATGTCGTGGTAACAACGCATCTCGCCGAGATTCTCTGCGGAGGCGTCGTCACGCCCGGGACGCCCATCAGCGAACAATATCTGCTCGATCTGGAGCGCCAGCACTTCCTTTCCCTCTGCGGCGAACGCAAAACCCAGGAGCGCATCGCGCATACCCTGAAAACCGGCAAGCCCCTCAGGAATTAGTCACCGTCTGGAGCACCTATGAGAGATGCCGTTCTCGTCAGCGCCGTTCGCACCGCCGTGGGCAAAGCACCTCGCGGCGCCCTGCGCACCACACGCCCCGATGACCTGGCCGCCGTCGCTATTCGCGGCGCGCTCGATCGCGTTCGACAACTGGACCTCAAATCCATTGACGACGTGATTCTTGGCTGCGCGATGCCGGAGGCCGAGCAGGGAATGAATGTCGCCCGCGTCGCCAGCTTTCGCGCCGGGCTGCCGGTGGACGCGGCAGCCATGACCATCAACCGCTATTGCGCCTCGGGCCTGCAGGCCATCGCTCTCGCCGCCGAGCGGATTCGCGGCGGAGGCGCGGACGTTATCGTGGCGGGCGGGGTCGAGTCCATGTCGATGATCCCCATGGGCGGCAATAAGATCGCGGTCAATCCCTGGCTGGTCGAGAACTATCCGGGCTCGTATCTCTCCATGGGGCTGACCGCCGAGCGGCTGGCAAAGCATTATGGCATCTCCCGGGAAGACGCCGACCAGTTTGCCCTGCAGAGCCACCAAAAAGCCATCGCCGCCATCCAGTCCGGCCGTTTCGAAAGCGAAATTGTGCCTGTGGCAGTGACAGGTGCCGCGCCCAACAGCCACGGCCAGCCGAAAGTCTCCACCACCGACTTCCGCACCGACGAAGGCCCTCGCGCCGATACCACCGCCGAAGCGCTGGCCAAACTCCCGGCCGCCTTTCACGCCAAAGGATCCGTCACGGCCGGCAATTCCTCGCAAACTTCCGACGGAGCTGCCGCCGCGGTGGTGGTGTCCGCCGAACGCGCTGCCGCCCTGGGGCTTCAGCCGCTGGCGCGATTCGTCGCCTACGCGTATGCCGGCTGCGATCCCGAAGAGATGGGCATTGGCCCCGTGCATGCCGTGCCCAAAGCGCTGCGGCTCGCCGGCCTCACCCTCGACAAGATCGACGTCATCGAATTGAACGAAGCCTTCGCCTGCCAGGCGCTCGCCGTCATCCGCCAGCTTGGCTTCGATCCCGCTAAAGTCAACGTGAACGGCGGCGCCATAGCCCTCGGACATCCGCTGGGCTGCACCGGCGCGAAACTCACCGCTGCCCTGCTCAGCGAGCTGCGCCATCGCAAGGGCCGCTATGGACTGGTCACCATGTGCGTTGGCGGCGGCATGGGCGCAGCAGGCATCTTCGAGAATCTCGCATGATCAACGCCGCCGCCTGATTCATCGCTCGCCCACTCGACCGGCGTAGGATGGTCTCTCAGAGACCCTCCATGGCCACCGCAACCGCACCTAAAGTGATTCCCGGCGGCACCTTCCTCCTGGCCAACGCCGCGCCCGACGACATCTTTACACCCGAAGATTTCTCCGAAGAGCAGCAGGAGATTGCCCGCACCACGGCCGAATTCGCCGAGAAATCGATCCTGCCGCGTGTGCCTGAGATCGAAGCGAAAAACTTCCAGGTGACCCGGGATCTGCTTCTCGAAGCCGGCCAGCTTGGCCTGCTCGCAGCCGATATTCCAGAAGCCTACGGCGGCCTCGCGCTCGATAAGGCGACCTCCGCGCTCATCTCCGACCACATTGCCGTCTGCGCCAGCTTCTCCGTTAGCTTCAGCGGTCACACCGGCATCGGCACGTTGCCGGTTGTCTGGTACGGCACGCCGGAGCAGAAGCAGAAATACCTCCCGAAACTTGCCACCGGCGAATGGATCGCGGCCTACGCTCTATCCGAGGCCTCGTCCGGCTCGGATGCCATGAATATCCGCGCTCAGGCGCGCTTCTCCGCCGACGGCTCGCAGTTCATCCTCAACGGCGAAAAGATGTGGATCTCCAACGCCGGCTTTGCTGATCTGTTCATCGTCTTCGCCAAAATTGTCACCGAAGACGGCCAGCCTGGCCAGTTTTCCGCTTTTCTTATCGAGCGCGGCACGCCTGGCCTGACCATCGGCGCCGAAGAACACAAGCTCGGCATTCGCGGCTCCTCCACCTGCCCGCTCGTCCTCGCCGACTGCTCCATCCCCACCGGCAATCTTCTCGGCGAGGCAGGCAAGGGCCACCACATCGCTTTCAATATTCTGAACGTCGGCCGTTACAAATTGGGCGCGGCTACCCTCGGCGGCGCGCGCCTTACCCTGCGCAATGCCATCCGCTACGGCAAACAGCGTCTCGCCTTTGGCAAACCGATCACGTCGTTCGGTCTGGTGCAGGAAAAAATCGCCGATATGGCGGCCGGCATCTTCGCCGGCGAAGCCCTCGTCTACCGCGTCGTCGGCGCCATCGACGCCGCACTGTCCGCGCTTCCGCCCGACGCTCCGGCCAGCGAGGTTCAGAAGCGCATCGAGGACTACGCCGTGGAATGCTCCATCGTGAAGGTCTGGTGCTCGGAGATGCTCGACCGCGCCGCCGATGCCAGCGTCCAGATCTATGGCGGCTACGGCTATGTCGAGGAGTACCCGGCCGAGCGCACCTATCGCGATGCCCGTATCAACCGCATTTTCGAAGGCACCAACGAGATCAACCGCCTCATCATCTCCGGATTCCTGTTGCGGCGCGCGCTGCAGGGGCGTCTGCCGCTTTTGCCTGCCATCGCCAAAGTCATGGATGAGGTGATGGCTGGTCCGGCGCCGCGATCCGAAGCCACCGGCCCGCTTGCCGGCCAGCACGCCCTGCTGGCCAGCGCGAAAAAGCTGGGCCTGTTCTGTTCGGGCGCCGCCAGCCAGAAATATCCGACCAATCTCCAGGATCAGCAGGAGATCATGGGCGCTATCGCCGACATCCTCATCGAGATCCTGGTCATGGAATCCGCGATCCTGCGCGCGGAAAAGGCGCGCGTCGCTCACCCCATCGCAGTCCCGCTGGCGCAGCTCACCGCGACTCGCTCGTTTCGCATCGTCTCGTCGGCCGCCGAGCGCATTCTCGGCGCCGTTGCCGAAGGCGACATGCTGCGCACGCAGATGGCGATCTTTCGCCGTCTCACCAGGCACGACCCCGCGAATACCGTCGCCCTGGGCCGCACCATCGCCGAGCACATGCTGGCCGCCGAACGCTACACGCTCTGATCAGGACATCGCGAGCAGCGTCTCCACCAGCGCCTGCCATTCATCGTCCAGCCCGGGCCGATGATGCTCACGACCGGCGCGCTGGTACCAGTACTCCGCGTTCCAGTCCTCGCCTTCCTTCCGATGCAGATACGCATGCACGGCCATGCCTTCACGGCTCTCCAGCGCATCGACCAGCCCATGGGCGCGAGCCCAGTCCCCCTTCGCATCCCACCACAAGGCCCGGAGCGGCGGGGTCAATCCCGCCGGCGGCTGGTCGGCAATCAGCGATCCCCGAAATTCCCCGGGCGACATCATCGGTACCATCTGCCTCTCACGCGATGATAGAGCCTTGAAGCGCTCCGAAAATGAAAAGGCTGCCGTGGTGGCAGCCTTTCCTGTACTGGAACCGCGGTTCGCTATTTCTGCTTCACATACACCGCTGCCGCCTTTTCGTTTTCCTTCCCCGGTGTCCAGCTCGTGCCGGTAAAGGTTTTGCCATTCGCCGCCAGCACGTCCTCGCCCTGCGAAAGAGTCTTCCCGCCCAGCTTGACCGCCACGTCCACCTTCCGCGGCCCATCCATTTTGAATGAAACCGTTAAATCCGAGGGTGCTGTCGGGCCAGTCACCGGCGAATCCGAACCGTCGGTTTTGCCCTCCACCGATTCCTTCTGATCCGGAATGTCCCACTTCCACGTATCCGGCGCCGACCCGGCCGAGATGATGAATTTGCTCGGGGCGTTACTGCTCATCTTTACGCTTTTCCAGGTTCCTTCCAGACAGCCATCACTCTTGACCTTTGTGTAGGTCTCTTCCTCGTGGATTGCACTTCCGTCCGGGCGCGTTCCCGTCTCCACTGTCGTCATGGTTTTGCAGTTTGGCGAGAGCTTCACATCGGTCGTGGCGGTTACCGTCCCTTTCTGCTTGTCGGTAACTTTCCAGGTGTTCGGTCCGGCAAACGCCCAGCTTTCCGTAGAGCCGCCGCCGACCTGATAGTCGATTCCGTTCGCGGTGAAGTCATACGTCATCGCACCATCGGAGAACTGGTCCAGACCATTCGCCTGTTTGGTGTAACTGATCGTCTGCCCGGTCAGGTGACTCTTCGCAACATCCATCTTCCAGGTTCCGTACCAGGGGTTTTCGGCAGCCAGCGCAGGAACTACAACACACGCTGCGAGCAGAGCCGCAGCGAACCAGGTGCCGAGAAATACGATCGTTCTCCGCATCAGAATTCCTCCTTGTTTTGATTTGGGGGCCTGGGGGGCCGAATTGCCGGATGCGTTATACGTTCAACGCGGCATCGCATCCCACCGGCAAAGGCACCAGGTGTAACAGCGCGCGGCGCAAAATATGCACCCCGGCAGCTCGCTGCCAATTAATTCAGCACCAGCTTCCCGATCGTGGCCAGCTGCATGTTCGATGTGCCCTCGTAAATGGACCCGATCTTCGCGTCGCGATAAAACTTCTCCACCGGGTAATCCTTCACGAATCCGTACCCGCCGTACACTTCCACGGCCTTGCTGGCGACCTCTTCCGCCACGCGCGACGCGAACAGCTTCGCCATCGCCGCCTCTTTCACAAACGGAATGCCCGCGCCCTTCATCCGCGCCGCGTTGTAGACCAGCAGGCGCACGGCCTCGATTTGCGTGGCCATCTCCGCCAGGGCAAACTGCACCGCCTGAAATTCTGCAATCGGCTTGCCGAACTGCTTGCGTTCCTTGCTGTACTTCATCGCCAGCGACCATGCGCCTTCGGCCAGCCCCAGCATCTGCGCGGCAATGCCGATCCGCCCCTCGTTCAACGTCTCGATCGCAATCTTGTAGCCCTTGCCTGCCTCGCCCACGACGTTCGCAGCCGGCACGCGACAGTCATCGAAGAGCAGTTCGCAGGTGGACGAGGCGCGGATGCCCATCTTGTCTTCCTTGTGTCCCACCGTGAAGCCGGGCGTTCCCCGCTCCACCACAAACGCCGTGATGCCGCGATAACCGGCCTGCGCATCGATGGTGGCGAAGACCAGAAACAGATCCGCCTCCATGGCATTGCTGATCCACAGCTTCCGTCCGTTCAGAACATACTCATGGCCGTCGGCTCGCGCCTGGGTGGTCAGCGAGAACGCATCCGATCCCGAGCCGGCTTCGCTGAGCGCGTAGGCGCACACTGTCTGCTGCGCCATGCGCGGAAGCCACATCTGCTTCTGCTCCGCGGTGCCCCATCGCAGCAGCGCGTTCACCGCCAGGGTGTTCTGCACGTCCACAATCACCGCCACCGCGGGATCGACGCGCGCAATCTCCTCCACCGCCAGCACTGCACTAAAGAAGGACGCGCCGGCGCCACCCATCTCCGGCGGCGCCTCGATGGCCATGAGCCCCAGTTCGAACATCTGCCGCAGCAGGTCGGCGTCCAGCTTCTGCGTTTCGTCCATGGCGCGCACCCGCGGCGCAATCTCCTGCTGGGCAAACTGCCGCACCGTATCGCGCAGCATCGTTTCTTCCTCGGTCAGCGTGGTCAGCGGGGCAACATTTTCAGCACCGATTGCAATCTCGGCCATGGGCTCTCCTTCCGGCTTGCGGCCCATGCGCACGCGGCGCACAGGGCCGAACACCCGAGCCTATCCTGGCCCGCGCACGATGCGCCACCCCTGCGGAGCAGGTGTGCAGTTTTAGAGAGTCCCGCCGGCGAGCGTCGGCGGTTATAGAGAGATGCGGGTCAGGCTACGACCAGGTCGGGCTCCGGCGTGGCGGGCATCTCGAGGCTCACCGTGGGTCCGGCGCCGCTGTAGCCCGGCAGCACTTTGAGCCGCTTCAGAATTTTGCGCGTCAGCCCGGTCAGCGGCTGATCGTTCAGGTCCAGCACCGGAACCCAGGCGCGATCGCCCGTGCTCCGCGCCAGCATCTTCTGCTCGTTCACGGTCAGACCGTACACCGTCACGTAATAGTTCGTGTTCGTAATGGAGTGCCGCACCGTGAGCAGCTGCATGCTCTCGCTTTCCTGCCCTTCTTTCAACAGGGGCAGCTCCCACATCCCCGGCATCTGCGAGGCGTCGGCCGGACGCTGCTCCAGCAGCACTTCGGCGCGGGGCCACTGCCGGCGCTGCACCAGGGCCAACGCCGTTTTCTGGCTCAGCATCTTCTTCGTGCGCGGCGCCGCATGTTCGCCGCGGGTCGCGCATCCTTCGCGCACCGGGCAGGTCAGGCACTGCGGATTGCGAGGCAGGCATACCGTCGCCCCCAGCTCCATCATGGCCTGATTGAAGTCCCCCGGCCGCTGCCGGTCCACCAGATCTTCTGCCGCGCGCCGCAACTGGCCGCTGCGGGCCACGCCCGGCACCGGCTCGTGCCCAAAATACCGTGTCAGCACGCGTTCCACATTCCCGTCCACCGCAGGAATGGGCTCCCCAAAGGCGATGCTCGCGACCGCCGCTGCGGTGTAGATCCCCACGCCCGGCAGGCGGGTCAGCGCCGCGGCGCTTCGCGGGATCTCTCCCTTGTGCTCGGCCACGACCGCCCGGGCCGCTTCATACAACGCACGGGCGCGCCGGTAGTATCCCAGCCCGCTCCACTGCGCCAGTACCTCAGTCTCATCGGCAGCCGCCAGCGAGGCCAGCGTCGGGAAGCGCGCCAAAAAGCGCGTGTAATACTCCACCACCACCGAGACGCGCGTCTGTTGCAACATCGTCTCTGACACCCAGATCGCGTACGGATCGTGGGTCTGCCTCCAGGGCAGATCGCGCGCGTTGGCATCAAACCACGCCAGCAAATTCTCGCGAAAAATAGCTTCGTCCTGTTTCGATTCCATGCGGGGATACCAGAGTTCCATTCCAGCCGCACGTTGACGCTTTCGCAATCCCCCAAAAGGCGAAGGAGACTGCCGCGTCAAGGCCAGAACTTTGGTTTCTTTTGCGGCTAACTGCTTCTTCTTCAATTGGCTTCCCCTCGTCTCCGCCAGGATATTCTCCGCACCCTGTTACCCTGAAATCTGGCATGGTTTCGAACGCCTTCCTTCGCCGCCTCCCCAAAGCCGAGCTCCACCTTCACCTGGAAGGTACTGTCACCCCGGAGACTCTCGTTGAGCTGAGCACCCGCCACGATGGCGCCGCTGCCCTCACTCTCGACCAGGCCCTGGCCCTTTTTCATTACACCGACTTCTCCGGCTTCCTGCTCGCGTTCAAGGCCATCACCGAGCATCTTCGCACCGCCGACGACTACGAGCTGGTCGCCTGGCGGATGGCCGAGAGCCTGGCACGCCAGGGCGTGGTGCATGCCGAAGTCTACGTCTCCGTGGGCGTGGTGTACTACTGGCGCCGCTGTGACTTTGAGCCGCTCTTCGAAGGGATGGAGCGCGCCCGGCTTCGCGCGGAATCCGAACTTGGCCTCACCCTCTACTGGATCTTCGATGCCGTCCGCCACTTCGGCCCCGAGGAAGCGGCCCGCGTTTTCCGCAAAGCCGCCGAGCTGCGCCCGCAGTTCCCCTCCATCATCGGCATCGGCATCGGTGGAGACGAGCGCCGCACCGGCGCCGAGCCCTTCCGCGAGCTCTATTCCGAAGCGCGCGAGGCCGGCCTGCGCCTGACCGCCCACGCCGGAGAAAGCGTGGGGCCGGAGGGCATCTGGGGCGCTCTGAACGTCGGCGCCGAACGCCTCGGCCATGCCCTCTCGGCCATCCACGATCCCGAGCTCATGGAATTGCTGGCGCACCGCCAGATCCCGCTCGAAATCTGCATCACCTCGAATTTGCGGACCGGCTGCTGCGTCTCCCTCCAGAATCACCCCGTCCGCCGCTATTTCGACGCGGGGCTCATGATCACCCTCAACTCCGACGATCCGGCTCTGTTTGGCAGCGATCTGGAGGGCGAATACTCCCTCGCCCACAACGACTTCGGCTTCACCCAGGAGCATCTGCGCGAGCTCGCCTCCAACTCCATCGAGGCCAGCTTTCTGCCCGCTGACCGGAAAGTAATGCTCCTTCGGAGCCTGGAGTCCCTCTGAAGGACTATGGCTGGCGGCCGATCCGCCGATGTATAGAAGCACAGACACTGGATCGGTTCTCCTCCGTCCGATTCCGCAGAGACCCCGCCGCACGAAGCGAGGCTCAAGCGGGGACGACGGGCCCGAAGACCTGGAGATGAGGCCGGTTCCGGACAGCGTGGCTTTGCCGGCTGCGCTATGATGAAACCTATGGCGCCCTGGGGTCAGCGCATGTGCCGTCTTCTGAGTAAGAGCAAGAAGCTTGTTGATCTGGAATCGGTTCTGCCGACGATGAAACCTTCCTCATCCAGCGCGTTGCGTGCCGTTGGCTGGACCTCGGTCGCGGTGGGCGTCACCGCTCTCGGCCTTTTCATCGGCCGCGAACTCCGCCAGCGCTACAAGTTCCGTCGCCGCACGCCCTCCGACTTCTTCTCGCACGCCGGTGAAGAACTCGGCGCCGACTACGGCGTCGGCGTTTAAGGCCGCCTCGCGACCGGAGCTTTTCCTACTGCCTATTGCCTGTTCCCTGCCTTCAGTGCGGGCTTTTTCTACTGCCTATTGCCTGTTCCCTGTTCCCTGCCTTTAGTGCGTTCTCTCCACCAGATACCGAGCCACCGCCTTTAATCCCTCGGCCGCCTCGCCGTAGGGTTCCAGCGCGCTGAACGCTTCGCGGATCAGCCGGTCCGCATCTTTCCGCGACTGTTCAATCCCAAAGACCGCCGGCCAGGTCGCCTTATCGCTGGCCACGTCCTTGCCCGCCGTTTTGCCCAGATGCGCGGAGTCCTGCGTCATGTCGAGCACGTCATCGACAATCTGGAAGGCCAGCCCCGCTTTCGTGCCGAACTCGGTCAGCCGCCGCGCATCGGTCGCATCCGCACCGGCATAGACTCCTCCGCTCACGATGCTCACCCGGATCAGCGCGCCCGTCTTCGCCCGGTGAATCGCCAGCACGCTCTCCGCCGTCGGCCTGGAGTGCTCGCCTTCCAGATCCAGCACCTGGCCGCCGATCATTCCTTCCACCGTGCCCGTCGCCTCGGCAATCAAGCCCACTATCCGGATGGCTCGTTCCGCCGCGCAGTGCAGTTCGGCCAGCGTCTGGTAGGCCAGAGTCTGCAGCGCGTCTCCGGCCAAAACGGCAATCGCCTCGCCGAAGGCCACATGGCAGGTCGGCTTGCCCCGCCGCAGATCGTCATTATCCAGCGCCGGCAGATCGTCGTGGATCAGCGAATAGGTGTGCAGCATCTCGATCGCTGCGCCAAGATCCTCGATGCCTTCCGGCAATCCCGTCGCGCCGCGGGCTGCGGCCATGGTCCGCGCTGCCTCCTGCGCCAGTACCGGCCGCAGACGCTTGCCGCCCGCAAACACGCTGTGCCGCATGGCGCCGTGAATCGAGGACGGCACCTGCGTCACCGGCGGCAGCAGCCGCTCCAGCGCGGTATCGGCGCGCTCCACGCCCTCCCGAAGAATCTGATGGACATCCACCATCACTGCGACCATGTTATCGGAAGTTTTCGTCACGCCCCGTTCGCCTTTCTTTCCACATCCATGCCAGTGTAACGGCCAGAGCCGCCAGCGAGAGCCACCGACCCGCCCACGCATCGCGGGTGGTTCCCCAGCGCACCTCAATTCGAGTGGTTCCCGCTTTCACGGGGATCACCATCAGCCCATCGTCGCGGTGGCGTCGCGCCTCCAGATTCATCGCAGCTCCGTTCACCGTAACCCGCCAGGCCGGGTAGTCCATGAGCCGCAGCACCGCATACCCCGGACCGGAACTCGTCACCACCGCCGACCTCCGCTCTGCGCCCCACTTCTCAACCTGTACCGTTGCCGGGATTTCCTCCGCAGGCACCGGCGCCCAGGTATCCAGGTCCGGGTTCAGCGGCCCCTCGTCCCCATTCGCTGCGCGCAGCACCCGCACCGGAGGCAATCCTGGCTGGATGTCATCGTTGTCCGCACCCCGCGGCGTGTATTCGTCCGTGCCGGTAAAGCCGCCGTCGTGAAACGTGGCCACCTGGGCCCGCACATTGTCGTCCTCGTCGCAGGACTGCCAGTACGCCGCCGTCGCCAGCACCGCCATCGCGCATGCCAGGCCCAGCACAGCCGCGTTCCGCAAGCGCCGCGCACCCCGGACTGCATTGCTGCCGCCGGCCGCGATCCCCACCAGTCCTGCCATCACCAGCCCCAGCACCAGCAGCCATCGCCACGGGAACTGCAGATACTGCATTTCCGGCGCGATGCGCCACACTACGTTGCTCCAGCGGAATTGCAGCACCGCGATCGCCGCACCCACTGCCACGAAGGGCCACCACAAGCCGCCGCGCCTCTTCCGCCAGGCAAGACCCGCCGCCACCGCGGTGGTCACCAGTAGAGCCAGCGCCACCCACGACGCCATGCCCAACAAATGGTTGTGATACGCCGCGTCGAAGCGCTCCTCGGCCGGAACCTGCGCCAGACTCACAAATCCGAAGAGAAAGCTGTCCTGCACCCGCATCAGCAATCCGATCGCGCGCCAGATCTCTACCCAGCGCTGCTGGTACAGCGCCGGCACCAGCCAGAGCCCGGACAATCCGAGGCCCAGCGCCGTCGCCGCGGCCGCTCGCCTGACCAGCCGCCAGCGCTTCTCCTCGATCGCCGCCACCACGACCAGCACGGCCAGAAAATACAGGCCCATCACCGCCGCCGGCGCATCCGTCAGCCACAGAGCCGCCACCGTCAGGGCCAGCGGAACGGCGCGTCCGGTCTTTCGCAAGCTATACAAAACCAGCAGCGGCATCCACACCGCAGCCAGCAATTCCGCCAGCGCCGCGCGCTCGTACGCCACAAACAGCATGTAAGGATTCACCGCATACACGCAGGCCGCCAGGACCGCCATCTCCTCGCTCATCCACTCGGCGGCCATGGCGCGAAAACTGCACGCCGCGGCCAGCAGCGCCAGCGCCGTAAAGACGAACCCCACCCACGTCCACGGCAGCAGAGCGCCCAACAATCCGCCCAGCACCCAGCTCAGCGGCGGATAAAACACAAACCGCGGCTCGCCCGCGCCGAAGTTCGCCGACGCAGCCCAGTGCGGGTAGAGGATGCCCGCGCGCCAGTGCGCCACCACCCCCATCCAGTTCTGCAGATGAAAATCGAAGTCCTGCCCGCACGAAGCTCCGCGCCACGCCAGCGGCAGCACGGCAATCCCAACCGCAGCCAGCAGCAGAACATTGCAGCGGTACCAGTTCCTGATCCGGATCGACGCGTTCGCGCGAAATCCAGCTTCGGCCCCGGGCCTGCCCGGTCCGGAGTTCACGGCTCCAGCCGCAGCGTATGCGCCGTCTGCGTCGCGACCGCTGCCTCAGAAAACGGCAGCGCAAAGGTCGTGCCCCCGTACCAATAGCGCCACTGATCCATGTAGTACGGGCTCAGCGGATCCCCCGACTCGCCGGTAAGAATATTCTCCGTCGCCCCATCGATGTTGCCCCAGTCGATCGTGAAGCGCTGCGACGGCCCAAACGTCCGCCCCACCTGCTTCACCGTCGACGTGTCGCCGGACTGCGGCTGCTCGCCCGTCCCCGTCCACTTCTTCACCCAAGGCAGCATGCCAAACAGCGGATGCTCCACGTCCACCGGATGCGCGTAGCCATATTTCCACGCCTTCAGGTCCAGCGGCGCGCGCGCCTGCTCCAGCCCCTGCCGCACCATATCGGCCAGAAAATCGTCCCACGAGGCGTACCCCGGCGGCAGCCACCCCGGCGGCTCGTTCATCAGGATCTGCTCTCCGGCAAACAGGCTCTCGCCCCAGTGGTACATCTTCCAGTCGTCGCCCAGCTTCGGCTTCAGCAGCATAGGGTAGAACACCGCCTTGGCCGCTGCCACAATCGCCGCCGGCGCCGAGTTCACCGCAACCGTGCCGTCCCACGAGCGCAGCAGGTTAGCCGCCTCACGCAGCCGCGCGTCGGTCTTGCTGGCGTGGTCGATGCCATACGCCAGCCGCTGCGCAATCTCCTGGTCCAGCGCCGAGTACACATCCGTCTGCAGGCTCAGCATGTCCTGCTGCGTGAGCTTCTGCTTCGGCTCCAGCCATTTCCAGATCCGCTCGTTGCGATAGGGATCCGCCCACTCCAGCGTCAGCGGCGTGGGATATCCGTCCGGCGTCACGCGGGAATTCGCCGTGGCCAGAATGCCGTCCGGCGGATCGAAAGCCGTCGGCAATTGATCGAAGGGAATGAAGCCCTGCCACTCGTGCTGATTGTCCGTAATCGGCACGCCGGCCAGACCGCCGGGCCGCAGCGGAATGTCGCCCACGGCCTGGTAGCCAATATGTCCCTGATCGTCGGCGTAGACCACGTTCTGCGTTGGCGCCCACCAGCTCCCGAGAGCATTGCGGAAGTCCGTCCAGTTCTCCGCCGTGTTCATCGCCAGCAGTGGATACCCCGCCGCCTTCGCTTCGTACACGTCCCACTTCAGCGCCAGCGTTCGCTTCTCGCCCGGGATCAGCGGCGTGATGACTACCCCGTGCCCGGTCCGCTCCACGTCCACGTGCACATCCGCTCCGCCGCGCACCTGGATCGTCTCCGGATCGTGCTCGATCGGGTGCCACGCGCCGTCCGTCCCCTCGTATTCGTCCTGCGCGTTCACATGCTCCACGTAGATATCCTGCGTGTCGCCGTAGAGCGCGGTGAAGCCCCAGGCGATGTGCTGGTTGTGCCCGGCGACGATCAGCGGCAGCCCCGGGATGGTCAGCCCCGCCGCATGAAATCCCGGCGCCTGCAGATCGGCTTCGTACCAGATGTTGGGAATCTGGTGCGGCAGGTGCATATCGTTCGACAGCATGGGTTGACCGCTGGCGGTGCGCGAGCCGGAAACGACCCACTCATTCGATCCGCTCACGCAGCCGAGGCAATTGGCCAGGTCACCGGTGGTCATCTGCACCACCGGCGCCAGATCGTCGTGCAAAAAACCCCACTGGCTTGGATCGAGCGGCACGTCCGGGATCACCTGGTTGGGCGCCGTGATCGGTGTCTCACTGCTCACCGGGGGGTGGTCGCGCCACGAGCCGGTGGGATAGAGATCTTTCGCCAGCGTTGGCCCCAACCGCGCGGTAATGTGCTCCCTCTCCAGCTTCTCCGGCCAGTGCTCGTCGAGCAGCTGCACCATGCTCAGCACCACCAGCATCGAGTCTTCCGGTTCCCACGGCCCCGGGCGATAGAAGAGGATGCGAAACTCGGCGGGCAGGCGATCCTGATGCGTGTTGATGAAAGCGTTCACGCCCCTGGCGTAGGCCTCAAAGAGTTGCTGCTCCTGGGGAGTCAGGCTGGAGGTCAGCCGCTCCGCCGTTTGCCGCATGGCCAGAACCCGCTCCATGCGATCGTGGTCCACCAGCTTCGATCCGAGGATCTCCGCCGCATCGCCGGCGGCCATGCGCCGGGCCATGTCCATCTCCCACAGGCGGTCCTGGGCGGTGACGTAGCCCTGGGCGAAAAGCAGATCGTTCAGATTGCCGGCCTGGATGTGCGGGACCCCATGCTCGTCGCGCCGCACGATGACCGACGCGCTCAGCCCCGGCGTGAGCACGGTGCCGTCGAGTTCCGGCAGGGATGCGCGCATCGCGTGCTTCAGCCAGACGCCGGCGCCGGCCACCGCGCCGACCGCCAAAAGGACCAACAGGAACAGCAGAACCAGCACCACCCGCACCAGCGGATGCCGTCGCTCCTCCTCATACGCTTCGACACTCCGCCCCAAAGCCATGCGGGTTCATTCTCTCAGAATCGAACCCGGCCGAGAGACACGGCGCGGAGACAGCAGGGCCCGAATGGCCAGACAGGTTCAGCCAGCCGAATCGGGGCCTCAACGCCGCGGTGGCAGAAGAGGTTGCGCTCCCTTACCTCTGTAACATCCACACTGCGCTTTTCACTTGCCTTCGCCGCGCGGGTTCTTCATCCTTGAGATACGTCGTATCAGAGCCTTGCGGGTTTCTGCCTGCCGGGCTTTCTTCTTGTGGGCCGCACTCGAGGGCACCGTCGCTCAGAGTTTCGACAGAAAGAAGGTAATACCCAAAAGGTATTACCTTCCAATGCCCATGAAATCAATGAAGTAGTGAGTACCCCAGGAGGGGGGTGGGTGGAGGGTGGCTAAAACAGCCCGCCCTGGCGCCTTGGCAGCGGCAGTCCGAAGTGCTCGTAGGCGAGTCGGGTGGCCATGCGGCCGCGAGGGGTGCGGTCTAAAAAGCCGATTTGGATTAAGAAGGGTTCGTAGACCTCCTCTAACGCGTCTTCTTCTTCGGCTAAGGTGGCGGCGAGGGTTCCTAAGCCGACGGGGCCTCCATCGTATTTCTCGATGATGGTGAGCATCAGGCGGCGGTCGAGCTCGTCGAAGCCGTGGGCGTCGACTTCGAGCATCTTGAGGGCGTCGCAGGCGGTGGGGCGGTCGATCTTGCCCTGAGCGCGGACCTGGGCGAAGTCGCGCACGCGGCGCAACAGGCGGTTGGCGATGCGAGGCGTTCCTCGGGAGCGCATGGCGATTTCGGCGGCGCCGTCCTCGGTGATGGGGATGGACAGGACTTCAGCGGAGCGCTTCACCACGAAGCGCAATTCGTCGTCGGTATAGAACTCAAGGCGCAGCAGGATACCAAAGCGCGAGCGCAGCGGGCTCGAGAGGAGTCCAGGCCTTGTGGTGGCGGCGACGAACGTGAAGGGCCGGATTTCCATCACGTGGGTGCGCGCGGCGGGACCCTGACCGATGATGATGTCGAGCTTGTAGTCCTCAAGCGCGGTGTAGAGCTTCTCTTCCAGCACCGGTTGCAGACGGTGGATCTCGTCCAGGAAGAGCACCTGGCGCTCGCGCAGGTTGGTGAGGATAGCAGTCAGGTCGCCCTGGATCTGGAGAGCAGGTCCCGAGGTCTGCTGGAAGCCGACGTCGAGCTCGTTGGCAATGATGGTGGCGAGCGTGGTTTTGCCCAGTCCAGGCGGGCCAAAGAGGAGAACGTGGTCGAGGGCTTCGCCGCGGGAGCGGGCGGCTTCGAGCGCGATGGCCAGCTGCTCCTTGGCTTTGGTCTGGCCGATGAACTCCTGGAGCCGGCGAGGCCGCAGCTTGAGCTCGAAGGAGTTCTCGTCGTCAGCGCGGGCGGCGGAGACGAGGCGCTCAGGGTCGTCGGTGGGCATGCTGAGGATGAGTCTATAGGGTGCAGGGCATGCGAAGAAGCGGTTCGCTGAGAAGCGGTCAGCGAAAGACGGTTAGCGCAGAAACGGCCCGGGGCCCCCTAGAAGTTCAACCCGATGTTGGGGTGGGAGCTGGAGCCGCTGATCTTGATGGGGACCTGAGTGCCGGCTCCATCTTTGGCGAAGAAGGGATCGACGGGCTTGAGGAGCCAGGATTTCCAGCCTGTGACCATCTGCGACACGTGGGCGTCGAGGCGGGCTTTGCCGGTGAAATCGAGGGTCTGGTTGGTGATGTCGTAGGCGCCCTGGAGCGCGACCTCAGCGCCGGGGACGCGGTAGTTGAGGGTGGACAGATCGACCTTGCCGCCGCCGAGGGTGAAGTTGCCGCGCATTTCTGAGGCGACGTCCGCGGCGGTGGCCGCCTGATTGTTGCCGTTCTTCAGAGCGTCGCCTTCATCCTGAGCTTTCTTCGGATGAGCCTGGCCGCGGAGGCTGAGCTCATCCACTTTGCTCTGAATTTTCGGATTGGAGAAGTGGATGTCAAGCAGCTGGAAATTGCCCTTGAGACGGAGCTTCTCGGGAACGGGCTGGGGGCCAGGCGGCAGATCGAACTGGGTGTGGAGGGTGACCGGGCCGTTCATGAGAGGCTGAGGATCTTTGTCGGCGAGGTAGAGGAGGTCCTCGATGTGGCCGGGATCGACGGTGACGTCGAGGCGGATATCGCGGCCCTGAACATTGGGCACGCGGACGATTTCGCCCTTGGCGATGATGTGGGTGTTGCGGAGCCACGCATCGACGGGCTGGAGCCAGGTGTCGCCGTTGGTGCCGTCGACGATGGCGTGGAATTTGGTATTGAGCGGCAGTGAGTGGTTGGCGAGGTCCAAAGAGAAATTCGGCGTGGTGGTTTCGCCGTCGACGGTGATGTTGTCGAGCTGGCCCTTGTAGGAGCCTGTGGAAGCGAGCATGCCACCAATGCCTTTGATGGTGTTGAGGTCGGCGTGGCTGAAGGAGTAGGTGCCGCGGACATCGGTGTCGCCGGGGGAGCTGGTGTTGAAGGGACCGAACTCGCCGGAGGAGTCGATGTTGCCGATGGGTTTGGGATTGACCAGGGTGGCGTGGAACTTCATGGGCTGGCCGGCGGCCACCGATTTCAGAACCAGCTTATGGATGACAAAGGTGAGCGGAACCTTGTTGGGCTTGCCGTTTTCGATGACGAGGTTGGCCTGGTCGACATCGATCTCGACGACTTTGACTTTGATGCCGGCGTGGCTCTGGTCTTCGCCCGGCTTCTGATTGTCATTGAGGTGAGGCATGTTGGCGCGCTGGTCTTTGGGCGGCATGTGGATGGAGAGGCCGTTGACCTGGACGTGGTGAATGAGCAGAGGGGTGCTGAGGAGCTGACGCCAGCCGAGAACGCGGAAGGAGAAATGGTCAACGGCGATGAGGGGGGCGTCGATCTGGAGGTGGTTGGGATAGAGCTTGAGTCCGGAACCGGAAACCTGGAAGCCTTTGAGGAGGGAGACCTGGAACTTGTCGAGTTCGACACGGCTGTCAAAGCGGGTGCTGAGGGTGTCGATGACCTTGGCTTTCAGGATGGGATTGGCCTTGTGGAGAAGGATGTCACCGGCAATGAGGGCCGCGATGACGAGCACGCCGAGGATGGAGCTGACCCAGATAAGGATGCGGCGGAGCCTGCGCCTGCTGTGAGGGGAGTTTCCGGACGTGGAGGGTGCGACAGGACTGGAATCTTTCACTGGATGCGTCACAGCGGTGACCTTTCGTGGGGCTCAGACGGCGAATTGGAGCGGGGCCTGTGTCTTAGAACCGGATTGAAGCCTGGAGGCTGCACGGAAGGAGAGTGAAATCCAGGTTTATCATGCTGTGACAGATTGGAAGCGCAGGAGATGAGCTGCATGTGGATGAGGCCGAGAGTTGGAATGACGTGGGCCGTGTTGATGGCAGCGATGATGGCGGGTGCGGCCGCCGGCGCGCAGGAAGCGGGGCGCGTGACCGCCTCTCCACAGAGTGGGAAGCCGGCGCTGCAGCCGGTGCCCTCGGCGAAGCTGGGGATCGATGCGTATATCCATGAGGCGTGGACGACGTTGCAGCGGTCGATGACGGAGTGCACAACGCTGGTGGATCCCAAGCTGAGAACGAAGCCGGTGCTGTATCTGCCGCAGGATTTTGCGGAGCCGCCGGAAGTGGCGGCGCTGGGGACGAAATGCGGGGTCCGGATTGAGCGGCTGCCGGTGAAGATCGAAGAACTGGGGCAGAAGGTGGACCTGAAGCAGGAGGGACTGCTGTACCTGCCGCATCCCTACGTGGTGCCGGGTGGGCGGTTCAACGAGATGTATGGGTGGGACAGCTACTTCATCCTGCTGGGGCTGCTGGAGGATGGGCGGGTGGATCTGGCGCGCGGGATGGTGGAGAACTTCTTTTTTGAGATCGAGCACTATGGCGGCCTGCTGAATGCCAACCGGACGTATTATCTGACGCGGTCGCAGCCGCCGTTTCTGTCGTCGATGATCCGGGACATTTATGACGCGGAGATGGCGCGCGGACACAAGGCGGAGGCGCGGGCGTGGCTGGAGCGGGCGTATCCGCTGGCGGAGAAGGACTACTCGCTGTGGACGCGGGAGGCGCATCGGGCCGGGGACACGGGGCTGGCGCGGTACTACGACTATGGCGCGGGTCCGGTGCCGGAGATGGCGGATGACGATGCGTATTACCAGAACGTGATCCAGTGGCTGCTGGCGCATCCTGGGCAGGGCGGCGCGTACCTGGTGGAAGGGCCGGCGACGCTGGCGACGGCGGCGGATCGGGAGAGAGTGGAGGCGGTGAGCTGCGACCCGGAGGTATCCGTGGTGTGCGCCAGGGCGCATGTGGGGACGCACTGGCTGACGAAGGACTTCTACAAGGGCGACCGGGCCATGCGGGAGTCGGGATTCGATCCGTCGTTCCGGTGGGGCGTATTTGACGGGTCGACGCATCATTACGCGGCGGTGGGGCTGAATGCCCTGCTCTACAAATATGGGAGAGACCTGGCGTGGATGGCGGGGCAGGTGGGCAAGCCGGATGAAGCCAGGCGGTGGGAAGCGGCGGCGGCGGCGCGGCGCGCGGCCATGAACAAGTATCTGTGGAACGAAGCGAAGGGGATGTACTTCGACTACGACTACCAGACGGGCCAGCAGTCGACGTACAACTACCTGACGACGTTCTACCCGCTGTTCGGGGGATCAGCGAGCGCGGAACAGGCGCAGAGGGTGGAGGCGAGCTTTGGGCTGTTCAACCACAAGGGCGGCCTGGCGATGAGCACGACGGATACAGGGGTGCAGTGGGACCTGCCGTACGGGTGGGCACCGGCGACGTGGGTGGTTGTTGATGGGATGAAAGAGGCTGGAGATATCAAGGACGCGGGGCTCGTGTCGCAGGAGTTCACGGCGACCATCCGTGATAATTTTGCCTGCGAGCACACGATTCGGGAGAAGTACAACGTAGTCACCGGTTCGGCGGAGGTGGCGGTGGCGACGGGGTACCGCCAGAACGTGGTGGGATTTGGGTGGACGAACGCAGTTTTTCTTAAGATGAACAGCCTGCTGCAATCGGCGGGAATCCCTGAGTCGAAGGCGGGGCGGGTGCGTCCTATGTGTGGGACGGAAAAGCCCGCGAACTGAGGAAAGCCACGGGGGGCGTGGCACCATGAGCGAAGCGATGGCAAAGCCGGGAACGCGGCAGCGCACGGTGGTGGGACTGGGCGAGCTGCTGTGGGACGTTCTGCCGGACGGACGGCGGCTGGGGGGAGCGCCGGCGAATTTTGCGGTGATGGCGGGACGACTGGGCGACCGGGCGATTGTGGCGAGCCGTGTGGGCGCCGATGCGCTGGGCGAGGAGGCGGTGCTTGCGCTGGAGGCACTGCCGGCCGAGAGCCGATTTCTGCAGAGCGACACGGAATACGCCACGGGGACGGTGACGGTTTCGCTGGAGACGGGTGAGCCGGCGTACACGATCCATGAGCCGGTGGCCTGGGATCGGCTAACGCTGACACCGCAATGGCGAGAGCTGGCGCAGACGGCCGACGCGGTGTGCTTCGGGACGCTCGCGCAACGAGGAGAGACATCGCAGGGAGCGATTGTGTCGTTTCTGGATGAGACGAGGCGAGAGTGCCTGCGAATTTTCGATGTGAATCTGCGCACGCCGTTCTGGACGCCGGATGTGTTGCGGACGTCGCTGGAGCGGGCGACAATTCTGAAGCTGAATGTGCACGAACTGCCGCATGTGCTGACGGGAACCGGAGCGTGCCCTTACCCGAGCCAGGGGGAGGATGATGAAGAGGTCCTGCGCGGGGCACGCCGGCTGATGGAGCGGTATCCGGTGGAGCTGGTGTGCGTGACGCTGGGGGCGAAGGGCAGCCTGCTGGTGACGCGTGGGAAGCATCATCGGCACCACGGGTTGAAGGCGCGGGTGAAGGATACAGTGGGTGCGGGTGACGCATTCACGGCCGCGCTGGCGCACTACTATCTGGAGGGCGCGCCGCTGGAGGTGCTGAACGAGGCCGGCAACCGATGGGGCGCGTGGGTGGCGTCGCAGAGCGGGGGCATGCCGCCGATGCGGGCGGAGACGCTGGCCGCAGTGAGCGAGGAGATCGGGGCGGGGCGCGGGTAAGACCAGCGCTCCATGCTCGCCGGCCTTTCTCGCGTTCCCGGCGATGACCGTAAGGCGGGCTCTACATTGACTTGATTTTCATGTAGCGCCGGATGTCGGGGAAGGTGCTCCACACGACGGCGGTTGCGGCGACTGCAAAACCTGCGGCGATCCAGACCATGGCTCTCATTGGTTTCCTCCGTTTTGCTTTGGGTCAGGCGGCCTGCTGAGGCAGGGCCTGCACGCATTTCTCTACCAGACTTTGAATCATGCTGACGGCTTCCGGGATTGCTGCGGCGACGGGCGGTGAGAGGCCCATCCGGCCGTCGCCCGGGGCACTGCCCGGATCATCGATCGATGGGTCGCCGAAATCGCGGGGCTCGCAGCCGAGGATGTAGATCTCTGCGCCGACCTTGCCGAGGGAGCGGGCGGTGGCCAGCACGCGAGCCGGGTCCATGTTGTGCGGATCGATGGAGGGTTGGGCGGTGAGCGCATCGGCGGGCTGCAGGAGAGAGAGGCTGCCAGGCTGACCACCGCGGCGGATGGCATCGACGAGGATGACCACCTTCCATGGGCAAAGCAGAGCGTAGGCCAGGTCGAGGCCGCGGATGCCAAAATCGCGGACGGAGACTTCGGGCGGCAAGGCGGCGCCGGCGAGGGCCTGGGCCACTTCAAAGCCGAAGCCGTCGTCACCGAGAAAGATGTTGCCGATGCAGGCGATCAGGATCTCTTCGGTCACGGAACCTCCAGGCTAAGAGGCTCAATCTCATCGGGGGAAAAGAAGAAGCGATGGCCAGCCTGGCGGAGGAGGCCCATGTCTTTGCCGGGGTCGTCTTCGAGGACGACGGCGAACTGGAAATTGTCTTCAAGGTCCTGCTCGATGGCTTCGATGACCGCGATTTTGCCGTTCATGGCGATGTCGAGGATGTCGGCTTTTTTGGCCGGCCAGAGACGCACGCGGTCGCCGCAGCGCACTTCGACGCCGAAGACGCGGACGGACTGGACGGCAGGGCGCTCAGCGAAAGGGTCCCAGGGATCGATGCGCCCGTCGATTGCATCGTTCGTGGCAGGCACGGGAGGCGACGCGGCAGGAGGATTCTGCTCTGCCGGCCGTATTTCCCGTACCGCGCCGTGGAGCTTGAGCAGATGCTCGCCAGGAAGAGTCTCGACGCGAGCGAGGATGGCGGCGGCGCGTGGGTCGGAGGCGCGCATCTCAGATTTCTCCTGGTCGGTGAGGGTGAGCACGCGGAGGGCGAGCATCTCGTCCATCTCAGTGCCGTCGAAGAAGTCGCCGGCGCTTTCGGGAGCGGTCTGTGGGTAGTCGTAAATGACGATGGGTGAGCAGAGCATGCGCGCGGCGTCGCCGGGCTGGCCGGCGAGCACAGGAAAGACGCCCTTCTGCATGCATGCGGCGACGTCGTTCTTATATTGCGATGGGGGATCGAGAAGCGAGATGAAGGATGCGTCATCGAGGCCGAGCAGAAGATGCGCGGAGATGCAGTCTCGCGCCTGAATCGTCTGTCGTTCACTGATGGAGAGCGATGCGGGGAGTGGAGTTTCATTCGAGAATGTTGCGGTCAGGCGGAAGAGCGAGTCGCTCAACGGTTCGGCTTGCAGATGGAGGCAGCCGGAGATGATGGGCGCCGACCCCTTCTTTCCGTCCTGCATTTCGTCGGGCGAAGGTGGAAAGACGAGATCGCGGGCGAGACCGGCAACCAGGTCTCCGAGGCGCAGACCTTCCAGAGTGGCGGAACGCGTGACACCCTGCGCCCACTGATCGGGATCGTCATTTGCGCCGGGCAGGAGCTGCAGAAAGCGAATGCGCGCGGTGAGGCGGCTATCGGCGCAGCCGGCGATGAGCACCTGAGTCTGGAACGAAAACGGCTGAGGCGGCAACTGCTGCTCAGCGGAAGTACGCGGGTAGAGGGTGCCGAAATTCCAGCGCTGGCGATTTTTGAGCGACGACGGCCGGTACGGATACAGGATGTAGCCCTCATAGAGGACAGCATCCGCGATGCGCTCGAGAAGAGCGAAATTCATGAGGACGCTCCAGTCGGCTCGGTCGCCGGTTCGCGAACTGCGGAGACTTCCGAGCGCTCGGCATTATCGATGAGCTGGTCGAAAAGCTGATCCCACGCAGAGATGCCGCGCAGGGTTCTGTAGCGATGGAGCCGGTCAAAGGTCTGTTTGCCGATGCGCAGCCAGGCCGCGTCTCCGTAATGGGCGGCAATGGCTTCCTGCCAGATTTTGACGGGAAGCTGGAAACGCGCCTCGCGATCCCAGGGAATTTGCGCAATCTGCAGCGCTCCGCTGGGATTCGCATAGAAAATCGTTCCGCTGAAAACGACGGAGACAGAGATGGTGCCGGCGTCGAGGCCATAGAAGTATTTCGTCGCGGCGATATCGAAGTCGAGCGAGCAGGGCAGCGGGAGGTCGACCGTGGTTTGCGCCATGAACGCCGGAACGTTGATCGATGTACTGAGCCAGAGCATCGGCGTCATGGTGCGGGCCCAGCGTTCGCGTTCACCGAAAAGGTCGAGCAACCGGGCCTCTTCGATGGCCGTGTAGGCGCGGCCCAGGGGCTGGATGCGTATCTGGCAGTTAAGACCGATGGAGCGGATCGGCTCGCCGGCGTTGGCGTTGGAGATGTGCAACCGCGCGGCCAGGGTGGGCACGGCCGCCGGGGAAACGGCTGTGACTTCCCCAGCGAGAAAGGAAAGATCAGGCACGCCGCACCCACTGCTTCGCTGACGCTTTTTGATCCAGCTCAGCAAAGAAGACCGCTACGGCGCCCCAGACCTCAGGCCCACCGGAGAGTCCGCGCCAGTGGCGGCGAATGATCCCGGCGAGGCGGAAGCACTCATCGATGGGAACCAGGAAATAGGAGTGCTCGGTACCGATGCGATTGACCAGCAGCGCTTCCACTTCCGGTTGCAGAGAAGAAAGGGCAGGGTGCGCAGCGACGCGGCCGCTCCAGGCGGGGATGGGAATGAGGGACTCGACGACACCGGCCGGTCCAGGATAGAGGGCGATGGGCCGGCCCTCCGGATCGCTCACGAAGAAAGCCAGGCCGATGGGCAGCGCCATCTCTTCCCACTCCATGTCAGTAAAGGAGAAGTCGGTGAGATGCAGGATGTGCTCGGGGATCCGCAGGTAGCGGCCGGACCCCGGACCGTAGAACAGCAGAGCACACGCAGTGCAGGCGCAGGCGATGCGGCGCGACTGGCGCTCGAGCAGATGCGGGTGTTCCGGGCCGAGCGCGAGCCCGCACAGCTCGCAGCGTTCGATCACCGGTGCCTGGGCGCGCGTGAAACGGCGCAAGCCGGCGAGTGGATCGGCCGGGGAAGGGGCTGCCAGCGACTGATTGCGGGGTTCGGTCATCGTTCTGATCTGGTCATGAATGCCGTGGGCGCTCAGGCCGGGGGCAGATGCGGCATGCGCGGATCGATGGGCTGGCGCTTGTCGGCATTGATGCCTGTCGAGCTGCGCGCGTTGGCGGTGCCGGTTTCGCGGCCCGGCTCTCTGCGATGCGACGACCACTCCTCGCCTTTGTGGGTGCCGGGAGTGTGGGACGGCTGGTCGGGTGTTGTCTGCTGACGGGCCATGTTTCCTCCTTCTCAACTGACCTGCAACGTGACGAGATCGGAATGCGGGGCGGCGGGCACCTCGTCGGTGATGACGGTAGCGACCTCCGGCGCCATACGCCAGATCGCCTCCTCAACGGTCGACTTCATAGTCTGGGACGAACCCGAGCAATGACCGCATGCGCCATGCAGGCGGAGATGAACGGCGCCGTCGACGATGCGGGCCAACTCGACATTGCCGCCATGGGATTTGAGATAAGGCCGCGCCTCTTCGAGCGCAGCCAGGATGCGCGTCTCCAGCGGCTCAGGATGGATACCGTGGAGGGAGAGAACGCCCGAAACCAGCTCGTTGGTGCTGAGGAGATCCAAAGCCTCCTGGCCTCCGGGCAGCTGAGTCATCTCTTCCAGGATGCGTTCGAGCGCGACGCCGTGCAGCTCGACCACCGCCTGCAGGAGCTCAGAAGCGACGGCCCGGAGGGCGGGGTCGCCGCTGCCTTCCATGCGGGCCACCAGCTCCTCGATACGCTCGCTGCGCCGCGAGAACTCCCGGGTCGCCTTCACCTGTTTGCCTGCACGCCGAACATGGGGACGTGGTGAGCTTCGACCAGTTTGGTTTCACCCTGGTACATGTGAACGCCGCAGGGCAGGCAGGGATCGAAGCTGCGCACGGCGCGCATGATGTCAATCCCCTTGAATTTGTCGGGCGGGTTCTCTTCGAAGATGGGCGTGTTCTGCACGGCATCTTCGTAGGGTCCGGGCGTGCCGTAGATGTCGCGCGGGCTGGCATTCCACGGCGTGGGCGGGTAGGGATGGTAGTTGGCGATTTTGCCGTCGCGGATGACGACGTGATGGGAGAGAACACCGCGCACCGCTTCGTGGAAGCCGCAACCGATGGCCTCGTCGGGCACCTTGAACTCGGACCACGTTTTGGTACGACCGGCCAGCACTTCTTTCATTGCCTGCTCGTAGAAGTAATAGGCGCAGGCTGCGGCATAGGCCTGGAAGTAGGTGCGCGCACGATCGCGCTCGATGGCGTTCGACCACTTCGGAATCTTCCACTCGAATTCGGCTTCGGGCTTGAGCGCGGTCTTCGGGAGACGAATCTTCACACTGGAGCCGGTGGACTCGACGTAGCCAATGTTGACCAGCTTGGCCAAAGCGGTTGACCACAGGCGCGCAATGGGACCGCCGCCGGTATCCAGGGCAAGGAAATCGCCGGTGCGCTTATCGTGCCAGCGCGGTGACATCACCCATGTGTACTTGTCGCCGAAGTCGCGCTTCTGCGGGCGCGGCATGGTGGTCTGGTTCCAGGGGTGGTTACGGTCGACGGGGTTACCGAGCGGATCATGGCTCACAAACGTCTCGGCCTGCTCCCAGGAATCGTAGTAAGAACTGCCGAGCAGGATGCGGATGCCGAGATTGATGTCGACCAGGCTGGTGGTGACCAGCTGGCCATCAACTATGACGCCCGGCGTGACGAACATATTGCGACCCCAGTCCGCCATGTTTTTGTAGGTATAGTCGCAATGGCGAGGGTCGTTAAACGAACCCCAGCAGCCCAACAGGGTGCGGCGGTAGCCGACTTTCTCGTAGCCCGGCAGGGCGTCATAAAAGAAGTCGAAGAGGTCGTCGTGGAGCGGGACCACCCGCTTCATGAACTCGGCATACTTCGCCAGGCGGACCGCGAAATCGGTGAGCACCTGCACGGTGGCCGGGGTTCCGATCCCTCCGGGATAGAGCGTGGAGGGATGGACGTGGCGGCCTTCCATCAGGCAGAACATTTCGCGGGTCATGCGGCTCATCTCGAGCGTCTCGCGATAGAACGCGCCGGTGAAAGGATTGAGCGCGGTCATGATGTCGCCGATGGTTTTGTAACCATGTTTGTCACCATTGGGCGCGGCGGCGTGCTGAGCCTTATCCCAGACGCCGGGATTGGTTTCCTTCACCATGTTTTCGCAGAAGTCCACGCCGACCAGGTTGTCCTGGTAGAGGTTGTGGTCGAACATGTACTCGGCAGCTTCGCCCAGGTTGATGAGCCACTCGGCGATAGCGGGGGGTCTGACGCCGAAGGCCATATTCTGCGCGTAGCAGGCGCAGGTGGCGTGGTTATCGCCGCAGATGCCGCAAATGCGGCTGGTGATGAAGTGCGAGTCGCGGGG
Organism: Acidobacteriaceae bacterium; assembly: GCA_036267395.1. Lineage (GTDB taxonomy): Bacteria > Acidobacteriota > Terriglobia > Terriglobales > Acidobacteriaceae > Palsa-343. The sequence goes on along the minus strand of DATAWD010000047.1, from coordinate 20,983 downwards.
ATCTTTGCCTTTCATGAAGACGGAGTAGCCACGAAAGATGGACGAGGTGCTGTAGCACTCGGCGACCTCGCGATTCTCGAAGTCGATTTTGGTAAAGATGCCGAGGCTGCCGACGATGCGGGTGATGGGATCCCAGTTCATCTCCACCAGATTGCGGCGGGAACGGTTCGCATCGGTCTCGGGAAGCACTGTGGTTGCCATGAATTCCTCCTCGCTGGGTTGCGTGGGCGGTGCGGCTCAGGATATTTTTTTGAGTCCGGACTTCGGCTGCTGCTGGCTGCGGCGAGCCGGGGGCGCTGAGCCGGCGGCCATCTCGCGCCGGTAGCCGGTGGTGAGCTCGTCACCGCGATGGCGCCACTTCGGCTCTTTGTTCACCGTGGTGTTAGTGATGGCGCGCAGGCTGCGGATCAGCTTTCCGTAGGCTCCGATGCTGGCCGTTGAAATGCGCGCGCCAGGAGGCTCATCCATGAAGGGCATGAATTTGTCAGGAAAGCCGGGCATGGTGCAGCCGATGCAGATACCGCCCACGTTGGGGCAGCCGCCGATGCCGCGCATCCAGCCGCGCTTGGTCACATTGCAATTCACGACCGGACCCCAGCAGCCGACCTTGACGAGGCATTTCGGCGAACCATATTCAAGCGCGAAGTCGCCCTGTTCGTAGTAGCCGGCGCGGTCGCATCCCTCATGCACCGTTTTGCCGAAGAGCCATGTGGGGCGCAGCTGATCGTCGAGAGGAATGACGGGGGCCAGACCAGCTACCTGGTAAAGCAGATAGAGCAGCGTCTCAGTGAAATTGTCCGGCTGCACGGGGCAGCCCGGGATATTCACCACCGGCAGACCGGCCTTCGAACGCCAGTTCCAGCCCAGGTAGTCGGCGAGTCCCATGCAGCCGGTGGGGTTGCCGGCCATGCCGTGAATGCCACCGTAGGTCGCGCAGGTGCCGACGGCAACCACCGCCAGTGCCCGGGGGGAGAGCCGATCGATCCACTCGCATGTGGTGATGGGCTGGCCGCTTTGCGGATCGGTGCCGAGCGCTGCCCAGTAGCCTTCTTTCTTGATGCGCTCATTCGGGATGGACCCTTCCACAACGAGGACGAACGGCTCCAGCCGCCCAGCCTCGGCCTCGTAGAAGAACTTCATGAAGTCGTCGCCGACTTCCCAGGCCAGGACAGGATTGTGAAGGTGAACTTTGGGCAGGCCGGGAATGGCGTTCAGCAGAATGTCTTCAATGCTGGGCTGTTCGGCGGCGGTCACAGAAACCGAATCGCCATCGCAACTCAGTCCCGCAGTGATCCAGAGGATGTGGACATCAGAAGGGGGTGAAGACTTCGCGCCCTGAGGAGATCTCGACTCGGAGACCATGTTGCTCCTCCCGTTTCTGAAATACGGGCCAGCCCGGGTTCAGCGACTCATCAGGAGGCAGGCGGCCGTCGCTCAGGAATTTCGGGCAGCGGAACAACGTCGCGCTGATTGGGTTGTGAAGGCGGAAACTTCCCTCTCCGAGCAGATGGTGGGTCATGAGGGTGGGGATGCCCGCGGCTGTGGAAAAGCGAAACCTGGCGCGAATTGGCGGAGAGGCTCGGCTGAACTGAGTTTGGCTCATCCCCTGCGCTACACTGGCAATCGATCTGGTACAAGACATCAACAGGCCAGCAGCCTGATCTTCGATCGATTATTCAGGGTAAAACGCATGAAACGATTGTCCTGGTTTCTGACTGCTGCCGCTCTCGTCGCGACCATATCCTGCATGGGTCAGACGGATGGCAAGGGGCCGGCCGGCACCGCAGCGATAACGGTGCGATTGCCCGATCCGAAGCAACAGATTTTGTATGTGCATGAGGTGATGCCGGTCAGGCCGGGACCGCTGACCCTTTATTACCCGAAATATATTCCCGGCGATCATGCGCCGGATGGGCCGATCGAAGCGATGATGGGCCTGGAAATCACGGGCGGCGGCGAACGGATTCCATGGCTGCGCGATGCAGTGGACATGTTCACGTTTCATCTAACGGTGCCCACGGGGGTTGAGCAGATCGACATTCGCTTTCAGTTCCCGGCCAGCGACCGGGTCACACCCAATCTCATGGGCCTGGAGTGGAATGATGTCGCGCTGTACCAGGCCGGTTCTCCCACCCGGGTGCAGATGTTTCAACCGACGCTGGAGATCCCCGCCGGTTGGCGATACGCAACTGCACTGACGACCGCGGCACGCAATGGCGGCAGCATCACGTTCAAGCCGGCGCCGTTTAACACTCTGGTCGATTCACCGGTGATTGCGGGGAAATATTTCCGGGAACTCGACGTCACCCCGACGGGCTCCGCGGTGCATCGTTATCTCGACCTGGTGGGTGATGATGCGGCGGCTGTTGATATTTCCGATGCGCAGGAAGCCGGCTATCGTCATCTGGTCGAGCAGGCACAGGCACTGTTCGGCTCGCATCACTACGCTGAGTATCACTTCCTTCTGACGTTGAGTGACTATGTGTCTCGGGGCGGTCTGGAACATCACCAGTCGAGCGACGATCGGTCGCGGAGCGGCGCGAAGACGTTTGCCGACGCCGACCATTTCATGCTCGATGCTTCGCTGCTGCCGCATGAATACACCCACTCGTGGAACGGTAAATTCATGCGTCCCGCAGGGCTGTGGCAGCCCAACTTCGAGAATCCCGAACTGACGCAGATGGTGTGGGTATATGAGGGTCTCACCGTCTATCTCGGCGACATGTTAACGGTGCGAAGCGGATTGTGGTCGCCGGAGACGTGGCGCGAAGTGGTGGCCTACCGGGCCGCGGACATGGCGCACCAAACCGGACGCGCGTGGCGGCCTCTGGTCGACACTACCCGGGCGGCGCAGTTACTCTACGGCTCGCCGAGCGCATGGTCGAACTGGCGGCGGCAAACCGATTTCTATCGCGAAGGCCAGCTGCTGTGGCTCGCCGTCGACATGAAGATCCGGACGCTAAGCCATGAGCAACGCTCGATTGACGATTTTGCCCGGCAGTTTTTTGGAGTCGACAACGGGAGCTTCGTAACTCACACTTACACTTTCGACGATGTTGTGAGCGCCCTCAATGCGGTTCAGCCTTACAATTGGGCCGGCTTTCTTCATAACTGGATGGACGGCGTGGGCGAGGAGGTTCCGCTGCTCTCCGGCATCGACGCCAGCGGCTGGCGGCTGGTTTATTCCGATCAGCCTTCGCGGTACCAAAACGCGCTGGAGAACGTCGGCGAGGGCGAACTGAGCAGGAGAGGTGTCAATGCGATGTTCTCGGTTGGCCTGTTCCTCGATAGCGAGGGCAAGGTCGAGGACGTGCTATGGAACGGGCCGGCCTTCAAAGCCGGGCTCGCGCCAGGCATGACCCTGGTCGCAATCGACGGTCACCCGTACAGCACCGATGTGTTGCGAAGCGAAATTGCCGGGGCAGCGAAGAGCAGGAAACCGCTGCAGATTATGGCGAAGAGTGATGGCGTGACCGAACTCTATTCAGTCGATTACCACGATGGGGTGAAGTATCCACATCTTGTGCGAGTGCCAGGCACGATCGATTCTCTCCAGCAGATCCTCGCGCCCAAAAAGTCAGACGACGGCTCGTAGGCTGCCTGCGAGCAGGTCAGGGTCTGCCGAGCGGCTCCGGGTGAAGCTTCAGCGCGGTATGGAAGTAGAAGTGGAAGAAAGCGTCTGAATCCGAGTGGAGGCAGACCTGCGCGTTAGGCACCCCTGGCGTCACGCGAGTGAAGCCCTTGTCATCCACATCAATGTGCATGGGAGTTACCGGACAGAGGGATGGGTCGATAACATCGGCAACCGCCATGGCGTCAAACAGGGTCGGTGTAAGGTTCGAGGTCGCATTGGTCCATTGCTGGTAGAGGAGCGCCAGGTTATCGGTGATGCGGGTGCCCTGACTGAAGAGTTGGTCCCGCATCACCTCGTCCAGTTTCAGCTGGGTCGAGTCGAGCGGCATCATGTAGATCGGCACACCGGAGGCAAAGAGCCTCTTTGCCGCCGGAATATCCATCAGGATGTTCCACTCAGGGCTGGGTCCGCGATCGGGCAGATAGCCCAGGTCGTCATAGCCGCGGTAGATCGATCCGCCCATCATGACGACGCGCTTCAGTTTGCGAAACGTGGCCGGGTCGCGGTTGAGGAGAGCACCGACGTTGCTGAGCGGCGCAATGCAGATGAGCGTGATTTGACCCGGGGCGTTGCGAATCTGATCGAGAATGAAGCTGATGCCATTGGGCCAGGCGCGCGCGGGAAACTGTTCCGCATAGCGACGCTGGGAGAAGATGTTGGTCGCCAGGGTCGGGAGGCCCGCATAAACTGGAACCGAGCTATGACCGGTCTCGTTGAGGAATCGCTCGACGAGGCGCGCGCGAAGCGCAGTATCTCCGAAAGCGGTGGTAATGCCGAGCACCTGAACGCGCGGGCTCGACAACGCGAGAGCGACGGCAAACGCATCGTCGATATCGTCACCGATATCGGTATCAATGATGACCTTCTGAGGCGCGACGGTGGCCTCGGAGGTCTGGGCGGCGGCGAAATGAGCGGGTAGCGACAACCCGGTGAGCAGCAGAGCCAGGCAGAGAAGGGCGCGGGGAAGCAGTTTCACAACAGGGTCTCCTGCGCGATGAGGAGAGGCATCTCCGCATCGCGGCTGCATCGTTTCGCCGATGGAATGGCCAGCAACATCTTTGAACGCATTCAATAAAGGATACAGGTATGGCTGGCAGGCCGGCCTCCTGCTCGGCAAACAACGGTCCCGGCCGCAGAGACGCGAAGTGCACCCTGAGGCTATGGCGACGGTGTGGCCGGTGGCCCAACGCTTTCACTTGACAGTGCGAAGAAACGGCGAGTAGAGTTTTCTCCGGGATTGAACCGTTTCAACCGGGAGCTTCAAGACAGGCGCCCCACCCGCCCTCCCGTTGATCCTGCCCTGTTCCAAGAACGAAAGCATCCTGGTGCGGCGGTCATTTGGTAGGGTGACTGGCGCCAACAGGACGCCCGCAAGCCAATCGAATTCCCGTGGGTGACCCAGTACGCCCGGCCATCTCTGGCTGGAAGCGTCGCCGCTGGACTTCGATTCATCCAGTTCTGAATCGTTACCCGGCCTCGTGACGCCGCGTCACGGGTGCCGGTCTGCAGGCAGTCGCTGGATTCCTGAACCTCGGAGGAAGTTTGTCATGACGCATGAAATACGACGCCAGGCTCGCTCACATTCGCTTCTGTCGCTCTGCTCGCTGCTGGGTGTCGGGATCCTGCTTCTCTTCGCCGCTTCCGCCTTCGGGCAGGCCGATCAGGGGACGATCACCGGCGTCATCAAGGACACCAGCGGAGCCTCAATTGCCAACGCTCAGATCACCCTTACTAACACCGGGACTAACCTCCAGTTACAGGCAAAGACAAATGGGGATGGCATTTTCATCTTCTCTCCCATCAAGATCGGCGATTACCGGCTGGAAGCTACGGCGCCGGGATTTGTCTCGGTGCTGCAGGAGCATCTCCATCTCAATCTGCAGCAGCGGCTTAATCTCCCCATCACGCTGAAGGCGGGCGGCGTCACCCAGACGATACGCGTCAGCTCTGCCCCGCCCGTTCTGCAGACGCAGGATGCCTCGATTGGACAGGTGGTCTCCACGCAGACCATCAACGATACGCCACTGAACGGACGCAACTGGGTGTTTATCGCACAGCTCAGTGCGGGCGTTGATCCTGGCAACGGCTCGCGCGGATCCGGGACGGGCGACTTCAGCGCCAACGGCCAGCGCGAGGAGCAGAATGACTTCATCCTCGACGGAGTGGACAACAATACGGACACCGAGGACTTTCTCAACGGCGCCAGCTACGTCGTGCGGCCTCCACCGGATGCGCTGGCGGAATTCAAAGTACAGACCTCCGACTACAGCGCGGAGTTCGGCCACTCGGCCGGCGCCGTGGTCAACGCCAGCATCAAGTCAGGGACGAACCAGGTCCACGGCGACTTCTGGGAGTACTTCCGCAACGACGCTCTGGACGCCCGCGACTACTTTGCACAAACGGTTCCGGAATATCGTGAGAACCAGTTTGGCGGGACTCTGGGTTTTCCGATCGTGCGCAATAAGCTGTTCTTCTTCGCGGACACGGAAGCCAACCGCATCGTTCAGGGGAATCCCTCCACGTTCAGCGTGCCCACGGCGCTGGAGCGGCAGGGCAATTTCTCTGAGCTGCTGAATCCTGCGATCAACGGCACCGGCATTCCCATCCAGCTCTACCAGCCCGGCTCCGCGGGCGGCACCGGAGGTACAGCAACGCTGAGTTGCGGCGGCCAGAACAATGTCTTCTGCCCGGGCCAGATTGATGCCGTGGCGCAGAACATCCTGAAGATGTACCCCCTGCCCAATGCCAATAACGGCGCGGTCTATAACAACTACGTTGTGAACCTGAACACGACCAATAACACGTATCAGTGGGATACACGTATGGACTGGGACATCAGCGCAAATGATCAGGCATTTGCGCGGTTCAGCTACTCCAACATGCACCAGTACTCTCCGTCACCTCTGGGCCCGATTCTCGATGGCCTCTACGGAGACGGGAACGACGCCAATATCGGGGAGAACTTCGCCGGCAGCGAGACGCACGTTTTTAATCCGGGCCTGATCAATGAATTCCGCATCGGCTATAACTACGGCAACTTCACGGAGAAGCAGTTCAACTCCAACCAGAACATCTCGCAGACGCTGGGCCTGGGCGGGATTCCCTTCAATCCCAATCTGGGCGGGCTGGTGAATGTTTCCATCTCCGGAATCACCGGCATCGGCACGCCCTACTACTACCCAACGCTTGAGAACGAGCATGTGCTCGAGATCCTGGATAACCTGACAAAGATCGTCGGCAATCACGATTTGAAATTCGGCGTGGACTTCCAGCGGATCAATACCTCAGAACTGCAGCCTGTGATTGCTACGGGCGCATATAACTTCACGGGCGAATATACCGGCATCCCGGGGGTCGCCAACACCGGTTCGGGTATCGCGGACTTTGTGGCCAACGAGATGAACAGCGCCACGCTGGGAACGGCGCGGTCCACCAACGATCACCGGTGGATGCGCTCCGCCTACGGTCAGGATGACTGGCGTGTAACGCCGAAACTCACCCTCAACGCTGGCCTGCGTTATGACTATTTCGGGCCCAAGGCAGAGGCCAGCGGCAATCAGGCTAACTTCTCCGCCGGCTCGATCGCCATCGGGCATGGCAGCGGCACCTTCGTCCTGCCTGACAGTCAGCAGAACGTTTTACCCCAGTCGTTCCTGAATCTGCTGGCGCAGAACAATGTAAGCGTCGCGTACAGCAGCAATCCGTCGCTGGTGAGGTCTCAGAAGCTGAACTTTGCTCCGCGTTTTGGCTTCTCGTATTCCCTGAACGACAAGACGGTGGTGCGGGCCGGCTACGGAATTTTCTACGGCGGCCTGGAAGGGTTCGGCTACGGGGTCAACCTCAGCCAGAACGTTCCGTTCAACTTCACCTCCGGCATTCCTTCCACCACCTGCAGCGTCGCCGGCTGCCCCACCAACGGCATCTCGCTCAACACGGGATTCACGGAGGCGGTGCAACAGGGCGCGCTGAACTCCATCAGCTATCCGACAATTACGGCGGTTGCAATGAATGCGCAGACGCCGTACAGCATGGAATACAACCTGTCGACGGAATATGCGTTGACGAACAATATGTCGGCGACGCTGGCCTATGTGGGAGGGCAGACCCGGCATCTGGACGTGGAGTACCCGAGCCTCAACGCGCCCCACGCTCTCACTTACCCCGGGGACAACGCTCTGAACTATGAGTCGTTCCCGACCCTGGGAGGGATCAACTACGAACAGGCGATTGGCAGCGCGGAGTATAACTCCCTGCAGGCGAAACTCAACAAGCGGTACGCGAATGGACTGGGTTTCATGGCTTCCTATACCTGGGCTCACTCCATCGATAACGCGCAGAGCGACCTGGCCGATAATCAGGACTACGGCTATCGCGCTCCTGGGATCCTGCCCATCAGCGATGAAATGCGCAACTCGGCCTTCGACGTGCGCCAGCGCTTCACTTTCGACGGCAACTACCAGCTGCCCTTCGGGGCGGGGCGGCGCTTCCTCAACCACCGGGGCATCGTCAATCAGATCGCGGGTGGATGGTCGGGCACGCTGGTGTTCCAGGGCCAAACCGGCAACCCCTTCTCCCTTTACGCTGACATTCCCACCGCCAACGGTCTCTACAATGCGCAGCCGATCGCCAGGGCGGATCCCTTCGCCGGCGGTGGAGATCCCACCATCAACAGCGGCCTTCCGGCGGGATATGCCTGCCCGGGCCGCGTGCGGACGCCGCAGCACTGGTATAACCCCTGCGCCTTCGCGAACCCGCGGCCAGCCACTGACATTGTCGCGCCTGGCACGACTCCTGCCGGCAGCCAGGTTGCAGGCCCGGTCACCGATCCGGCAACGGTGAAGCAGTTTGCCGGCGGCCCGTTGCTCTCTGTGTACGGACCGGGCCTGCGTCGCGTGAACATGTCGGTGTTCAAGAATTTCACCACGTGGCGCGAGCAGTCGCTCCAGTTCCGCGCAGACATCTTTAATCTCACCAACACGCCCTTCTTCGCGGTGCCTTCTTACAGTAATGACGGGGCGTACGGCGGCCCGATCACCAGCACCCGGCAAACGGGGGCGTTCACGCCCGATCCGCGGTTCATCCAGTTAGCCCTGAAGTATCAGTTCTGAAGCGTATCCTTGGGTGCGCGGCCCCAGGGGGACTGCGCACCTTCCTTCGATCTGAATCGAGCGGAAAGGAGATCGAGATTTCTGGTAGTAGCCCATCCCCGGAGACTCTGCGCTGGTCGCCCGATGTTGCCGACAGGATAGGCAGCACACGGCGCGAGTTTCTGCGCTCCGCCCTGGGTATGGTTGCGGCTGGCGCGCTTTTCGGCTTCGCCCCGCTGCAGGCGCTGGCTGTGCCTCGCGGACAGAAGGTCATCGTCGTGACCTTTGGAGGCGGCGCCCGCGACGAGGAGACGTTTGCTCCCGCGGGCCAGGAGAACATCCCCTGCCTGATGAACGAATTGATTCCCCGATCAACGTTCTTTACTCAGGTGGTGAACCACGGGATTCTCGGCCACTATGTGGCGACCGCCAGCCTGGCCACGGGCATCTACGAAAGCTTCGATAACTTCGCCACCGTGCCGCCGGCGAATCCGACCGTCTTTGAATACTTCCGCAGAGACCTGCACCGCCCGGCAACGGACGCATGGGTGATCGCTCCCAGCAACGGCTTCAATCGCATCGGCGCCAGTGATGCGCGCCGCTACGGCCCCGATCTGGGAGCCGGCGTAATTCTTCCCAAACATCTGCTCGCTGCGGCTCTTGCGCAGGCGCGTGCCGCCGGCTACGCTCACCTGCTGCGCGATAACTACGAGACTCCTTTCTACACACCGCAGATCAGCGGGAATCCGTTTCAGCTGGATCAACTGCAGAACGTTCTGCGCCTTTCTGTGGCCGACTTCACGGCGCATGCGCGCAGCCTTGCCAGCCCCGACGAGCTGTCCGTCTATGTCCTGCAGCACCTGATGCAGCAACTGGCCCCGAGTCTGCTGTGGGTGACGCTGCACGACATGGATATCGCGCACTCCGGCGCTTACTCGCTCTATCTGGAAGGCATTCGCCGCACCGACCGGCTCTGCGGGCAAATCTGGAGCGCAGTGGAGAACCATCCCGAGTACGCTGGCCGAACCACGATGTTCATCCTGCCCGACTTTGGACGCGATGCTGACGGCGATCCCGGTGGCAATGGATTTCAGCACCACCGCACCGGCGATGCCCTCTCCCGAACGACGTGGATGATGGCACTGGGCCCCGGAGTACGGGAGAACGTCTCGATCAGCCGGCCCGTACAGTCGCTCGATCTGGTGCCCACACTCGGTGCCCTGCTGGGCTTCTCCGCAACGGAGGCGCGCGGCACAGTTCTGCATGAGGTTGTGTAGTCATGATGCCGAGCGAGCTGACGCCGGAACGATTCCGCAGCTATCCACCGGAAGCCAGGGAGCTGGTCGTGGCCCATCTTGCTCTCCTGCGGCAGATTCCCACGATCTATGCGGCGAGCCTGTTGCGTGAGGTGATCGGGTACGACTGGATGTTCCCCGCCGAGCGCGCCATCATCTCGGCGCAATTGGCCTGTCTCAGCGCTCTCCCTTCGGCCCGGCTCACGGCGCTCTTCGCTGACTTTGCGCAAATCCGGCTCGATCGGAAGCTGGAAGAGATGAATTGGGTACAGGAGCCCACCACCTTCTCCGAGCGACTCACGGCCTGGCTGTGGAGCACACATCAGGTCGACGCTTTTCGCGTAGCCGCCATTGACTTCAACGCCAAGCTCACCCGCGCGCTGCCCGTGGCTCCGCCTCCTCCCATGGCCCGACTGGGGATGGTTGTCATCGGGCAGGGAGTGGAACGCAACGACTTCCCTCTCTTCCGTAAACTCCTGCCCCATGGTGTGCACTTCACCCGGATCGATCCCACGCATGGCGTGCAGGATCTCCTCGACGCCGTCGGTACTCGCGCCAGAAGTCACCCTTTGCCCTATGCTCACTGGTATATCGACGGCAATCTTCCGCTGGCAGCGAATTCCCAGATCGTCACGGTCTCTTATGAAGCATTACAGCCTGTCCGTTCGCGGCTGCTGGACAAGATGCGGGCGGAGGTCCGCTCCGGCACGGGAGGCCCGGAGGAGTTGGAGCGCGACATGGCGACGATGACACCGGGCGATCTGGGGATGAAGGACTCCAGCTCGCGCAGCGTTCTGGACCGCTTCGCGGTCAACGTGCTCACGCAGGGCTCAGGCACGCAGATTTTCAGCACCACCTTCGTCCAGTGGACGGCACGCGAGGCCTTGCGCCGCGCTGAGCCCCTCACGCTGCTTGCGCGCTACAGTCCGCGGCAGCGACAGCGCCCCATGAACGAGTTGCTCGAGGGTCCGGAGTCGGGAGTGGAACTCGATCCGCAGGGCTCGCTGCGGGATGCCGATATGGGAGCCTGGTACATCTGGCTCGACCAGGGGCGGCTCTCCCACGCGGATGAGTCGTCATTCCTCGTGTGGTTCGAGGGGCAGAACCAGGCGCTGGCCGTGAGTCCGGATCTGCCGCGCGGAACCGAGTCGCACAGTCCGGCTACGTTGCGACAGGTTCTGCAATGGATATCCTGATCACTACACACAAGGAGATCCCGTGAGAAACGCCCGTTCCCTGGCGCGACGCCCTTTCTGCCTTCCGGTATCGATAACGATCCTCGGAATGGCTGCCTGCCTCATGGCTTCAGCCGCGCCTGCGCAGACTCCGACACCTGCATTCGCGCTCCACAATGGCGATCGCGTGGTCTTCTACGGAGACAGCATTACCGCCCAGCGCCGCTATACGCGCTTCGTCGAGGACTTCATCGTTTCCCGCTATCCCCACATGCGCATTGAGTTCTATAACGCCGGCGTGAGTGGAGATACCGCGGAGGGCGGCCATGCGGGCGACATGGAGACGCGCGTCCGGCGCGATGTGCTGCCCCTGCACCCTACCGTGGTCACCATCATGCTGGGAATGAACGACGGGCGCTACACGACAGAATTCCCGGAGAATTTCGAGGACTACAAAACCGGGTATCGCAAACTGGTTGACACTCTTCGCAGCGACCTGCCCGGAGTCCGGCTGCTGCTCATCCGCCCTTCTCCCTATGATGAGATCGCTCACCCGCCCGCCATTGCCGGATACAACAGCGTCATGGTTCGCTACGGAGATTTCGTGGCGAAGCTCGGCCAGGAGATGAACCTTCCGGTCGTGGACTTCACCGCGGCTGTGGACGATGCACTCCGCGCAGGGATGAGGATCGATCCACGCATGGCCGGCTCTCTGCTCCCGGACCGCATCCATCCTTCGGAGACCGGTCACTGGATCATGGCGGCGGCTCTGGCGCGCGGGTGGAATGCGAGCCCCGACGTGAGCAGCGTCGCGATCGATGCCGCCACAATCAACGTGACCCGCCAGGAGAACGCCACTGTCTCCGATCTGAAAGAGTCCGGCGCAGACCTTTCATGGACGCAGTTGGATCAGGCGCTGCCTTTGCCGCTGGAGCTGAATGACGCGATGACACAGTTCCTGCTGGAGATTTCTGACATTCCGTTGCTCGATCGACAGATGATGGAGGCGAAGAACCTCTCGGCGGCCAGTTATAACCTGAGCATCGATGGAAAAGAGATGGGGACCTTCTCCCGGGAACAGCTTGCCGCCGGCATTAACCTGGCTCTCTACAGCACTCCCATGGAACAGCAGGCCAAAAGCATTGACTGGACCGCCGACGACAGGGCCAAACTGAGTGGAACGCGCTTCGATCTCATCACCGATGGCGCTGCCATTCCCGACGAGCGCGACGGCGTGAAAGCTCTGGACGCTCTGGACACAAAAATGATCGACGGCGAATATCACAACGCGCAGCCCAAACCGCATACCTTCGAACTGAAAGCCGAGCCATAGCATGCCACTCCGAATCATTTCGAGCCCGGCCCTGAAGACGGCCCTGTTTCTGGCGATGTTTACCGCTCCGATGCTCGCGCAGAATCTCTCTGCCAGCGTCGCCTCTCCCGATCACAAGCTGCTGCTGCGTTTCGATGTTGTGCAGGAGGGACGGCCCACCGGCGATACCGGACGCCTGGTCTATTCGCTCTCGTTTCAGGGCAGGCCGCTCCTCGTCGATTCCGGGCTCAGTCTCAGCCTCGCAGGGGCGCCGCCCCTGGGCGACAACGTCCGCATGAATGCGGCCACCCCCGGTTCCGGCGTGGACGACTACGACGAAGTCGCAGGGAAAACCAGCCACGTTCACGATCCCTGGAACAGCGTAACGGTGCGCCTCACCGACGCTGGCGACTCCGGCAGCGGTTTGATCATCGAAGCCCGCGCTTACGATACGGGTGTCGCTTTTCGCTATGTGCTGCCCGAGGAATCCGGTCACCGGCACTTTGAGCTGCAGGACGAGCACACAGAATTCAACTTCGTCCGGGACGCCTCCACCTGGGCGCTGGTCCTGCCCAACTTTCGCTCCGCCTTCGAGAGTGAATATCTGCCCCTGCACGTCAGCGCCTTCGGCACGCAGGGCGGAGAGCCGGCGAAAACCCTGGTCGGATTGCCCCTGCTCACGCACAGCCCGGGGGTGGGCTGGCTGGCCATCACGGAAGCCGATCTGGAAGGCGACGCCGTGCTGTACCTGACCAACAATCGCAGTCGCGAGCTACCCGGCGAAGGTCGTTTCCGCCTGGAGAGCACGCTGGCCCCGCGCTTTACCGATATCCCGTCTTATCCTGCGGTAGCGGTAGTCGGCAGCGCTCCGTGGCATTCTGCGTGGCATGTTCTGCAGGTCGCCGAGAACCCTGCGGATCTGATCAACGCCAACCTTCTCGATGACCTCAACAGTCCCTCCAGAATCGAAGACGCCCACTGGATCCAGGCCGGGAAGGCCGCGTGGGACTGGTGGGGCGGCAACATCGGCGCCGACGGCAAGCCCGCGAACTCGACCGAAATGGTGAAGCATTATGTCGATTTTGCGGCCGGCTCCGGGTTCCGCTACATGCTGATCGACGCCGGATGGTCGAAATCGGATGACATTACTGAGATGAACGGCCACATTGACGTTCCCGGCGTCGTTCGCTATGCGGCTTCGAGAGGCGTGAAGATCTGGCTGTGGACGGATTTCGCCGCAACTGCGCGCCAGATGGAGCAGGCATTTCCTTTGTACGAAAAATGGGGCGTGGCCGGCGTCAAGATTGATTTCATCCAGCGCAGCGATCAGCCCGCCATCGATTTCTACTACCGCGCGGCCCAACTCGCAGCCGAGCACCACCTGATGCTCGATTTCCATGGCAGCACAACGCCATGGGGCATCAGCCGCACCTGGCCCAACGTGATGGCCTACGAGGCCGTGATGGGCGCCGAGTATTCCAAATGGAGCGATCGCGACGATCCGGTCCATCGCGCCACGCTGCCGTTTACCCGCATGCTCGACGGCGCCATGGATTACACGCCGGGCGGATTCGGCAACGCCACCGCCGCGCAGTTCGTTCCCCGCGATATTCGCCCTATGGTTCAGGGAACCCGCGCCCAGCAGCTGGCTCTCTACGTCATCGATTTCGACCCCTTCCAGATGGTCTCCGACGCGCCCCAGGCTTACGCCGGCCAGCCCGCCTTTCAGTTCATCCGCGATGTGCCGGCCTCCTGGGACGAGACGCGCGCGCTGCAGGGATTTCCGTCCGAGACTGTGACGATCGCCCGCCGCAAAGGACAGGACTGGTATGTCGGCTCCATCACCAACTGGACGCCGCGCACGATCACGCTTCCGCTCAGCTTCCTCGGCGACGGCTCCTACGCCGGTCAGATGTACGAGGACGCGAAGGATGCGGACCAGAACCCGCAGCACGTCTCCATCGAAACCACGACCGTCACCCGGCACGACACTCTAACCCTGCATCTTGCGGCCGGAGGCGGCTGTGCGCTTCGCTTTGTGCCGCGGGATTGACGTCGCGGGATTCTTTCGCGGAAGGCAATATCCAGAGATTTTCACCGGAAGGGCTTGACATCGGTTTTATGGCGGCCTAGTGTACATACCAACTAGTTGGTATCTTATAAAGATCGAACAGAATCAACACCAATCGAAGACAAAACTGCTGGACGCTGCCCTGCGGGTGATCCGGGAAAAGGGCTATCAGGCGACCCGAGTGGAGGACGTCTGCGAGGCGGCGGGGCTGACCAAGGGCAGCTTCTTTTACCACTTCAGGAGCAAGGAAGACCTGGCGCTGGCGGCGACGGAACACTGGACCGCGATGACGGGGGCTTTGTTTGCAGCGGCACCGTACCAGACGCTGGAGGATCCACTGGAGCGACTGCTGGCTTACATCGACTTCCGCAAGAGGCTGCTGCGGGGGGCGCTGCCGGAGTTCACATGTCTGTTGGGGACGATGGTGCAGGAAGTCTACGCGACGCACCCGCATCTGCGGGATGCGTGCGAGCAGAGCATCAGCGGACATGCGGCGACGCTGGAGCCGGATATTGCGGCCGCGATGAAGAAGTACAACGTGCAGGGAAACTGGACTGCGCGGAGCCTGGCGCTTCACACCCAGACCGTCCTCCAGGGAGCGTTCATTCTGGCGAAGGCGCGCGGCGGGCCGGAGGTGGCGGAGACAATGATCGACCACCTGCGGCGGTATGTGGAGATGCTGTTTCAGCGGAACGAGAACCAGGAACGGGATCAGAAAGGGAACCAGGCAGATCAACCACAGGAGGAGAGGCGATGAGCACAACAGGCGAGAAGCCGATGCAACTGACGCTGGATCCGGAGATCGTCCGGTGGCCGGAGACCCATTACGTCTTCGTCGAGAAGCAGGGACCGTTCCCGGCGACCGCCGGACGAGCATGGACGGAGCTGCACACGCTGACCTGTGCGATCGCGGAGCACAACAGGATTACGGGCTACATGAGCCTCTACAGGACGAGGCCGAAGATTTATCGGGCCGGGGTTTCTGTCGCGGAGAAGCCGGAGATGCTGCCGCCGGGTGTGGCCTACGAGAAGTTTGCCGGTGGGAAATATGCGCGGTTTGTGCTGGGCGGGTCCTACGCGCAACTGGGACCAGCGACGGAGCGCGTGTCAGAGGCGGTGCTGGAACGCGGGCTCAGGCTGCGCGACGAATACCATATCGAGCACTACGTGAACGACCCACGGGTGACACCGGAAGACGAGCTGATCACACACATTTTGTTTCCTGCCACGTAAACAGCGGGAGCCAACGTTCATCCCAACCGGGGCGCAAGGACTACCGCGTCTCATGGAGAATTGTCATGATGAGTGCCACTTTGATGGAGCGTGCGGCGGAAACCAGGCACGACGAGGCCGCAATTCGAGAAGTGATCGCCGGGATGGCGAAGGCCCGGCATGACAAGGACGCGGAGGCCATTGCTGCGCCGTACGCGGGCGATGCAGCGATCTTCAATCTGGCTCCGCCGCTGCGGCACACCGGGGTCGACGTGCCGGAGGCGCGGGCGTGGCTGGACACGTGGGAGGGTCCGATCACGATCGAGCCATGCGATTTCACGGTGAGTGTGGCCGGCGATACGGCGGTGGCGTGGGGATATATGAGGATGCAGGGAACGAAGATCGATCCGCCGGCGAAGCCGAACTTCTGGATGCGGGAGACGCTGGTGATGGAGCGGCGCGGCGAAGGATGGAAGATTGTGCACGAGCACACGTCCGTGCCGTTCTATATGGATGCGAGCACGCGGCCGGCGTTCGATCTGCAGCCGTAAAACCAGCGCGATCTCTACGCAAACAGATCTGGGCCTGGACGCCAGTCGCCGTCGGCCGATCCATAAGGGCTGGCGACGACGACGGTGTAGCCGTCGGGATCGCGCATCCAGCATTCCCAGTGGTTGGGACCTCCGTCGCCATCGGGTGGATTGCGATGGCGGGGGAGCACGATGTCGACATTCATTTCGGCGGCGCGCTCGATCACCGCGTCGAATTCGTCCACTTCGAACCAGAGCAGGACACCATTGCCATAGGGCTTGCCGGCGGGATTGCCGATGGGGCCGTGATGGTGCTCAACTTCAAAGCTGTGCAATTGCAGGATGAGACGGCCACCGTGCACCAGTTGCTCATACTGCCTGCCGCCGTGAACTCCGCGGCACCCGAGCAGACGCTGATACCATCGGCTACTGGCTTCGACATCGGTAACACAGATGAGAGGCTGTGGGCGCATAGCCGCCAGAGTAACAGGTAAGGCAGCCATGGACCGGCAGAAGTATGCTGACGGTGTATGCCACATTTTCCAACAGCACAGGAAAGGCGGGCGCTGGGCCAAACCCGCCGCAAGCAGGTGCGCCGCCAGGATCACGCGTACTGGGACGCGAAGCTGCGCACGCACAATCCGCTGCGGCTGATCGATGAGTCAATGCGAGGCCGCGTGCCGGGGCTGGTAGGAATGAAGTACGAGCGCATGCTGGCCTCGCCGTTCGGGTTCTTTCGCGGAGCGGCGCCAGTGATGGCGGCGGACCTGGCGCTGCTGCCGCATACGGGCATCGTGAACCAGATTTGCGGCGACGCGCACGTGCGCAACCTCGGCGCTTACGCCGCGCCGGACGGGCGGCTGCTGTTCGATATCAACGATTTCGATGAGACGATCCAGGGACCGTTTGAGTGGGACCTGAAGCGGCTGGCGACGAGTCTGGTACTGGCAGCCCGCGAAACGGCGGGCGAGAGCAATGGTTCGAAGGCAGGACGCGCCGCGGTGGTGCAGTTTGTGGCGAGCTACCGCAAGCTGGTACAAACGCTGTCGCGGATGCCGGTGGTGGAAGTGGCGCGCTACCAGGTGCATCGGCTGCAGAGGATTTCGCCCGTGAGCCAGGCGCTGCTGAAGGCGGAACGGGCGACGCCGCTGCACACGCTGGATGCGCTGACGACAAAGACGAAGAAGGGACGGTGTTTCCGGGAGGAGCCGCCAGTGCTGCGCAGGCTGAGTCCGGCACAGGCGCGGCCGGTGCTGGCAGCGCTGAAGTCATATCGCGAGAGCCTGTTGCCGGAGCGGCAACATTTTTTCTCGCAGTATTGGCCGGTGGATGTGGCGTTCAAGGTCGTAGGCACGGGCAGCGTGGGACTGCGCGACTACCTGGTGTATCTGGAAGGGAACGGGGAGCGCGATCCGCTGTTTTTGCAGGTCAAAGAGGAGCCCGGATCGGCGTATGCGCCTTATCTGCCGGGGGCGATGGGGACGACGGGCGGCGGGTCAGGAAACCAGGGCAAGCGCGTGGCCGACGGGCAAAGAGCGATGCAGTTCGCGTCGGATCCATTTTTGGGATGGACGACGATTACGAGCCGGGATTATCTGGTGCGGCAGCTGAACGATCACAAGGGGTCGATTGAGATTCCGGATCTGCAGGGGCAGGGGCTGATCGACTATGCGGAGATGTGCGGCGAGTTGCTGGCGCGCGGCCATGCACGATCGGGAGATGCCTGTCGGCTCGCGGGGTACATGGGGACCGGCAAAAAGTTTGAAGAGGCGCTGGCGGCGTTCGCCGAGGCCTATGCGGATCAGACGGAGAAGGACTGGAAGGACTTGAAGAGAAGCAGAGTTTAGAGTTTGGAGTTCTGTGGCTTGGCCTTGAGTGGGGACGACCCCGGGATGCGTAGAATCGGGCCATGAATGAACTGGCTCTCACCTTCATCGGCGACAGCGCGCACGCTCCCCCTTCGCACATCCTGGAAGCTTTGCCCGACGAGTTGGCGCACGCGCATGTGCCCGGAGCGACGCATACCATCTATGAGGAACTGTGGCACGCGACGTTCTGGCAGCAGGTGATGCTGGAACGCGTACGCGGTATGGGGACGCCGACTCCGGGCCACAATTCCGTCAGTTTTCCGGGTGTGGAGCAAACGCGCGTGCAGTCCTGGATCAGCCTTTGCCGGAGATTTCTTGCGGGAGCCGAGGAAGCCGCTGCACTGGCCGAGAACGATGACGCGTCGAAACTCGATGCGGTAGTACGCTGTCCATCGCCGGAGAATCCGGCGCGCCGCATGACCGTGCGCGAACAACTGGAGAGCTTCGCCGCACACAACGCATATCATTTTGGCCGTATCGTGCAGTTGCGACAGATGCTGGGGAGCTGGCCCCCGCCGTCGGGCGGATTAACGTGGTAGGCGATTTGCCATCCGCGGATAACTTCTCTCCTCAGCCGGGTTCTACTCCTGCTTACATTCCGTCATAAAAAGCATTGAAAGTCCCGATAAGCCGCTCTATAGTTGCGTGCGCAGTCAAACCAACCCACGAGGCGCATCATGAAATCATCCCTGCTGAGAATAACCGTCGTAATGGCAGCGGCCGGTATATCCCTGCTTACGTGTGCCGTGCGCGCAGCTGCGGAAGGACCCGCCCCGGGCAAGATCGTCGGGGGCTATTTCGAAGAGTGGAGCATCTATGGCGCGAATTACAACATCGCCAACCTGCAGCAAAACGGAGTAGCCGCGCGGCTGACGGACCTGATGTATGCATTCGCCAATGTGACCACCGATCCCGCGCCGGCGTGCGCATACGCCGATACCTGGGCCGACTATCAGGATCCGTATCTGCCCAGCGTGAACGGCACGCCCTACGCCGGTCCGCTCTATGGGAATTTCGCGGCCATCCAGCAACTGAAGCAGCTGCACCCGGGGATGAAGGTTCTGATGTCGATCGGGGGCGCATCGGCGACGAATACCGCAGCGTTCTCTGCGGCGGCGAGTACGGCTGCCGGCCGAGAGGCGCTGGCCTCCTCCTGCATCAGCATGTTCGTTGAGGGCAACGTGGCGCCGGGGGTGACTGCGCCGGGGCTGTTTGACGGCTTCAATATCGACTGGGAGTTCCCGACGGCGACCGACACAGCCAACTTCACGGCGTTGTTAGCGGAATTCCGGCAGCAACTTAATGCTCTCAGCAGGACGACGGGAAAAACGTACGTGCTGTCGTTCGATGGGCCAGCCGGCGCGCAGAACTATGTCGACATCGACCTGAAGCGCGCGGCCGCACAGGTGGATTTCATCACGGTTGACGGTTACAACTACGCCGGTTCGTGGGATACGCAGACGAACGATGCCTCGCCACTGTTCGATGACCGGCAGGACCCGCTCTTTGGGCAGGGGCTGGACATCGATGCGACCGTGGATGCCTATCTCAAAGCCGGGGTTCCGCCACAGAAATACACAATGGGTTTGCCGCTGTATGGAGCGGGATGGGCGGGAGTGCCCAATGTGAACCATGGGCTCTACCAGGGTTCGACCGGACCAGCACCGTCGCCGGCCGGCGACACCCTGGCAACGGATGGGGTGGCTACCTATGCAACGCTGCAAAGCGAGAGGGCCGCGGGGTACATGCCGACCTACGACTTGCGGCGAATCGCGGTTTCGCTTTACAACCCCGCCACGGAGACGTTCTGGAGCTATGACGATCAAGTGACGACGGCGCTGAAGATGCTGTACATCAATTCCAGAGTGCCAGGCGGGCTGGGCGGAGCTTATGTGTGGGCGCTGAAAGACGATGACGCCAACGGGACGCTGACGAAGACGATGGCCAGCTTCCTCGGGCACTGAAAAAAGCGTGGCCGCGCCTGGTGGGCGTTCACGCGCCGGCGGGGTGGCGGCCACGTTGCTTGGGCGAGACGGATTTTGATCAGGAGCCGACGGGGCTGAGTGGGATCGACAGGCC
Source organism: Acidobacteriaceae bacterium (assembly GCA_036267395.1). Classification (GTDB taxonomy): domain Bacteria; phylum Acidobacteriota; class Terriglobia; order Terriglobales; family Acidobacteriaceae; genus Palsa-343. The sequence continues at coordinate 720 of DATAWD010000047.1, read as the reverse complement.
TGGCAGCCAGCTCGAGGGCCTGGGCGATGAGGTTCTTCGCGGAGGCAGCGGCTTTCATTGCAGCAGCGGTCGTGCGGGCGGGCATAGCGGAAGATAGTAAAGCCCGGTTGGGACAAAAGAAAAGCCCGCTCCGAAGAGCGGGCTTTTCTGAGGATTATGCCGGCGATCACCTAATCTCCCACACACTTTCGCGTGCAGTACCATCGGCCCAACGAGGCTTAACTTCCGTGTTCGGGATGGGAACGGGTGGGACCCTCGCGGTATGGTCACCGGCAAAGTCGAGCGACGCCTGGCGGGTAGTTTCCCCCGCGGCCGAAGCAGTCCGGACAGATTCTTCAACGGACCAGAGATCGGCAAACCGGCGTCACAGCTTAGCTGGCGGGGAGACGAGCTCCCCGCCGGGGACACGAAAATCGATTGGGGGGTACAAGGCTTATGTTGAATGTCTCTGCAGAGTTAAAGACTGCGCAGAATTAATTCTATGGATAAGCCAAACGGGCGATTAGTACTGGTCAGCTGCACGCATTACTGCGCTTTCACCTCCAGCCTATCAACCAGGTGGTCTTCCTGGGCCCTTCGGGGAGATCTCATCTTGGGGCGTGCTTCCCGCTTATATGCATTCAGCGGTTATCACAACCGAACTTCGCTACCCAGCCGTGCCATTGGCATGACAACTGGAACACAAGAGGTTCGTCCATCCCGGTCCTCTCGTACTAAGGA
>DATAWD010000046.1:0-9201 GCA_036267395.1 Acidobacteriaceae bacterium | reverse complement strand
AGCGGCGGCTCCGGGACAGAAGGTCGAGATCACCTCGAAGCGGGAAGGTGAAGTTCCCGGGATTCACGTGGTCGCGGCGCGGTCGGATAACGATTGCCTCGAACTGCGCCACGAAGCTTTCTCGCGGCGCGGCTTCGCCGAAGGGGCAGTGCGCGCCGCGGAGTGGATCGCCGGCAAAACGGGCTGCTGGGATTTCCAGGAGATCGTCGGGCAACTCGGCTAATCGCGTAGCGTCCTGCGAGGCTTTACCGGCTTTGCGGGCGAGCCATAGCAGATCATTCCTGGCGGCAGGTCGCTTAACACTGTGCTGCGGGCGCCCACAACCGCACCTTTGCCAACGGTCACGCCAGGCCCGATGAAGACATCGTTGGGAAGCCAGACCTCATCTTCGATACGGATCGGCTTTTGTCCGATGGCGAAATCGAGGCGCTCGTACTCGTGCAGGCCGGTGCAGAAATAGACATCGTGAGCGATGGCGACGTGCGATCCCACCTGAATCTCGCCCAGATTGTAGAAGACGCAGTCATCCCCGACCCAGACGTAATCGCCGATGGTGAGCTTCCAGGGGTATGTCACCCGGGTGGTGGAACGGATCTGCACTTTATGGCCAATGCGGGCGCCAAACAGACGCAAGAGGAAATTGCGCCAGCCGTAGAAGACCTGAGGGGACATGCGAAAGAGCGTGTCCTGCACAATCCACCAAATCTGGACGAGGGCGGCCGATCGTCCGCGGAATCCCGCGGGTATGCGGAAACGGCTGAGATCCTGGTATTGCCGCTGTTCATCCATGCTGCAGGATCCACTGAACGGTGATGCGCACCCCTTCATCCAGAGAGAAAGGAGCCGGTCCGGCGGCTTCGCGAGTCGCGGACATATCGTAATCCATCGGCGTGAGGAGATTGTTCAGCCGAAATGAGGTAAGAGGGGGATTGGACATACCCAGTTTTTTGAGAACGTCGCCGCCCTTTGCGAGAGCTTGCAGCACGAAGAGCGGCACCTCATGGACGGGCGGTGCGGCAAAGGCTTTTTGAATGGAGTGCGCAAACTGCAGCACGTCCATGTTGTCATCGTCTGAAACGTATAACGTCCGGCCATTCACCCTGGAGGCATCGACAGCCAGGAACTGACGAATTTGATGGACTACGTTGCCAACATAACCGTATGCCTTCGTGATCCGCCTGCCTTTCGGGTGGACGTAGAGGCCGCGCCGGACCGTGTCGAAGAACATGCGATAGGGGATACGGAACCACGGACCCCAGATCGAGGTGGGACGAATGAGCACCCAGGGAATGTCCAGACCGCTGGTACGCACGATGCGCTCCGTCTCCACTTTGCTTTCGCCATACAGCGTAAAGGGAGAGTACTCATCCTCCCGTTGAGGAAAGATTTCGGTGCGGTGGACGTAACGGGTTGAGGCGAAGATCGCGCGGTCGACGGTTCCTGACGCCCGGATCGCGTCGATCATGTTCCGAACGCCGGTGGTGTTCGCGTCGTATTCGGCGAGGGTGCGACCATCCAGATCGGTACGAGCCGCGAGATGGACGACCTGGTCGGGCCGGAAGTCCTGCGTGGCTGCGATCAGCGCATCGCGATCCCGAATGTCGCCTTTGCGCAGGAGATGATCATGCCGTGAATCTCTCGCGGGTTCGCGGTCGAAGCTCAGGACTTCCCAGCCGTCCCCGAGAAAGCTGTCGATCAGATTGGTCCCGATAAAGCCCGAACCGCCGGTTACCAGAATCCGTGGCATGAAAACTCCAACTTGTTTTTTGAATCCCTGATGCGCAGGGATCCCTAAAGAATCTATAGTTTGGCCGGGCAGCGGCCACCCAATCCGGAGGAACCAGGAAGCTTCATCGTAGCAGCTTCACCCGGCAACACTTCCGTCACCGATTGCAGCCAAATCTCCGGTGTAGACTCGGACTGTTATGAATCTGCAAGGGTGCGGAACGGCGCTGGTCACACCGTTTCGCGCGGACGGACATCTGGACGAGCGGGCGCTGTACGACCTGGCGCGATGGCAGGTGGAAAGCGGCATCGACTGGCTGCTGGCGTGCGGGACGACCGGCGAGACGCCAACCCTGGACGAGGCGGAGTGGCTGCAGGTCATCCGGATTGTGGCCGAAGCCGCTGGCGGACGCGTTCCAGTCTGGGCCGGCTGCTCGCATAACTCCACGCAACAGGCGGTGGCCAAGGCGCGCACGGCGGCGCAGATTCCTGGTGTCACGGCGATCCTGAGCGCGAATCCCTGGTACAACAAGCCCACACAGGAAGGGCAGTTTCAGCATTTCAAAGCGGTCGCCGATGCGGTGAAGCTGCCGGTGGTTCTGTACAACATCCCGGGGCGATCGGCGGTCAATCTGGAGCCGGCGACGGTGCTGCGGCTGGTGGAAGCGTGCCCCAACCTCGCGGCGGTGAAGGAGTCGAGCGGAAACCTGGTGCAGATTACGGATCTGTTGACTCAGGCGCCGCGCGATTTCCGCGTCTACTCCGGCGACGACATGATGACGCTGGGCGTTCTGGGCGCCGGCGGCATGGGTTTGATCTCCGTGGTTTCGAATCTGATTCCGGCGGAGATGGCCGCGATGGTGCACGCAGCGCTGGCCAACGACTGGGCTACGGCGCGGCGGATCAATCGGAAATACTTCCGGCTGATGCAGGGCATCTTCAAAGAAACGAGCCCTGGGCCGGTGAAGGCGGTCCTGGCCATGATGGGGCGCATCGGTGAACATTACCGGCTGCCGATGGTGCCGGTTGCGCCGGGAACCCGGGCGCATCTGGAGCGGCTGGCGGGCGAGCTGGGCTTGTTGGTCCATGCGCCGCAAGCTGAGGGGGATCTGTAGAGGCAGGTTGCGGGTTACAGGTTCTCGGTCCACAGTCCACAGTCCAGTCCACAGTCCCTTCGGTCGTGCGCCGATCGGGGGCGCGTCTCTCCAGTTTCAGGCTCTCGATTGGGGTACCCCCCTTGGTTGGGACGGGTGTTTTCGTTGATTGCACTGGGGTTGGAGGGTAATAGATTTTGGGTATTACCCTGGAGGCAGCCGGTAGCCTGTGGCCTGTGGACGGTTGCGGCGTTCAGGTCGAGGGGTTCGGGGACGCGGGGGGGGCGATCCTGGGGTTGATCATGGGGTCGTTGTCGGGGAACTGTTCGGGGAGGGGGTTGGGGAGGGGTTGGGGTTCGGGGACTGTGGGCCTGAGTGCCTGGGAGCGCGTTCGGCGGCGGGGGCGATTGTATGTGTCGGGGTTGGACTGGCAGACGCTCTCACAGAAGAGGCAACGGGAGTCGGAGGCGGGTCCCTGACAGCCGGGCTGGTTGTGCTTGCAGAAGGGGTTGACGACGGGCTGGAGGTGGGGATGGCGATAGGGGCTGCCCTGCATTTTGCGGATCTCGTCGCAGATGGCGCAGTTGTGGTGGGAGTCGGGGTCGGAGGGGGAGCGCGGGGTGGGTTTGGACTGATTGGGGGCGGCTTCGATGAGGTCCCAGGGCGTGGCCTCGGGTGAGGGCGGCTGCCAGTGGACGCTGGGCAGGGGGAGCTCGCCGTCGCCGCAGATGATTCCCTGGTCGTCGAGGGCGAGGCGGTAGACGAGGTCTTCTTCATCGGAGCCGGGTGTCGGGGTGTCGGCCTCCCACCCTGTCGCGCCCAAAGGCCGGCGCGACGAGGATGGGGCAGCCGGGGGTTGGGGACTGGGGAGGCGCGGGGGGCGGGGCATGGTGGAGGAGGCGACCTGGCAGAGGTGGATGAGGGCGCGGGCGCGCTCCACTTCAAGCTTGTGGGTGAGGAGGCCGTGGGCGACCTGGGAGAGGAGGAGCTGGACGGAGGCGTGGTCTTCGAGGAGGGGAAGGGCGACGTGGGAGGGGTCGGGGAGGACGGGGTTGCGGTAACGGGCGTGGGGCCAGCAGAGGTGTCCGTTATAGGTTGCGCCGTTTTTGCAGCGGTGACCGCTGGTGGTGATGGCGCGGCAGCGGGGTTTCTCTTCGGCGGTGGTGGGTTCGGCGGTGTCGGTTTCGGTGAGATCGGGCATAGTTTCTCCTGGAGGCAGGGAACAGGCAACAGCGAACAGGAAAAGCTGGTGCCGGGAGTGAAGGAATCGGCTTCCCACCCTGTCGCCAAAAGCTGCGACCGGGATGGGGCACCCGGGGTTCGGCACGGGTCATTGTTTGGGCAAAGGAAAAGGCCGCCTTTTGGGCGGCCTCTTTCTGTTTTTACTCTCTATTTTTAGAATACGTGGTTTGGGCCGGTTTAGTGCCAAACCGGATGGCTTAGAAGTCCTTTGGAATTAAGGTGGACGCGCTCGTAACGGTACCGAAAGGACTTGACACGTTTTCCACAGGGTGACCGAAAACTGCATACTCCGGCGCTTTGCGGATCACGCATCACCACTGGACGCCGGGATAGAGGCTGGGGAGGCGATAGCCGCGGTAGAGATTATGCCCGGTGATGGCCAGGCTCCAGACGGTTTGGGGATCAGGCTGATCGGTGACCTCGACGATGTTGGCGGTCGTTCCTGAGGCGCAGAGGTCGTATTCCACGTCGCCGTTGGCCAGGGTTTCGGCGTTGCCGCCCCAGAAGCTGTAGAGGCTGGCGGGGAGAATCTGATGGAAGACGAGGGTTGCGGTCATGTTGTTTTCATTGATGTTGAAGATGGGAACGGTGGTGTAGCAGGGGTGTCCGGCATCCGCGCCGCATGTGACGGGAGTGGTATCTCCAGGAAACATGCGATCGTCGCCGTTATCCATGAGGACCAGGGGGAAGACGCCGGCAGTATAAGAGGAGGCAAAGCTGATTCCGTGCTGGGCATAGTTCCAGTCAGTGGGATCGGTGCCGCCGACCAGCTTGAAATCGCCGCCCTCCCCGAGATGCCAGAGGATGTTGCCGTTGCCGGCGCCATTTTCGTAGTCGACTTTGACGACCCAGTTCTGGTGGCGGATGGAGACGAGGAGATTGCCGTCATCTTTGGAATAGATGAGGGCGTTGGTGTGGGTCCAGTCGGGGAAGTTCCAGGGATGGCGGTTGACGTCGAGGTGATCGAACTCGTTCCAGACCCAGACGGGCTGGAGGTTGGTATCGAGGTCGACGATGACGTCGCCGACCACGGGGGTGGGAGTGGTGGCTCCGGTGAGAACGACATTGCGCTGGGTGGTGGCAATGACCAGCCAGTGACCGTTGGGCAGGACCGTGACGTCGTGGGAAAAGATGATGAGCTGGAGGTTATAGCCCTGGGCGGCCAGCTCGGCGTTGAGCTGGTCCATGGTGATTTGCCTGACGGTATTGCCAGCGAGATCAAATTCCCGGACGAGGTTGGCGTTGGCCGGGACAGTGGGAAGACTCAGGGGCGTGGGAAGGGTGGGGGCGGCGAGCGCGACAAAGTCGCCGTCGGGAAGTTGCTTGGGAGCGTACCAGGAGGAAGCGCCGATGTCCTGGGGGTCGTAGGCCCAGATCACGTTTCCGGCGAGGTCGGCGGCCATGATCTGGATGGGATAGGTGGCAGCGTCGAGCATTTCGACCCCGGACTGGGGGGTCTGTCCAGGGGTGGTGGAGGCGACCAGAGGAGGGAGAAGACTGGCGGGGTAGGCGCCGGTTGTGAAGGTGTGATCGTTATCTCTGACCACGCGCCCATCGGCATAGCGGACGGTGGCGCGCATGTGGTAGAGCGTGTTGGCCAGCATGCCGGCCACGTACACGCTGGCGGCTCCGCCGGGAGCGGGAATGGAAAAGGTTCCGGTGCGGAATTGATAATCGGTGCTCGTGCCGAAGAAGACCGTGGCCGTGGCCTCGCCGCTGGCGTTGACCGTATATTTCGCCACCTGGGGATTCGGAGTCGACTGAACCGAGCCGATGTCGGGTGGGGCAGTGCCGCAGCCGACGAGGGCGGCGCCGAGCGAGGATGCAAGGGCGAGCCGGAGGAGAGGCCGGAGCCGGGAGGGGGAAGCCATGGGCCTGCGGTTGGAGGCGGGAGGAAGGGCGGGCTGGAGGTTGGGGCGGATCGTGAACCGAGCGGAGAGTTCCCGCAGAGAGTACGGGGGGCGAGACAGGGAATTGAACAACGCAGAAGCCTCCTAAAAAGCAATGCATGCGGATCAGCGCCGGGATTCGATCCCGACTGGGCCTGGGGCCGGATAGGCCGATGGTGCCATCGAGCGTGAAAACAGCACTACTTTGCCGGAGTGACTGGGGAAAAAGGAAGAGTAATTCCTATAGACGGGTTAGGGCGCTGTTTTTCCTACATGCGAATTTTGTTTTTTTACTGAGTGGATACCTGGGGGACAGGCAATAGGGAACAGGGGGCAGGCGCTCATTGCCTGGTTGCGCTCTTGATTCGCGGCTTGTGCTGGTAACGGCAACCGCGGATCCCTCTGCTGCGCGGGGCGCCGCTTCGGGGTGACAGACGGGGGGTGGTGGGTCCCCACTCAAGCCGGAGGACGGCTTGCATGGGGCACCCGGGCCGGAACGCTATTCGGAGCGGAGGGCTTGCATGGGTTCTATGTTGGCGGCGCGGCGGGCGGGGAGGAGTCCTGCTACGAAGACGGTGAGGAGCAGGAAGAGGGCGGCGGCACTGTAGCTGAGGGGGTCGAAGGGCGTGACGCCGTAGAGGAGGGCGCGGAGGATGCGGACGGTGGCGAGGGAGCCGGCGGCTCCGGTGACGAGTCCGATGAGGGCGGTGGAGGCGCTGCCGCGGAGGACGAGGCGGAAGACGCCGGAGCGGGTGGAACCCAGGGCCATGCGCAGGGCGAACTCGCGATAACGCTCGAGGACGGAGAAGGCCATGACGGCATAGAGTCCGATGAGCGCGACGAGAACGCTGGAGAAGGCGTAGACGCTGAGGAGTTCGGCGGGGATGCGGGACATCTGGTAGCGCATGCCGATGACGGATTCGAGAGAGCTGACGTCTTCAAGAGGGAGAAGGCGGTCCTGCGCGGAGACGGCGGAGCGGAGGGCGGCGGCTGCGGCGTCGGCGGTGGTGCGGTAGCGGAGGGCGATGATGGCGTAGGAGTAGTCGTTTTGAGCGAGGGGGAGAAAGAGGAGGGGATCGGCGCCGGTGTTGGTGGGATCGGCGTACATGTAATCGCCGATGATGCCGATGATTCTGCGGGGACGCTTGTTGACGATCACCATGGAGCCGATGGCGTTGCCTTTGGGCCAGTAGCGGCTGGCCATGGGCTGATTGACGAGGGCGACATCGGGCGCGGAGGCATTGTCGGCGGTGGAGAAGCCGCGGCCCTGCAGGATGGGGATGACCATGGTGTGGAAGAAGTCAGAGCCTTCAAAGTCGGTGACGACTTCCATGTCTTCGCCTTTGGCGGGAACGTAGCCGGGGACGGTGAGGCCCTGGGCGTTGCCGGTTCCCATGTCGCCCATGGGCAGATGGGTGGTGAGGGTGGCTGCCGTGATGCCGGGCGTGGCGCGGAGGCGGTCGAGGAGGGTGGCTTCGAACTGGCGGGTGTGCCGGGCGTCGTAGCCGGCGCGGGAGAAATCGATGGTGGCGGTGAGGACGCGGGCGGGGTTGAAGCCGATGGGGCGGCTGAGGATGTTGAAGGCGGTGCGAGTGAGGAGTCCGCAGCCGGTGAGAACGATGAAGCAGATGCCGAGCTGGAGGCCGAGGAGGAGACGGCCGCCATAGTTGCGATGGGAGCGGCCGGTGACGGAGGCGCCGCCTTGGTGGAGAGCTTCGTTCTGGGCGAAGCGGAGAGACTGACGGACGGGGTAGAGTCCGCAGAGGAGGGTGACGGCAGCGGCGATGGCGATGACGAAGAGGAGGATACGGGGATCGCTGTGGAGATTGAAGGCGATGGGGTACCCGAAGGTGGGGAGCAGGAGATAGAGAGCGCGGGAGATGGCGGTGCTGGCGGCCCAGCCGGCGAGGGCTCCGGCGGCGGCGAGGAGGCCGGTTTCGGCGAGGACCTGGGCGGCGATGCGGGAGGGGTGGGCGCCGAGGGCGGTGCGGATGGCGACTTCGCGGCGGCGGCGGGCGGCATGCTGGCCGAGGAGCGAGGCGATGTTGATGCAGACGAGGATCATGAGGAGGACGGAGGCGCCGGCGAGGATGGGGAGCTCTTCACCGACGATGCCGAAGAAGCCCTTCTCCATGTGGGCGGCGTCGCGGAGGTTGAGGTCCCAGTGGTCGTGGCCGGGGTTTTGCGCGGCGAAGGAGCGGGCGAGGGTGTGGACTTCAGCAGCGGCGGAGCGCTCGGAGACGCCGGGGCGGAGGCGCACGGCGACCTGAAGGCCGTCGTGCTGGAGGGGATCCGGAGGGGCATCGGTGGAAAGCTCGCGCAGAGAGGAAAGGGGCAGCCAGGCGGATTCGGCCAGGCCGCCGTAGATGCCGGCGAAATCACGGGGGGCGACGCCGATGACGGTGAAGGGATGTTTGTTGATGGAGATGGTGCGTCCGATGAGGGATGGGCTGGCCTGGAAGCGGTCGCGCCAGAGGGCGTCGGAGAGGACGACCTCATCGTGGGCGCCGAAGGCGTGGTCACTGTCGGATGGATTGAAGAAGCGGCCCGCCTGGGGAGTGAGCGAGAGGAACTGGAAGTAGTTGGAGGAGACGGTGCCGGCGGGCATGGAGCGGGGCTGGGTACCGGGATCGGCGAGGTTGACGAAGGCGACGTCAAAGGCGATGGAGTTGGACCAGGAGCGGCCGGAGTCGTGAAGATATCGATAGACGTCGTAGTGGACGGAGTAACCTTCGCCGCCGAGAACGCTGGCGTCGATGAAGTGGATCTGGCGGGGGGCGGAGACGTGGGGCCAGGGGTTATAGAGGACGGCGTTGGTCCAGGTGGCGACGGTGGTGAGGGCTCCGATGCCGAGGGCGAGGGTGAGGACGGCGGTGAGGGTGAATCCCGGAGCTTTACGCAACTGACGGAGGGCGAAGCGGAAATCCTGCAGATGCATGGTGGGCGCTCCTGTAGACGGCCGGATGGCGTCGCTGAAGGGATTTTACGAGGGGGGAGAAGCACGTCGGGGTCCAGAGCCGGGAGTCGGAAAAGGAAGGGAAGCGGGAAGGCGCGAAGTCGCGAGTGACCGGTTTTGAGAAGGGGCGTTCGGTTTTGGACAGGGGACACCCTGATCCTGCTCGCGCCAAAGGCGGGCTTGAGCGGGGCGGCCGGCGCAGGGAATACACCGCTCGAGATCTTTCTCGGCCGCTTCGCGACCGATTTCCTCTCAGGATGACAATCTTTTATTCGGAGCGGAGGGCCTGGAGGGG